>NZ_KE992999.1:0-48675 GCF_000466485.1 [Clostridium] symbiosum ATCC 14940 | reverse complement strand
TCACGACAACCTCCAACCGGGGACGGAAGACTCAACCCGCCTCCAATACCGATCCTTCGATTATGGTCGAATTGCTTTTATATGAGCCGGTGCTGCTAATCGGCGCAATATCTCATCCGGCGCTGGGAAATTATGACATTACCCATGTGGATATCGAGCATCCCATTTTCATCAATGTTTCAGAACTGAATGACATCCCCATGATCCAATATAAAAACAGCTACGCAGAAGCGGCGTTACGTCAGAAATCCTATGCGCCTAAATCGGTCATAAAGGCCTCGTCGGCTCCCCTGGCTCTCGAACTGGCCGCAAAGGGCGTGGGCTTCACCAGCGTGATCCGCAGTCAGCTCAAATACGGGCGGCTAATCATCACCCAGTCCCTGTGCCCCATTTCGATCGGAGACTGCAAGCTGCCTATCTATCTGGCTTACAACAAACTGGCCGATAAAGCGATTCCGGAAATAAATCGGTTTATCCAGGAGGTTAAAGAGGAATACTGCGATGCATCCGGACTGTAACGGGATGGCCGGACGAACGGCAACCTGCAGGGACCGCGCAAAGGTCACCACCGTCAATAAAAAATGCAGCCCGATTGCATTTTCTATTTTACTTAACTGCTCCTGTCCTTTCCCGCTTTTTCCGGCAGAGGCCGATTGCCCTTGTTTTCACATATATGAAAGACTGGTTATGAGTGAGTACGGATAAGAACAGATAAATCATTCCCCCGGTAACAAGCTGTACCGACAGCTTCAAAAAATTGCCAAGCGGCAAGCCTCCTGCTAAAAAAACACAGCATCCCATCACCCCGCTCATCCACAGCGCCGGGAATATATCGGCCAGCTGCATCCGAAATGGATAATTTAAAAGCGATTTATTCGGAAAGGAATTTACCAGCAGTGAAAAAATCGAAAGCGGCAATGCACATACCGCTACTGCGAATACGCCATATCTTATCGACCAAATCAGACAGATAACCGTAACGGCCTTTTTAATTATCTCCAGTTTTAAGCTGATATCGCTTCTTCCCATTGCCTGAATCACCTGCAGGTTCGCCGTATGCAGCGGCCAGAACGCATAGCTGAAACATCCAATCCACATGTAGGGGACCGCTGCCGACCACACATCCGTATATAACAGCTGAACCAGAGTGGACGAGACAACCGCAAGTCCCGTCATTGCAGGAAAAATCAGGTAAGTGCTGATGGAGATCGATTTCCGGACCAATTCCCGCAGCTTTGATTTATCACCGATCGCGGACGAATATGCAGGAAAGAAAACGCTCTGTATTGAGGTATTCACATTTGATATGATTAATTCCGGCAGATGGTTTCCGCGGTTATAGAATGCCAAATCCGACTGGGTGTATACTTTGCCAATCAGCAGGCTTCTCAGGTTCTTGTAGAATGTATCTATTAAATTTGACACAAATACTTTCCACCCAAATGCAAACAGGGGTTTAAACCGCTGAAAGGAGAACTGAAACCGCGGATGCCAGTCAAGCATCTTCCACAGGATAACCGTGTCCATCAGCTGGTTCGTCAAAATCTGTCCGGCTAAGGCCCATACCCCGAAACCTGCATATGCCATACCTACACCGACAAAGGCGGAGCAGACCGTTCCGCCAATCGTAGCCCTGAAAAATAAGTGGAACCACATTTTTTTTGAAATATAGGCCTGTTGTATTCCATTGATGCCTCCCAGGACAACAGTTAGGGATAAGACCCGGATTACCGGGAGCATCTGAGGCATTTCATAAAACTTCGCCACCGCCGGGGCGGAGAAAAACAGGCCTGTATACAGTACGAGGGACATGCAGATATTAAAGACAAATACTGTCGTAAAATCCAGATCGTCCGCCCTTTGTTTCTGAATCAGAGCCGTCGATAAACCGCTGCTGACAAATACATTCAAAATATTTGTGATAACGGTGATTAATGCAACCGTTCCATAAACAGAGGGTTCCAGCAGTCTGGCGAGGACTACCGAAACAATAAAACTGACTCCCTGGGCCCCAAAGCGTTCTGCCAGACGCCATAAGATATTCGTAGAAATAGAAGTACTGTCATTTGTATTTTTCATCATTCTGTCTCTCTGCCGTCATCTCCGTAAATAATTGTTTCCATTTATCCCGGATTAGGTTGATATCCGTATATTTGCGAATCAATGCCATGTTTTTTTCTTTTTTTACAGGATCATAATAACGGAAGGTATCGA
Organism: [Clostridium] symbiosum ATCC 14940; assembly: GCF_000466485.1. Taxonomy (GTDB): domain Bacteria; phylum Bacillota; class Clostridia; order Lachnospirales; family Lachnospiraceae; genus Otoolea; species Otoolea symbiosa. The sequence goes on along the minus strand of NZ_KE992999.1, from coordinate 46,461 downwards.
ATGTCTCTTCTGAAAGAGTAAAGGCATTTTCAATCCGGAACCCTCTTCCCTCATAATTCCCCCACATCGTCGTATCATTGCGGATATAGATTTTCACTCCTGAAGCCAGGGCAATGGCGATGTTTCCCATGGCCTGCTGTCTGTCATTATAAAAGATACCGATATCCATATCGCTGATAAACTCCGAATATGCCTCGCCGTCCATAGACTCCGTGACGGGAACCACCTTATGTTCCCCGAATATTCTGACCGCCTCCTGAACCACCATCTCCCGGTATTCCTCATAGCCTTTAAACCCGTATGTGAGAGGAATATATAGCTTCATATCTTCCGGCGCGAATGCCGCCAGTTCCTGAAGCGCATCCATATGGCAGTTGGTCAGGGTCGCGGAGTTTCCCAGCATCACCTTTACCGTTTTCTTACCGAAGCCTTTCTTATTTCCTTTATCCGTAAGCTTCTGCATCACGCCCGGACGCTGGATGGGAAGGGGGTAGCTCAGAGAAAAATGTTTTCCGCCAACATGGTACCACTGGCGCGCAAGCGGCAGATCCTTGTCCACAAGAGTCGCCACATAACCAATCTGACATGCATACTTTTGTTTTAAGTATTCCGTCAGCTTCACTCCCCAGCGGTTCGATTTTTCATTATAACGGTAGATATCGCCGCCCCAGATTACCCAGCATGTCTTTTCCAGCCATTCCTTTTTACGGGAAATAAAAATAAAATGTTTGAAATTAAATAATCCATGTAGGATAATTGCATCACAGGCATCCAGATTTTTAATATACCTGATGAAATGTTTCGGGTTAATGACCTCGGCGTTTCCTTTTGCCTGATTTAATCCAATCGGAGCTAAAGAATCCTTTCGCTTTGCATGCCCTGTGCAGAATTTATGTTCTGTTCCGTCAAAACATGTATTAATCAACATATACATATCCTGTGTATACATTGTCTGAGCCATAATATGTGTGATGTTCATCTCTGCTTCCTTTCCGCGAATATTAACTTTTCCTAATACTTATCTTCTAATCCTCCGGTATAGCCAGACAGCGGCATTTACAGCACAGACAGCAGCCGTAAATCCTACTGCATCTACCAGTACATCCTGGAATCTCGCATTTCTGCCGTTTACAAAGTACTGATGGAATTCATCCATGCACCCGTAGATAAAGCAGAGCAAAGCTGACAGAAATGAACATTTTAATATCTTTATTTCTGTCAGCTCAGTCTGTTTTAACAGCAGGTAAGCATGGGTGACTCCGCCCAGCAGGGCAAAAAGTGTAATGTGTCCAAGCTGTCTTATATTCCATTCCCAGAAAAGAAACCGGCCGTAAAATTCTCCATTTTCATCTTCCCTCAACACCCCTAAGAGTCTCCCCGCCGCATTGCTGAGATAGTGGGAAGAAGCTCCGGCCTGGCTTGAAAAGATAAAAATGAGAAACATGACTCCAATGACGCAAAACAAAAGAAAATTCCGACGCATAGCATAAACCTCCAGTTTTTTCAAATTGACTACAATGGGATATTCCCATGTTTTTTCCGGAGTATTTTTGCTTTCCGCAATTTCTTTTTCCGCAGTGCATCATTTAACAAGGCAACGACAGTCTCCCTGGTTTCAGACGGCTTAATCACTTGATCTATATACCCCATTTCAAGGCCATGTTTGTAATTGATAACCTCCGCCTTATATTCTGCTTTTTTCTTATCTAAAAAATCTGTTTTTTCTTTTCCCGACAGGTTTTTCAGCTCTTTCGCATAGAGTATTTCAACCGCGCCGTCCTCACCCATAACCGCCACCTCGGCAGTCGGCCATGCTATTACGTAATCCGCTCCCAAGTGTTTGCTGTTCATCGCTATATAGGCCCCGCCATAGGCTTTTCTCAGTATAATATTAATCTTTGGAACCGTCGCCTCTGAAAAAGCATACAAAAGCTTTGCTCCATGGCGGATAATGCCCTTTGTTTCCTGAGATACCCCAGGCAGATACCCGGGTACATCCGTGAACGTGATTAACGGTATGCCAAATGCATCACAGAATCTGACAAACCGCGCCGCTTTATCACTTGTATCACAGTCCAGGCTTCCCGCAAGACAGCTTGGCTGATTTCCGACGACCCCGATTGTGGTCTGGCAAAGGGTTGCAAACCCGACTACTATCGACATTGCGAATTCCGCAGACACCTCCATAAATGATCCCTCATCCGCCACGGCCCGGATTACGCTCCTGACATCATACCCGATCCGGGTATTCTCCGGTATCGCAAGCTCAGCTTCTGCTTTTTCACAGAGTTCTTTTCTGGGAAGCGCGGTCTTTTCTTCACAGTTTGCCGGCAGCATGGCTATCAGACGGCGGAGCTCCTCAAAACACATCTCCTCATCCGGATAGCAGAAATGGGATACGCCGCTTTCCCTGTTATGGACTTTAAAGCCTCCCAGCTCCTCTGCCGTTATATTACTGCCTGTCACGCTTTTCACTACCTTCGGTCCCGTAATATACATCTGCGCAATATTCTCAACCATAAAGACAAAATCTGTGATCCCCGGCGAATATACCGCGCCGCCGGCACAAGGGCCTAAAATCACGGAAATCTGAGGAATAAAACCAGATGCCATAACATTTCTGTAGAATATTTCACCATAACCGGCCAGCGAATCAATGCCTTCCTGGATTCTTGCTCCTCCGGAATCATTGATTGTAATAAAGGGACATTTTTTTGTAATCGCAATATCCTGGGCTCTGGCAATATTCTCTCCTATTTTTCTGCCCAGAGTTCCGCCTCTATATGTAAAATCCTGAGCAGCAACAATCACTTTCTTGCCGCTGATCCGTCCTTCGCAAATCAATACGCCGATCCTTCGTCCCTTGTCTAAGATCTCCTTATATTTACCTTCATCAAATAATTTTTCAAGTCGTTCTGTCACAAACAGTTTCCCTTTTGCATGCTGTTTTTGCTTTGCAGTTTCGATTTTATTTAGCTCGTCCATTCTTATCCTCTGTATCTTCCGACAAAATATAACTATTTCTTTTTTCTTACGAACCGTATGCGGCCGGTAAACGTTTCTTTCTTCTCTTCTTTAAACACAAAGAACAGATATCCGATCAGCATCCAAAATTGAGGGTATCCCCAAAATGTGTCCGACAGGAATAATTTTGCATTGGCCGCAAGCAGGATACAGATGACAAACGTCTGCTCTTCCCTGGCTCTGATTAAAACCTGTATACTTCTGACACAGATAATCAGGAAAATGATAATTCCAAACAGCCAGCCGAAATCAATAATCAGTTCCAGGATGATATTATGGCAATATCCCCAATAGTAATAGGGCGTGATAAACTGCCGATCCCCGAATGCACCGTATCCCAGAAAAGACATTGTTTTAACAGCCCCGGCCGCAAGTGCATAAATCGCATCCCTGCCGTTATCACTGGTAATATCTCCGCTGAGGAACATTTGAATCGTCCTCGCGTCAATCCCTGACAGCCATGATAAAATATCATAATAAAACGCATTGAACAGGATCCCAGCCAGTACCGCCCCAGCGGTTATCAAAATTTTTTTATAGACAGGAACAACGGAAAACTCTTTAAAAAGATAGAGTATTCCAAAAATGAGAAGACAGAGAACACAGCCTCTGGATCCCCCTACTAAAGCCAGCACAGTGGATATGCAGCCTAACAGCAGATAAGTTTTTTTTCTTTCCCTGATAAAAAGTCCCAAAAAAACAGTGGCACAGAAAATAACGGTGTAACCAAAGCCAAGGTTATAGCTCTGCTCTATCGATTCACCCGCGGCATTTAAAACCGTCCAGTATCCGTCACTGACGGCCTTAAGGAACTGGTAGATGCTGTACAGCAGTAAAAGCATCGAAGCGTATTTAAGATTCTCTATTAACCGCCTGCTGTTCCTACTGGCAGTTACAACCAGAAAGCCAAAAACAGCTCCGCTGTCCGGCCGGAACACATCCTCCCATGCACCATATGTCTCCCTGAAAAAGAAGCGGTCATAATCCGGATGGAAAAACAGAGTGAGAGCGAAAAAAAATACTGTTGCACACAGAACCAGTAAAAAGCTCCATAACGATTTATCAATCTTTCGTTTTGATATCATCAGAACCAGCACAAGAATAAGCGGCATATATATGATTAAGTTTGCGAATAAAATATAGGAACTCTGTAATCTGGCAACAGACAAAACCCTCCTTGCAGCCAGTCTGACCAAGCCATTTGAAAAATACAGACAGATAAACCAGGTGATCGCTTTATCAAAATCTATATGTACAAAATTAAAACGAATTTTCAGTTTATCCATAAATATCGACTCCATTACTCATATATATCCCGGCTCCATTCTATTCATTCATAACCAAACCTGTACCTGACGGCAGATTCTAATGTAAATCCTTATACAGTATTTTTCCCGATTCATTTTTAGGCAGCTTAGCAATGACCGTCACTTCAAATGCAGAAGCGTTTAAATTCAATTTTTCTGCCAGATAGCCCGGAATTTGATCCTTCAGTGCTTTGTCTACAATATAAATCCTCATTTTGTCATCATCGCCGGTGCAGGCGCATTCGCAGTTAAATTTCTCTTTGATGATTCGTTCCGATTGATCCAGGCTGATACGAAGACCGAAGAGCTTCAAAAACCGTTTTTTTCTCCCGATTATAAAGTAATAGCCCTCCAAATCCCGCTTCGCAATATCTCCCGTGTGGTACTCACCGTCCCACTCATCACCTTTAAGCAAATCCTCCCGGCAGATTCCGTATCCCATCGTGACATTCGGTCCGCGGTACCCCAATTCTCCCTGTGCCTCCGGTTCCTCTATCTCATTTCCATTCACATCCAACAGGAATAATTCACCTTCCGGAATTGCCTTGCCGATGCTGCCGGTTTTCAGCCGCGCCATCTCCGGCGGCAAATATGCCATTCTGGCGCTTGTCTCCGTTGTGCCGAATGTGGCACAAAAACGCTTGCCTGCTTTCTCTGCGTATTCCGCCAGAGCCTTGAACATATCATCCGTCAGTTTTCCGCCGCCTTCCGATAAGGTCCTTAAATCAGGCAGAACCATTCTGGTAAATTTAAGTTTCATCATTATTTCGTAGCTGTAGGGCACACCCGTGAAGTTCGTCCCATGATTTTCTTTAATAAAGCTCCAGAATTCCGGACTCATCAGATTATTTTTTATCAGAAGAACCGTGGCTCCCACAATGAGATGGCTGTTTATGACATTCAGCCCCATGGTATATTGTACCGGCAGATCCATAATACAGTTTTCGCTGCTCGTCCATCCGAATACGGCGGCCACATTCCTGGCATTGGCTTCCAGATTGCCATACTTATACCGTACCAGCTTCGGGCTGCCGGTTGAGCCGGAAGTTGTCATCAGCAGTGCAAGCCTGTCATGAACCGGATAGACCTCATAGCCTGTTTTCACAAGGCAGCAGCCATATCCGGAAAATATCACCTCACCCTTTAAGCGTTCCTTCTGTGTTTCGGGAATCCAGTAATAGTGCGGTGTGTACATAGCATCCAATTCTTCTAACAAAGAGGCGTCAATGGATGCGCTTAACAGCAGCGGAACAACCCTGATGCTTTCAAACGCGGCAATTCCCGCAAGTATTCCCGCCGTATTCTCACACAGGCAGAATACAATGCTGCGCGGCAGTTGCAGCGCTTCCATCTCACTGATAAAATCGCACAATTCCCCATAGGTAAGCTGAGTCCCGCTGTCATCATGGATTGCTGTCTTTTTTCTTTCAATGCTTTCAATATTTAAAAACATAGTAAACCTCCGCCTTTACATTATTGTGCAGCCGTCAACAGCAAGAACCTGTCCGGATACATATCCCGACAAATCAGATGCAAAAAACACACATGCCTGGGCTATGTCCCTTGGTTTGGCCGGTCTCCCCATACAGATATTCTTAATTCTGGCCTCCAGTTTTTCCTGATCCGCCTGTTCCATCATTGGTGTCTGTGTAAGTCCCGGAGCAATGGCATTCACTCTGATCTTTTTACCGGCCAGTTCTTTGGCGGCTGATTTGGTGAGCGATACCACGGCGCCCTTAGTCGCTGAGTATACAAGCTGTCCGCGGTTTCCCCGGAGCCCTACCATGGAAGAGATATTGATTATGCTTCCTCCCTCCGGCTGCCTGCCCATTACTCTGGCAGCCGTCTGAAGCATATTAATGGTTCCTATCACATTGACACTTAGCATCAAATCCATATTTTTTCTGCTGATCATGCCAATCAGCTCATTGAATTCCACGCCTGCGTTATTGATAAGGACATCGATGCGTCCGCTCTCTTTTTTGATCCCCATCACGGCCGCCTTCACCGCCGATTCATCGGTTATGTCAAAGTAGGAGGCATATATCTTTCCGGGCCGTCCGGCTCCCGCTTCCGAAAGCCAGCCGTCCATGCATCCCTCCCTTGCGTCATTGGCATAGACAGTCGCCCCAAGTTCGGCAAACAGCTCTGCAACCGCTCTTCCGATCCCTCTCCCCGCGCCTGTTATCAGACAGATTTTATGTTCGAGAAGTCTCTCCATTTTGCTCCACCCTTCCTCAGATTTCCACTCCGTTTCTTCTCAATATTTCTAATCCGTTGAGATAGGAACCGTAATGAAGGATATCCTCTGTCTCAAGCATTGTGTCAAAGGTATCTTCCAATTCCGAAATCAGGTTCAGGTGAGCCACCGAATCCCATTTCTCAACTTTTCCAAAAACAAAATCTTCTCCCAGCTCGCTTTTATCCACCGTAAAAACATGGGCAAATATCTCATCATAAAGTTCTCTGTTATTCATTTTTATCCTCCGTAGCTGCTGCCTGTGGCTTCTTTACTTCATGCAATCCAGTATATCTGCCACCGTCTGGAACTTTTTAACAATATCTCCGGTAAGCTTTACCCCGCACTCGTCATCCATCATGACAATCAGAGATAATTTTGCCATTGAATCGTACTCTTCTATATCCGACAGCATCATTTCCGGTGCAAGGGTTCCCTCGTCCAAATCCAGTGTTTCTTCCAGCAGCGCCAATTTTTCTTTTTCGCTCATCATCATTTCCTCCTGTTGTATGTTTTATTAAATTCCGCCGTCCGGCCGCACTCTTCTGCCCCGGCAATTCAGGACGTAGTCATGCCGCCGTCCACCGGCAAAGTGATACCTGTGATAAAACGGGCCGCAGGGCTCATCAGAAATGCAATCGCATTTGCAATATCATCCGGTTTTCCCACCCCCAAATACTGGCGTTCCAGAATTTCCCAGCTGATCCGGCTGTCCTCCCCGTTCTTTTTAATGAATTCATGGTACATCTGCGTTTCCGTCATCGCAGGCGCCACGGTATTAATACAGATGCCTTTGTCCGCCACTTCTTTTGCAATACATCGGACGGAGGCGTCCATCGCAGCCTTAGAGCCGGAATAGGCAAGATGGGCTTTATCCCCCTGCAGTGAAGCCACCGATGATACTCCGACAATACGCATCCCTTCGTTATATCTTCCTTTTTTGCAGATTTGGCGGACTGCTTCGATAAAACCGAAATAGTTAATATTAAACACTTCCCGTATTTTTTCAGGTTTGAACAGCTTTAGTGGCAGTGACATCGCAATTCCCGCCGCGTAAACCATTCCGTCCAGTCTCCCCTGTTCTTCTGCGATCTGCTTAAAAAGCATTTCTATCCTGTCCGTCTCACTTAAGTCCGCAGCGTAACAGGCGTTATTATTACCGTCCAGCTCATTCAATACTTCTTTCAGCTTCTCTTCCCTTCTTGCAACCAGAATCACGTCTGCTCCCAGCTTCCCAAGCGTAAGGGCCGTCTGCTTTCCGATGCCGGAGGATGCCCCTGTAATCAGAATCTTTCTGCCGGTAAAATCAATGAAATTCATCGCTGTTTCTCCTGTCTCAATATGCTCCCGGCTCAAATTTCCCCTCCGCGTAAAAATCCTTTGTTCTGATGACGGGAAATATCTTCTCTGTGTCCACTGCCGCTGATGTCACTCCCCAGGACAGCCCGATTCCAAAGCCGCTCATCAGGATATTCTTTTTCCCATCCTCTGTGTCCCCAAAATGATCGCAGAGTGTCAGCGGAATCGACATCCCTCCCGTATTGCCGAAACGATCCAGTGAGATCAGAACCTTTTCCTTCGGAGCCTTCAGCTTGCGTGTAATCTGCTTTAAGATAAACCGGTTGGCCTGATGAAAGGCCAGACAGTCATATTCCTCGATTGCGCTTTCCGTTAAGCTGAGATATTCTTTCACTGTCTCCGGTACATCTGTTATGGAAAAGGAGAAGACCGAGGTGCCATCCATAAAGATGTCATAGAGGGATCTCTCGATCCCGTCGCTGCACATAAAAGACTCATCGGAGGGATTCATATCGCGGAATCCTCCTGCCGGCAGGACAATCGCTTTAAACCGGTTTCCGTCGCTCTTTAAAAGAGTCTTCATGCTGGCGCCTTCTTCTCTTTTTAACAGAATTGCCGCACCGGCATCGCCGTACATCATAACAATGGATTTGTCAAGCGGATTTACAAGTTTCGATGCGGTCTCCCCTATCAGCACAAGCGCATACTCCATATCTGATGAGGCCATCAAAGAGGCGGCCGTCTGCAGCCCGTAGACGAAGCCGGAACAGCCAAGGCCGATATCCATAGCGGCACAGCCGAGTGACAGGCCAAGCCGTTTCTGTAACACGCAGGCCGTCGCAGGTCTCCGGTAATCCGGCGACTGCGTCACAAAAACAAGGGCGCCGATTTTACTGCGATCCGTCTCTGTCTTCTCAAAAAGATTCTCAGCGGCAGCATAAGCCAGATCGCCTGCCGTCTGTTCCGGCAGAGCCTTATACATTTCCCGGATCCCCGTACTCTCTGTAAACTTTTTACATGCCTCCGCACCGAAAACAGGCTCAAAACTCTGAACGAGAACCAGGTTGTCCGGCACGGCGCATGAAACTGCCTCGATTTTTATATCTTTTATCTCAAAAAAAGCCATTCTATCTTCTCCTTCGTACAAACTCGTTATAGTGTCCGGGATAGACTATGATACCTTCCGGCAAACCGGCAAGCCGCCCGCTGGAAATGGTTTTCCATTTTTCACGGTCCCCTCCGGGGAACCCAAGCTCCACCTCATGTTCCTCAAACAGGCTGTCTCCGGAAAAGAAATTGCAGCGGTTTACCATGATTCCGATACTTCCGTCCGAATGGCCCGGCAGGGCAAATAATTCAAAAAAATTATCCTGCCAGTAAAACTGCATCTGATCATCAAATGTGAATTCGGCGGTGCAGCAATAATTCTTTTCTATGGATACATGTTCATCCTGTCTGGCGTAGGTCTGCATCTGGCTGAATGCCTCAAAGTACCGGCTCATATTCTTCCTGGAAGTTCCAATATTGACGGCACATGCCCTGCTGCAAATTACCGGAGCGCCGTATGCGTCTTTCCATGCATTGACTCCGGAGATATGATCATAGTGTTCATGGGTCAATATCAGTGCATCTGTCTTCAGGCCGGAACCAGGAGACGTATCACGGCAGGGATCGATCACAACCGCATGTCCGTTTTCAGACAGCAAATACATATTGGATGCCATCATATCTGACTCAAACCGTTTGATTTCCATCTGAGCCTCCTCATAATTCAAACCGCCTGGCGGGATTCCCCAGCACCCGCCTTTCTCTTTTTACCTTCGCAAAAACCGCGCTTCCGGCCGCAATGACAGCGTCATCCTCTACCGTGATATGGGGAACAATAAATGCATGGCCTCCGATTTTCACCCGCCGGCCTATCTTAACGTAACCGGCCAGCCCGCAGCCGCCCATCACGCATGCGTAGTCACCCACCTCGGCATCATGTCCCAGTGTCGTGCACCCGTTAATAACCACGCCTTTTCCGATTTTAATATTCACAGTCATCATAACGCCATGGGCAATCACAGAACCTGCGCCGACTTTTACTGTACTGTGAAGTTCCACATCCGGTGAAATCAAGGTTTCAAACTGAATGCCCTTTTGTTCCAGCTCTTCCTGAATGGCTTCCCGAGGTCCCGGCTCACCAATCGCACAGGTACACACCACTTCATTTTTATGGGCAATCAGCCACTGCCTTGTGCCAAGAACCGGATAGCCGTTGATCTCCAGACCGTCCCGGTAGTAAGCATCGTCGACGATAAAGCCCAGCAATTCATAAGCGGCTCTTACGTTATTTATTCTTTCTATCAGATAAGCGGTTTCCCGTGCAAAGCCTCCGGCTCCAAATAATACAATTTTTTTCATACTAATCTGCCTCTCCGATGAACTCTCCATCGATTTTCTCACTTCGAATGCCGGCCCTTTTTCTGTTGAACACCAGCTTAAAAAGCCTGCAGATCATGATGCAGTCTGTTTTAAAGCTGATATGCTCCACATACCAAACGTCATTTTCCAGCCGTTCCTCCCAGGTTAAATCGGTTTTTGAGTAATCCGGCAGCGGACATTCCAGTCCGGGACGGACCGCATGGCGCAGGTGCTGGCGTTTTGAATACCGGGGGAGATATTTCATCAGCAGCGGCCTGGGGCCGATAATCGACATCTTTCCTATGAATATAAGCCAGAACTGCAAAAGCTCATCGAGAGAAGTCTTCCTCAGAAATTTTCCAAGCTTTGTAATCCGCTCTGAGGCCGGCAGCAACTCGCCGTTTTCATCTGTCTCATTTGTCATATTCCGGAATTTTATCATTTTAAACGGTCTCTCTCCCACGCCCGGCCTCTCATGGATGAAAAAAACAGGTTTTCCGACATCCATAAGGGTGGCTGCCGCTATCAGGATATTAACCGGCAGCGTCAGCAGAATTGCGGCCGATGAGACTATGATATCGATTGCCCGTTTTACATATCGGATGTAAAATGTATGTTTGATACGTATTTCGCCTGTCATGAAGGGACTTATAAACGGCTCTTCCAATTCTCCATAATAATGCGGACCTTGTTTTACATCTCCCATTCCCAATCCCCCCTTTCCCGGCTGACGCACCTTCATTTCTTCTTTGGGAAACCGTCACATTCTCAGCGATAAAATCATACCGCATATCCGATCGACATCCTCCATGGCCAGATCAGCGTACATGGGAAGTGTCAGGATATTTTTTGACACCCGCTCTGCTACCGGTGTCTCCCCATGGGCAAATTTACCTTTGTAGGAATCGAGATCATTCGTAGCCGGGTAGAAATACCTTCTGGAGAAAATATCATTTTCACATAGTTTTGTGTACACCTCATCGCGGTTCTTTCCAAACTCTTCCTCATCAATATAGAGAGGAAAATAGGAGTAATTTGGCTCAATCTCTTTGTTATAAGTGATTAATGTAAGGCCGTTTATTCCTGCCAGATGGCCGACATACCTCTCATACACTTTTTTCCGTTTTTGGATTTCCTCGTCCACATGGCGCAGGTTACAGATTCCCATGGCTGCCCTGAATTCATCCAGCTTTGCATTTCCGCCCACTTCCTCGATAATATCCTCAGAAGTAATACCGAAATTCTTCAGACAATGCAGAGGATTTTTTAAATTTTCATCGGAAAATGCGATGGCGCCTCCCTCTATCGTGTGGAATACCTTCGTCGCATGAAAGCTGAACATCGATGCATCACCGAAATTCCCAACCCCAACTCCTTTATATGTAACGCCAAATGCATGTGCCGCATCGTAAATCACTTTCAGATGATGCTTTCTGGCAATCCGCTCGATCGACTCCACATCGCAGATATTGCCGTATACGTGGACCGGTATAATCGCCGATGTCTTCTCGGTAATCAGCTCCTCAATTTTTTCAGGATCCATCGTATAATCATCGGGTTTAATATCACAGAATACCGGTTTTAGCCCATTTCTCACTATCGCATGCGTCGTCGAAACAAATGTATAAGGAGTTGTGATCACCTCTCCTGTCAGCTTTAATGCCTGGATTGCAATTTCGAGAGCCATATGGCCGTTTACAAAGAGAGATAACTGCGGAACCGACAGGTAATCTTTCAGCTGATACTGGAACCGCTTGTAAACGGGTCCCATGTTGGTCAGCCAGTGACTTTCAAAAATAGGTTTTATCTCCTCGACAAATTCATCTAACTCCGGCATTGAAGATCTAGTAACTAAAATGCTCATTTGTATATCCTCCTGACCCTTCCCTTAATCCTGGTTCTCTTCTGGTATCCTATCGGTTCCCATACATTTTTTCATAGTAATTCTGATAATCTCCGGAGATTATGCTTTCCCACCATCCACGGTTTTCCAGATACCACTGAATCGTTTTCCGTATTCCGTCTTCAAATTTTGTTTCCGGCTGCCATCCAAGCTCACTGCTTATCTTCTCCGGGTCGATTGCATACCGCATATCATGGCCCTTCCGATCTGCCACATATGTAATCAGGCTCTCCGGTTTGCCCAGAGCCTGGCAAATCATTCTGACAATATCGATATTTCTCATCTCGTTGTGTCCGCCGATATTGTAAACCTCGCCGATTCGCCCTTTGTGAAGGATTAAATCGATGGCTTTGCAGTGATCTTCCACATACAGCCAGTCGCGGACGTTCAGCCCTTCTCCGTATACCGGCAGCGGTTTATCGGCCAGAGCGTTTACGATCATCAGGGGTATCAGCTTCTCCGGAAAATGGAAGGGCCCATAGTTATTGGAACAGCGGCTGATGGTCACGGGGAGGCCGTAGGTCCGGTGGTATGCCTGCACCAGCAAGTCCGCTCCGGCCTTAGAGGCACTGTATGGAGAACTGGTATGAATAGGAGTGCTTTCAGTAAAAAACAGGTCAGGCCGGTTCAGCGGAAGATCTCCGTAAACCTCATCTGTCGATACCTGATGGTATCGCACCATGCCGAATTTGCGGCAGGCATCCATCAAGACTGCCGTACCTTTGATGTTGGTATCTAAAAAGACCTCGGGTTCTTCAATCGACCGGTCCACATGGCTTTCCGCAGCAAAGTTGACAACCATGTCCGGCTGTTCTTTTTGGAATACACTGTAAACATCATTTCTTTCGCAGATGTCAACCTTATAAAAATGAAAGTTTGAATTACTCATCGCTTTTTCTAATGTGGATAAATTTCCGGCATAGGTCAGGCAATCCACACAGACAATCTGATAGTCAGGATGCACGTCCAGCATGTGGTAGATAAAATTGCTTCCAATAAAACCAGCTCCGCCGGTCACTATAATTTTCATACTCTCTTCCCTCTTTTTCATTCGTAAAGAACATCAATATACTTCCCGTCCAGAACATCCTTCAGGTATTGGCCATACTGATTCTTCTTCATACTCTCGTAAACCGCCAGTACCTCATCGCCTGATATCCAGCCGTTTAAATAGGCGATCTCTTCCAGGCAGGCGATTTTCCGGTGCTGGTGGCTCTCCACTGTTTTTACAAAGTTTGTCGCATCCACCAGGCTTTCATGGGTGCCGGTATCCAGCCATGTGAAGCCCTGCCCCAGCAGTTCCACATTAAGAAGTCCTTCCTCTAAATAAATCCGGTTCAGATCTGTGATTTCCAGTTCTCCCCTCCCGCTCGGCTTTAGCTGTCCGGCATAATCCACCACCCTGTTGTCATAAAAGTACAGGCCAGTAACACAGTAGTTGCTTTTTGGTTGTTTTGGCTTTTCTTCGATCGAGACTGCTTTTCCATCTCTGTCAAACTCCACTATTCCAAAGCGCTCCGGATCGTCTACGTAATAGCCGAATACCGTTGCCCCTTTGCCTTTTTCCGCATTACGGACTGCGTTTTTCAATCTTTTTTTCAATCCGTGGCCGGCAAAAATGTTATCACCTAAAACCATCGCAACTGTGTCATTTCCTATAAAATCTGCGCCAATCAAAAATGCCTGGGCCAGTCCGTCCGGGGATGCCTGAACTGCATATTTCAGATTCAGTCCAAAGGCCTTTCCATCTCCCAGCAGCTCCTGAAAGCGGGGCGTATCCTGCGGTGTGGAAATAATCAGGATTTCCCGGATGCCTGCCTCCATCAGCACGGACATCGGATAATAAATCATCGGCTTGTCGTAAATCGGCAGCAATTGTTTAGAAGTTACTTTCGTCAGCGGGTAAAGGCGGGTACCGGAACCTCCGGCAAGAATAATCCCTTTCATCAGTTTTCTTCTGTCCTTCCGTTTATTTCATCTATATTTAATTCCGCGGGCAACACTCACTATTAAATATCCATTTCCTATTCTAATGAGTGTCCCCGTGGAAATCAGGCGCTCGTATTCCTTACCTAAAACCGGGAAGCTGCCCCAAAAATGGCAGGGGCAGTCCCTCAGCTTCACTCACGAATGTTTATTTCTTATAAACAATTGTAAATGGGGTTGTTCCGCTTAAAGTAACGGAAATTTCTTTTGTTGCATAATTAATGCTGGACGGTGCCATCAGTTCCCAAGTATGTGTTGCCTGATTGTAGTACAGGATCTGAACATCGTTCAGTCCCTCTACCAGGTTTGGAACATACATCGTTACTGTGGTGGAGCCGCTGACAACTGCTGCCTGTACCGGCGCCAAAGGAACATAACCAACCATGTTGTTAGTTCCAATTGTACGGTACAGAGGTTCTACTCCGGCATTGATGGTATTAATCTCTTCGATTACGTCCCAGGCAAATCCGGCATTCTCATAAACAGCCCGATCCGTGCTGAACGCAACTGAACTGCCTGCAGTGCCGGTAGGAGCTGCACCGTTATTCAGTTCGCCACTGATCATTGATTGTGTCGAACTGCTCATGTTGTCACGAGACGGTGAAGGCGTAGACGGCATACTGCCGGCTGCCAGAGATGTAAACGGCTGAGCCATCAGGACAGCAGCGGTTAACACTCCTGCTAATTTCCTCTTCATGTCACATCACCCTTCCTTTCTTTTTAGTTTTATCAATAAATAGCATTTGCTAGTTATTGCCGTAAGGCATTTGCATCATCCGAGTTCTGTCAGATTTCCTTGTAGAACAGTTCTATGATGATTCGTTTCAATTCATCCAGGTCCGGATAATACTCATCAAAATTAATTGTTTCCACTGCCTGGCCCGGTATTGTCAAAAAATCTTTATCTCCCAGCTCCTGCTGGCTGTTCAGGACCGCCATCCCCATATCGAGGTACTGGTCTTTCGCCATATTGGTAACCATATGGTTCTCTATGGCATTGACAAGTCTTGTTATCAGACCACTGTCTTTTTCCGACTCTTTTTTGACCGTTTCAAAGTAGGCCTGTATATACTGCTGCTGCCTGTCCATTCTGCTCAGAGCCGTCTGCGGCTTCGTAATATCGCGGTAACGTACAAATAATTCTGCCTGACTGCCGTTTAGGTGTACGACACTCCCTTTTTTCAGCAGCGGGTCTTTTACTTCCAACCCATCCTCTTCTATCGTGACGGTAACTCCTCCCACCTCGTCATTTAAGAGGGGGATGGAACTAACATTCATTGCAAGATATCCGTCCAGACGGATTCCAAAGCATAAATCCGAGACAGCGGCCGCGAGAAGCTCACAGCTTTTCTCTCTGCCGTCTCCATAGGCAAATGCAAGGGTAAGGTGCTGAACATCTTTACCCAGCTCATTGCCCATTAAATCAAAAAGCGTTATCTCCGTCATCGTGTCCCGGGGAATCATTAAAATCCTGACCGTATCTCTGGCCATATCCTGCGCCACAAGAAAAAGGCCGTCCGCCTGCCCCGCTACTCCGGACGCGGTTTGCTGCTGCATATCCCCGCTCGTATCCACGCCAATACAGAGAATCGCGCGAATTGAAGTGTTTCTTCTGTATTTTTTTCCGTCCAGTTCAATTATTCCGTTTGACGGCGTCCCGGCAAGTCCGGAGGCTTTGGCTGCATTCCCGGCCTCTGTCAATCGCCGCGCTTTCTCCTGTGCATAGTAACGGTATGACAACATAAAAATGGCAGCGGCCGCACAAAACACCGCCAATACAACCGGCCATTTGCTTATTGCTTTTCGTTTTTCCCGGATTTGTTTTTTACTATCCGGCGCTTCCTTTTCAGCCGGGCCGTTCTTAATGTCACTCATCTTTCATTTTTCTCCATGACGGCTTTCTGCCGCAGCCTTGTATTTTGGTAACCGTTCAGCCATGATGTATTCCGCGAGGTGTTTTCGCTGTTTTTTGCGAAAATCCCGAGTTGTGCGGCGCGATGCGATGAAAAATGAACTTTTCACCACTATCCAACGACGTTTTTTGCCGTTTCTGTGCATCATTTGTTACGGTTTAGCCGAAGGCTGAACTGTAACATATTTTTAAAGCTCTGTGCGTCTTAATGCTCGCTGCTATACTCTTTTCCATAATATTTCCCGTATTTTCCGTAATAATAGTAACTGTTTTGTCTGACGTCCACTTTATTTAACACCGCACCCAAAATCCGGCATCCGCTCTTTTCCAACTGGCCTTTCACTTTTTGCAGAAGGCGGTGGCTGATATTGCCGCTCTCAATAACCAGTATGGCTCCGTCACAGTTCCGGCTTATAATCGCGCCATCAATCAGGTTTCCCATCGGAGGCGTATCGATTATGACATAATCAAAATTCTCCCTTGCCCAGGCAACTAATTTATCGAAAAGGGGTTCTGCCAACAGCTCTGCCGGGTTCGGAGAATAGGGACCGGAAAAAATCATGGTCAAATTAGGCAGATTCGTTTTATAAACTACCTCTTCCAATTTTTTCTGGCCGCTCAGGTATTGGGACAGCCCGTCAACTCTCCGGTCCAATTGGTATCGTGTGACAAGGATCGATTTGCGGATATCGGCGTCAATCAGAAGAACCTTCTTATCCAGCTGTGCCAGCGAGGCCGCTAAATGAAAAGTGGTCTCGCTCTTTCCCTCTCCGGGAACAGAACTTGTAAGCATAACAACCTGAATACCTGTGCCTGAAAACTGGATATTCGTACGAAGTGTTTTCATCGCCTCATTGTACTGATAATCTTCTATTGCCGTTCTTTTTAAAAAGACTTCGTTATCCATTTATCTGCTCCTCCTCTTTTGGCCCTTTTACTTCTTTCCTGATTTCTTCCTTCCTGGTTTCTCCCTTACCCGGCTCTTTCGGTGATTTATGTTTTTCTTTTTTCTTGCCCTTCTCTCTCTTTTTGGGAATAACAGCCAATACAGGGATACTCAGGTATCTTTCAACATCTTCCTCACTCTTGACGGTGTCACTAAAGACAACACGGACCGCTATCAAGGCACAGATTAAAAATACCGCCAGGATTCCTCCAAGTAGTGCATTTCTCTTTATGCTGGGGCTGTAGGGCTCCGATGCCACCACACCGTCCTCAATCATTTTCGGCGGTACCATTTCCATGATTTCCCCAATGTAGTCGGAAGCGGTATTTGCGATATCATCCACGATCTGCTTAGCCATATACGGATTCTCATCACGCACCGTTAAAGACAGGATTCGCGTATTCTGCGGATTCTCCACCGTCAGCTTTCCGGCCAATTCTTTGTAAGAATAGTCTAATTTGAGATGGTTAATGACACCCTCCATAACCGGCCGGCTGCTGACCAAAACCTTGTAGTCCTGTGTAAGCTGACTGCCGATTTGAAGATCTGCCAGAGAAGTCAAAGTTGTCTCCTTCGATAATATGTAAAGCTTCGCTTCTGATTTATATTGCGGGGTGATTAGAAATGCGCTGCCGGCGCCGGCAATGCCGATTCCGAGAAACAGGGCCACAAGAATCAGCCATAACCTTTTTTTCAGCTCAAACAGCAGTTCCCGGAGATCAATCTCTATCTCTTCTTTGTCTTCTGTGTACATCTTTTCCATTTTCCAGATTCCTTTTCTTTTTTATATTAATCTTATCTATTTCCATCAAGCAGGAATTAGCTTACTAAAACAGTTCCCCATTCAGGAGTTTCTTTGGCTGATAATAGGTCAGCCGCTCAAAAGTCTCCCTTCTGCAGTCCTTTAGCAGCCAGTCAACTGCTTTCTTTATTTCAGGCGGCCTGTAGTCCAGCCGGTGCATATCGGAACCCAAAAGATGAACATTTCCTTTTTTCACTGCTTTTCTGCACCAGATACGATCAACCGGATGGTTGATTCCCGACAGGCTGCTGTAATTCATCTGCATATAAGCTCCTGCCTGAATCAGTTCTTCAATGCAGCCGCTTTTCCTCAGACAGGTGAAGCGTTCAATATGAGCGAGTACCGGAATATAACCGGCCAGAGTCAGCTGGCGTACGGCCTGATAGATCTCTTTATATGAAACAGTAGTTGAAAACTCTATCAGAACATATCTTGTACCCCCCAGCGATAAGGCCCTTCCGGACTGCAGCGCTTCCACAATACCATCGTGGTAGAATAGTTCTTCGCCGGAATAGATTGTTAAATCCGGGGCAATTTCGCCTGCCATTTTTTTTACTTTTTCTAAGGCGTCCAGAATCTGGCCTGCGCTCATTTTATTATGTCTGTGCAGATAATGAGGCGTGGCAATCACACTGCGTATTCCCTGTGCATATGCTTCTTTCAGCATAAACCGGGTTTCCCCCAGATATCTGGAACCGTCATCTGCTTTGGGGATAATATGGGCATGGACATCGATTATCCCGTTTACTGGCTGCAACATAGATACACTCCCTACATTAATAGTGTCAGGTGAAATAACATAATATTGATATGTTTTTATGGACAACAACATAATATAGATTATGTTGAGAAAGAAACCACATAATATAGATTATGTCGTGGGGATTTGGGATTTTTTTATTGCTGCGTGAATAGAATAATGAAATTTTTTTATAGAGTTTTGAAATATGGGATTTTCACAGACAGGAGATGGGATTTTTTGTAAATAATGGAGTTATTTGTATTTTTAGATACTTCATTTGGGGGAGCAAAATAAAAAACAACTGGTGATAATATTGCATTATCGATAGGTTATTGGTATAATATGGAAATTAAGGGTAATGTTATGAAAAGTGAAATATATTAAATTAATAATTAATTTAGATTTTTTTAATTTTCTAATAGACGTTTTAGATTTTTAGGTGTATAATACGACATAATCTATATTATGTTGTAAATAAGAAGCTTTATCAGCATTTATTCTAATTGCTTTCTTATAGCAGGAGTTTCATTCGATCAATTTGCCGCCTGTGCTCTTCCCCCGATGATATGATATAAATCCTTGTTGTGTTGATACTGCTGTGTCCCAGTAGGTCGGCCAGCTTCGAGATGTCTTTTTCCATCTTGTAATAGGTCTTTGCGAAAAGATGGCGGAGGTTATGGGGAAAGACTTTGTTTTCTTTCACATGCGCTATCTTACATAGGTTTTTCATCTCCCGCCATACATTACTGCGGTTAATCGGGTTGCCCTGCTTGGTTATGAATATGGGACCCTGGCGGATGTGCTGCTTCTTAATATAGGTTAACAGCATCATCTTTAGCTTATGGGGAATGAAAATTTGCCGGCTCTTGCCTTTGCAGTTTACTTCGGCCACGCCGCTTTGCGCCGCTCGGACGGTAATACATTCCAGTTCGCTTATCCGGATTCCTGTACTGCAGATGGTCTGGATTATTAAGGAGAGGCGGTCTTTCTGCAATTCCTGCGCGGCTTTTATGAGGCGATAGTACTCTTCTTTTGAAAGTTCCTTTTCCTCTGGGCAGTAAACCCGGCGTTGTTGTTTGATTTGCTTGACTTTGCATTCGTAGAGACCGGCAAAATCGAAATAGTGATTCAGTGAGGCCAGCATGGAGTTGATACTGGCGGTGGCGTATTGCTGTTTTAGTTCCTCTTTGTAGGTTATGACCAGTTCCTTGGTGATGGGGCGACCGGCGGTGTAGGTGAGGAATTTCTGGAGGTCGCGGAGGTATTTGGTGATGGTGGTGGGGGATTTTTCTTCACCTATTAAATAATGATAATAGGTGGTTAATCCGGGAATAGATATCGAGTTAGTCTCTGGAAACATCATTTCAGCCCTTTCTTATAAATTACGAAGTATAAATAAATCTACAGTTAGTTTTGATATAATCTTCTGTTTATTATACACATAAATTTCTGTAAGCACATATTCATTAAATTGGTTAAAGAGGTGGCTCTCGACAACGGATTGGTTGGCTCTCGCGAGGCAGTATATTCATCCAAAAATAAATCGGTTTGATTTGATAATAGTATTTAGAAATTTGTCAACCCAATTTCAAGTTACAAAAAAACGACATTTAAAGGTTCTTTTATATGTTACAGTTGGACTAAACAAAAGAACCAACATCCATTTGTTGCCATGCAACAAAAATAAACACTATTAACCTACAAATATAAAAGGAATAATCCTTATAAACCATAAATGAGAGCAGTACTCCGAACGTTATTCCTAAAGCTATCGTTTCCCCAGATACCCCACAAAATTCTGTTTATTCTCTAATGGAGTAGTCGTTGGTCTTCCAAGATCTCCCCTGGCACCGATTGCACACTTTACCTCAATCAGTCGCAATTCGTTCCCATTCTTTGCCTTCAGAAGTTCTATATCGAGAGTATCATAATCTGCAACACTTACTGCATATGGATAACCGCAGGCTTTTGCAATAGCTGCAAGATCAATTTTCGCCGCTGCAGTAGGCATACCGCCAACCGTTTCATGCGCGCCATTGTTAATGATAATATGAACCATATTCTCAGGATGATTAGCTCCGAGAACTGCCAGCGCTCCCATATGCATCAAAACAGCGCCGTCGCCGTCAATACACCAAACTTTTGTATTAGTTTTATTGAGTGCAATGCCAAGAGCAATAGACGAACTATGGCCCATAGACCCAACCGTCAAAAAATCATATTTGTGGCTTTGTCCATTTGTTTCACGAATCTCAAATAATTCACGGCTCGCCTTTCCTGTTGTTGAAACGATCGTGTCTTCTCCTGTAATCCGGACAATATGTTGAAT
Organism: [Clostridium] symbiosum ATCC 14940; assembly: GCF_000466485.1. GTDB lineage: Bacteria > Bacillota > Clostridia > Lachnospirales > Lachnospiraceae > Otoolea > Otoolea symbiosa. Next base: position 25,566 of record NZ_KE992999.1, on the reverse strand, counting down.
AATTTGTTCACGTATCATCGTATTTTTATTTTCATATTTCACCGCAGTTTCATAAGACAGCGCACCTTTACAAACTACAAAAGCCACGCTCTGCCCCTTATCCAGTCCTATTCTGAATTTTTTCATTGCATCACGAAGTTCTTCTTCCGTCGTATTTTTCCCTACAATAAAAGAGTCGATTCCCATATCATCCAGCAATTTTAGGGTCACCTCACCTTGATAGATATGTTGCGGTTCATCATGAACTCCAGGTTCTCCGCGCCACCCAATTACAAAAACAACCGGGATTGCATACACTTTCTCGTTTAAAAGAGAAGCAGCAGGGTTAATTATATTACCTTCACCGGAATTTTGCATGTAAACTACCGGCACTTTGCCTGTCGCCATGTGATAGCCGGCGGCAAGTCCGGTACAGTTTCCCTCATTCGCTGCAATTATGTGGTGTTGCGGATCGATTCCATAGGTATTTACGAGATAATCGCAAAGGGCTTTTAATTGAGAATCAGGCACACCAGCATAAAAATCAGCGCCAATTATATTTACAAATGATTCAACTTTCATCTTCGATACTCCATTCTAGTTGATGTTTAAAATTAATTTGTACAGATAACGTAACGTTTCTTTATCCAATCTCACCGGATTATTCCTTAACCGTGCCGGATTCACCGATTCTGTAAGCACTTCAAGGTCACTTACATTTTTCATAATTGGAGCATCCATTCCCAGTTCTGCCAAAATAGACTGGTATCTGGTGAGTGCTTCTTCTATTGAGCCGCAGCCCATAGCACTTGCAGTTTCAAGAAACAAATCTTCAAGATAATCTTTTCCCCGCGGATCAATACATTTTTCCATATGTTGCGCCATATAGGGCCATAATGCCGCATTGCACAATGCTGCTGCATGTCCATGGGCGATTCCATAAAGGCTTGTAAGCTTATAGCACATCGCATGCCCGGCTGTCGTTTGAGTGATATTGATCGCCTTGCCTGCTATATTAGCGGCCTTTAACATTGCCGTGTTGCCAATCGCTTCATTGGCAAGATAAGCGTTTTTATATTTCATCATTAATTGGATTGCTTCACGCGAATACTGTTTACTTTCTTCTGTTGAATTCACGGACCAGAATGATTCTATTGAATGGCACAATGCATCCAGCATTGTAGATTTTTTTTGGTACAATGGCAATGTTTTCAAGACAGACGCATCCATTAAAACACAGGACGGAATACAGCTTTCGTCCGCAATCGACTGTTTTTCACCATTATAATAAATTACCGCATACCGTGTCGCCTCACTGCCTGAACCGGCCGTCGTTGGCAGTGCAATCAGATTAACATCATTGGGTGTAATTTTTTGTTCAATGTAATTAACAGATTCATCCATGTTAGAAAAAAGTTTAATACATTTTGCTACGTCCATTGCACTTCCGCCGCCTGCCGCCATGATGGTATCGCAATTATTCTGACGAAAAATTTTGACCCCTTCTACCACTGAATCATATGTTGGATTTGGTTTGTAATTACTAAATTTGACAATCTTTACCCCTATCCGTTTTTCAATTGTCTCAAAGCTTTTGCTAATGGCAAGAGAAGAAAATGATTCCCCACAAACTAAAAGCAACCTTTTTACACCAATCTTTTTTAAATAATAATCCAGTTCAGAATATACGCTGTCTGTCACTAATATTTCCTGTTTCTTCATTGCTTTCCTCCATCAGCTCTCTTCTGGAATCAATGTAATAATATCTTTAATCGACATACATATATCATCGCATTCTTTTGCCCTATGGTTTTCCAAAATTGTACGCGCCGCTTTCTGCATGGCAGGGAATCCCGTCCGCGTCAACTGATTTGCATAAATGACAACATTAACGCCGCGCGCTTTAAATTCTTCTTCCGTAACAGTATTAAAAGAGGTCGGAACCACAACTATGGGAACTTCCGGTTCCTGTGCACGGAATTTTTCCACAAACTCGAAAATTTCGTCGGGCTCCTTTTTACGACTGTGAATCATAATACCATCTGCCCCCGCTTTCACAAATGCAAATGCACGTGTAAGGGCATCGTTCATCCCGCGCTCCAAAATCAGACTTTCGATACGCGCCACTATCATAAAATCCTGCGTCTGTTTTGCCTGTTTACCAGCGGCAATTTTTGCGCTGAAATTTTCGATAGAATCTTGTGTCTGTTTCACTTCATTACCAAACAGAGAATTTTTCTTCATCCCTGTCTTATCTTCCACGATAATCATGGAAACTCCCATGCGTTCCAGCGTTTTTACAGTATAGACAAAGTGTTCTGTAAGTCCGCCGGTATCGCCGTCAAAAATAATGGGTTTTGTAGTTACTTCCATAATGTCATCAATTGTTCGAAAACGTGAAGTCATATCCACTAGTTCAATATCCGGTTTTCCTTTTGCGGTTGAGTCACACAGCGAGCTTACCCACATAGCGTCAAACTGATGGGCTTCCCCATTCTGATAAGCAGTTGTTTTCTCCACAATTAAGCCAGTCAAACCACTATGCGCCTCCATTGCAGTAATTGTGCCTTTCATTGCAATTGCTTTTTTCAGTCTTCCTCTTCGCACATCAGGCAGTGAGAGTTCCGCTCTCGCTCTATTTTCCAGCGCCTGATATTTTTCATCTGCAGAATAAGGAAACTCTACCAATTTTCCGCCATAAGTGGCCAGAACCGACACTACTTCATCACGAATTGGTTTTTGAAAACCGGTAACCCAATCATCCCCGTGCACAACGTAAGTTGGCTTATACTTTTCCAGGTTTTCTTTATAGCTTAATGTTTTCTGTTCCACTACCTGGTATACACCGGAAATATTCTCGAACAGCGCCTGTCGTTCCTCATAAGGTAAAAGGGGAAATCGCTTATAACTGATGACAGCCTCATCAGACAGTACGCCGACAATCAGTTTACCCAATTTTTCAGCTTTTTTAATAATAGAAATATGTCCGCTGTGAATCATATCGGTGGAAAAACACATGTATACGGTACGATTTGATATCTCTTTTACCTGTTTCGATACAACAGCCAAATCCTCCGGACTGTCAATCTCACTGCATAACTTATTTTCAACATCCAGCGCTTTAATCAAGCACCTTTCCGACACCTCATTAAATGCATTTTCCGCATAGCATTCCACACGATCACTCTCACAGAACGCCACGATATTAGAGAGCCATACTTTCCAGTCCTGCTTTTCAATTTTATACAGCGGTTGTGCTGTAACTGCTTCATTAAAAAATTCAATGCCAATATTGGAAATGTACCCGTTATGTATAACCGCTTTAAAATCTTTTTCAGGAAGAGGGAGTGTAGAACTAACCGCCATGCAGCTTCCCTCGTGGTTTACTACAGAATCAAGGACTGCACTTTCAAATACCAAATCGCCATGCATGAGTAAAATATCATCATCCAAATATTCTCTTGCGCAGTATATCGAATAGATATAATTGGTTTCTTTATACAGTTCATTCTTTACAAAAGTATAAGTCAACGGAAGTTCCAGACTTTGGCAATAGTTTACAAGTACACTGTCAAACAGACCCGTAGTTATAACAACCTCTGTGAGACCGGACTCAGCTATCATTTTTAGCTGCCGGCTTAAAATAGTATCTTTATTGGAAATCTCTGTCATGCATTTGGGATGCTCAGATGTCAATACTCCCATACGGCTGCCCATACCAGAATTTAAAATCAATACCTTCATAAAACCACACTCTTTCTATTCAAAATTTAGTACGCCGTCACAATTCTACTGCGACAGTTTTTTTTGAATTTGTTTATAAATGATCTCGTTGTTCTCTGCGTTATCATAACACATATATTTTCTACGCATCTGCCCGCGCAAATCCTGATGCCTGCGCGGATCTTTTAAATTCTTTTCTATATCTGAAATAAGCATTTCCTCATTGACTGCTACATCACCCGCTACAACCTCTTCCTTGGAAAAATACAGTCCCCTGTCATTATCACGGTAAAAATGATAATCATACAAATAGTATTGGACAGGTCGCTCCAACAATAGGTAGTCAAATGAAGCTCCAGAATAATCCGTTATCAATATATCTGCCGCCGCAAGTAAAGACTGCGCATCCCAATCTTTTAATATAAATACCTTCCCCAACATTTCTGTTTCTTTAGAATGCCGCTCCTGATTTACAAAATGTGCCTTTTCTACAATTACTGCATTATATTTCTCCAATATTTTTGTAAGTCTCCTGTTATCAGCCAAAGACGAGAAAGAGAAAGTATTTTCCCGCGTGTCCCGAAATGTAGGCATATAGGCAATTATTTTTGTATCACTATCCATGTCTATTTTTTCTGTTAATTCACTCCTCGATTTAATGTGAAATCTTTTATCGTATAATACAGTATTTCTTGGTTGCCCTGCTAAAATAAAATTCCTGTTTTTCGCTCCGAACGCACTTTGATAGCAGGGACGAAACACATCTGACGGAATTACATAGCAGTCACAGTTAAAAGCATAGTCATATAAATAGCAATAAATTAAAAAGGCACATCCCCGCAAATTACTACCGCTATGTCCGATTTTCTTCCACGGAATTCCATGCCAAAGATTTACTGTTACTGCATTTCCAAAAAAATTATTTCCTTTTGAAGAAAGATCCCTAAACCCTTGCCCAACAACCACAACACCTGCTTCTGAAATTATATGCTTTGCCTCTGCAGTATTCATTTCACATACTTTGATTTTATTGTTAAGTTTGGATGTATCTACTCCCTTATTTGCTATCCAAATAAGTTTAATTTCAGGATGGACTTCGGCTAGATAGTTTGCGAAATACATGCAGTTATCATTGCATTTTCTTCCAAACCACTCACCGAAAACCCAAATGTTTTTATTCGTTCTATTTCGTCTGCTGCTCACTTTAACTGCTATAGCGCTTAATAGGTTCCATATTTTCTCTGCTTTATTAGTTTGACTCATACCTGTATATCCGCCTTTCTACTCACGCTTTTCCAATAGCTGAAAGCACAGAATAATAATACTGCCAGCACCCCCAAACGAAATTCAATATACGAAACCAGAGTGACCGCGATAGCTGCGACTGTCACACATAACCCACCGCTCAAAAATAAACCAGACCACTTAAAGTAATGTACGTTACCGATTCTTGACGATATAAACGCATGAAATGCAAAATTCATACCATAGGTCACTGCTGTCGTGTACGCTGCTGCAACATACCCATACATGGGAATAAAAATACTATTAAGCACTATATTTATCATTGCAGCTACCACTGTACCCAATGCAATTAATTTGGTCTTTCCATAAAAATATTGAACCTGTACAGGTATTGTGTATAAAAAAGCAAAAAAGCCTCCCACAAGAATAGGTATCACACAATACTCCGCTCCGGTATATGAAGATGTGCCTAAAATAACAATTAATTCTGGTGAAACAAGCATAATTGATGATACAAACAAGGCTACCATAACTGCATACTGTGTCGCATGTTTTTGTATACTTCCAATCTCACCAATTTGGGCTTTTTCGAAAAACCACGGACTCCAAACATTTTCCAGCGAGGCTGTTGTGACTCCAACAATAGAATAGATGTTATAAGCAAAGCTGTATATTCCGGCCTGTGCCGCGCCGCAAATGCTATTTATCATGATTCGATCAAACTGATTTAATAATACCTGCGATATTCCATGCGGGATTAGAGGAACACTGTAGGCTAAAGCAAATCTCCAATAACGAAAATTAGTTGTTCTGTCTGCAGGCGGCCTTTTTTCTTTCCAAAAATACAAACAAATAAACACCGCTAAAAACAAAACAGGAATCACCGTTCCGACTATACGTCCTTCTGCAGGATGCCTGCTAAATACCGTCTTTATCAGCAGAATAGATAATCCAATATTGAACACGGCATTAAAACCTGCTGCCAGTAAATAGCTTTTATAACTGTAAGTAATACTTAAATACACATTAAAAATAGAAAGTATCGCGCTCCCCAGACAATGTAATATCAATAAATTATGTATCCAGTAGTCAAACCCCGTATATGCTGTTAAAGGTCTTTCAAACATCTTTATCAGAAGAAGCCAAGTCCCTGCGCTAACTAATAACAATACCATGCAGGAAGACACAAATTCGCCATAATCTTTCCCATATTTATATCTTGCATTTTTTTGACATGTATTAAGTGTAAAGCCCACACACATACAAAGAATACTTTCATAAGCAATATATGTATTATAAATACCATAGTTATCAGGGGATAAAAGACGTGCAAATATTGGAATTGAAAAAAACGTCAATCCCTTAATCATATAATTTCCAATCGTATAACCTAACCCAGCTTTTAAAATAGCATTACCGTTCTGCTTTATTTTCTTCATGTGACATACTACTCTTTTCAATTTGTTCTATGTGTCTGACAGATTTCTTCTGGTTTTGAGAACAATTGCAGTAACGTCAGAAGTTCTGACTCTGGCAGATCCCACCACCTTGTTGCGGAAATCCTTTGGCACAATTCTTCTTTGAATCTATATCTTAATACCCTTGCAGGGTTACCGACAACAACTGCGTATGGCGGAACGTCTTTTGTAACAATACTTCCAGCTCCAATAATAACTCCGTCACCAATTGTTTTGACATTGGGGAGTATAATTGCGTTAGCGCCAATCCACACATCATTCCCAATTGTAAGCATTGTATATTCGCGCATATCTTTCTCCACCCAGCCACATACCGGGTTAAAGGAATACGGGGAGGTTGTTATCATATCTATTGCATGATTCACTGGGAATCTGCGAACTCCCGGCCCAAAACTGCAATATTTGCCAACCTCAATTGGTCCGACAATTAATGGAGACTCCCATCCATATGACATATTCTCCGCCCGTTTATTTTCAGCTTCATACAGTAGCTTTCTCAGTGATTTTGAACGCCATGCATCAGCAACAATTCCGTAAGGTTATTAATTTAATTTTAGCAATTGACAAATATATTAATATAACAGCAAATTGTGGCTCTACTAATATAGGGCCTCCCCAAATAATTGATACGATGATAAGAAACATTAGTACATATCTCATTTGGGATTTATATTTATGTAGTTGATAAAATAACAGACACATATACCACGTACAAAACAAGGCACAAAAAGGTCCCCATAACAGGACCGAAGCCAGTAATGTTGAGTGTGGATATGTCGGAAATCCATATTGAAGCATCCAATATTGCAAGTCATAATAGTCATTACTCAATCCCATCATATTCTCTTCAAGTGTTTTCATACCTGCTTCTATGGATGCCTGTCTTCCTAGGATGGAGATATCGCTATTAACTGAACCAATAAAGATTTGTGTCACCGACTCAGAAAGTCTTTTAATCGGCTCAATAAATCCTATTTGAATACCAAAACTATCAAGAGCAACAATTATTAACACTACAAACACACTAATATAAAGCATCAATACAAGAAAATTTATTTTATATTTATCTGACTTCCCAACTTGTAACTCTAAGTGGTTTTTCATTATTTTTTTTAAATTGTTAGAGACAAAAGGTAATAAACACATTATCATTATAAAAATATTTGTCCGCTGACCAGACAGTAATAATCCCACAAAAGCAGTAATAAATAAAAATGTAAAACGTCTGTCAAACGTTCTTGTATATACTAACAATATAATATAACTAGCCAAAAAAAATCCTGTTCCTCCAACACCTAAGCCCAATGCCCCAAGTCTGCCCTCTGTTGTAAAGCCTAATACTGCGCGAAACAATTGTGATGCAACAGCAAATATCACATAATAATCTAAGAATTTTTCAATTTTAGCAACCTGATTTTTGCATAACACACATACAGTAATACACAAAGCAAGACTTTGTGTCAAAATAAAAAACATCTCAAAATAATTTGAATCAAAAATACTGGAATATCCACATATCCATCGTATTAATTCTCGGCATAGCAAATATACAATCACATAACCAAAATGAATCCCCTTATACTTCCGACGTTTTAAAAACGCAAATAATAATATAGGAATAGTCAGTAGTGAAAAACTATAAGTTAAGTAGTTATACCAATTTGTATCAGGTGTAACTGTTGTATATATTGCGGTAGCTTTTGTTATTGATACTACAGACAGAAGTGACAATAAACAATAACCTTTCATGAGTACATTAATTGAAAACGTATTTTGAGATTTCATTATTGTTCTATTCAGTTCTCCCATTGTATACTGATTTCCTTTCCGCAAATTTAGATATTTGTTCAAGATAAGCTGTGCCATATTCCTTATCTGGTTCTAAAAATGCTCCTTCCGCCCATTCATTCCATGCATTAATAACAATTACAGGAGAATGAATCTCCTGGGCTTTTTTCATCAGCTTACACATATACTCTCCAAATTTTTCCGGTGTAGCTCCCGTTATAACAGTAGCATTGTAACTCTTACGCGGAGAATTATCCCAAGCCACAAATGCACCTAAAAATGCGCCTTCCATATCACGTCTGGAAAGAATTTGCTTCCATATTACGTCGTATGATACACGCATTCTAACTATTCCCTTACCCTTTGGCAAAAGGAAATATGTGTTTATCACCTCAATAACTCTTGTCTTTATAATTCTGGTTATTTTTTTGATGATTTTTTCTTGAGCAAACGTATAATTGGGTTCTCTTGTAACAATTGCGGAAAATTTCCCCTTATTTTTATTGTCGCGGGAACCTTGTGCTTTAATAAAATAGATTTCTGGAAATCCATCAGCTTTTGCCAATTCATTCCAATATGAAATGAATTCGTCTACCCGGGAAAAATTCCAAGCATTATAAATTGCATATATTGGTTTTTCATCAATACACATATATCGACTATCATGAAAAAATTTTCTACAATACTCATACTGTTTTTTCCACTCTTTTTTTCCTCCATACTCTTGCGCCCATACCACAGTATTATCTTGTCCAAACCACGCCTTTTTCCAACTTTCATTTGCCCAAAACAAGAAGAATGGGATATCTAAATCCCTATTATCTCGTATCATCTCCGTTGGAACATCCAATAATTTTTTTCCACAAGAATAGTATTGATAAATAGCAAATCCATCAATCCCATATTTTTTCGCCAAATCAATCTGTTTTTTTATATTGTACTTTAATGAAAGGTCGTAATACCAATCATTCAAAGGGACTCTAGGTTGGCAATGTCCACGGAAAAGCGGCTTTGCAGCTTTGCATGCAGTCCATTCTGTATAGCCTTTTCCCCACCATTCATCATTGTAAGATGTTTCATAATATTGAGGCAAATATAAAGCAACTATTTTAGTACCACTGATTTCCAAATTAAACACTCCTATAATATCCGCTACCGTTTATAGACTTTTTTACGAATAGTCTGCCCTAAAATACCAAATAGCGTCACTTTTTCCGCCAATATTCCAGCATATCATGTACTGTCTGTTGCATAGAAATTTCCTGCACCCATCCAGTATCCCGCTTAATCTTAGTTATGTCTCCGACGATTACCCGTTCATCAGTTGGCCGCAGTAATTGCTGATCAACGCAACGTTCTAATTGATGCCCAATCTCCCTTTCAATCATTGTCACAATATCATCCATGCGATAAATATATTCTGACGATATATTATATACATCCCCTGCATGCCCTTTTTCAGACAATAGTAAAAGTGCCTGAATAAGATCTCTCTGATCCATAATCGCTCTCTTTGTATTGAGATTTCCGACACGAAGCTGATAGTTACCCGTGCGTTCAGCCTCTATCGCCCGCCGAGTAAAATCACTTGTAACATCATTCACTTTTCTTGTACCTGTCGAATTAAAAATACGGGCACGGATGCATCGAATATGATCATTCATAAAATATTGAAATGCAAGTAAATCCTGTCCGACTTTACTGACTCCATATGGATGCAGCGGCTTCAGTTCTGCTGATTCCTTAACAAATACCTCTTCTCCCTGTAATTTATTCAATGTCTCTCCATACTCCGCACTGGAACAGGCAACCACCACCATTGGATCATAAGTAGAATCATATTCCGTTCTGACTTTCTTGACTGCTTCAAACACACTGATTGTTCCATTTACATTGGTGTCAATTGTAGCATAGGGTTGTGACCAGGAAACAACCGGATAACTCTGCGCAGCCAGGTGAAAAATCTTTTCTGGCCTGTATTGTAAAATTATTTTTTCAATATTTGCAGGATATCGGATATCGCACTCGAGCATTTTAATATCACTATGTATTTCTGTTATATCGGTAGTTGGTTTATAATATGTCCCTATGACCGCTTCGCCCTTCTCATATAACACTTCAACCATATGAGAACCTACCATACCGCCTGCACCTGTAACAAGTATCATCCAATTATCCTTCTTTCACTATTAATTTATCATCTTCAAATATCGCTTTAGCTGTATTGCAAAAATTTTTATAATAGTAATTTGATATAAAAGCCTGCCTTGCCTCTTTACTCGCTGTATCAATATTTTTTTCAAGATATCGAAACGCAGAATAAAGTTCGCTGTTATTCGTTGGATATCCTATTAGGCATCCTGATTTTTTGTTCTCTATCACATATTTTGATATACCATTTTCATTGGCAATTACAGGTGTCCCCATCATTAAAGAACTGGGTAGCACTCCGCTTTGCGTGCTTCTCGTATAAGCATTCCATACACAAATACTCTGCAGATAGTAACCGTTGATTTCCTCAGTTGTCATATACCTGCCATCATGTATATATAAAATTTCTTTTTTTAATGCTTTTTTAATACAAGGGCGTTTGCGAATATGGCTCACATCATCTTTTGTCGCTATCAAAAATTTGACTTTCAAATTATTTTCAATGGCAAATTCAATAAAAGATATAAAATCTTCAGTGCCATGCGCCGGTATAAAACCACCTATAAAGGAAAAGTATTCTCGTTTTATGTTATTTGTCTCATTATATTTGTCTTTCATGATAAGGGGAAAAAACTGATAGGGCGCACGGTATACTATATGTGCACGCTTATAATAATTCACTCCGGCCTGAGACGGCAGCAATACGCAGTAACTGTTACGGCAAATTACAGCATTAACTATCGCAGCAACACAAATACGCAGTGCCTTTTTCCCCTCCTTTACTAATCCGGTCAGCCCCATCCATGGATCATGTAATACATAATAAAACCTGATATTTTTCTTTCTGCATCGCTTTGCTAAGGATATATTTTCACTGCCAATGTTATATGAAATGATTATGTCAAATCCCAAATTAACTACTTCTTCTATTTCTTTCCCAATAATAATACGCTCAGATCCTTTATAATGAATCTGATATTTTTGTGCCAGCACTAAATAAGTTTCGTGCCCCATTTTTTCAAACATAGAACAAAATGCTTCCATATGTTGAAGCTGGTTTGGCGAGTATCTTATTGATGCAAGTGCAATCCGCATTTCCTGCACTCCTCCTTCATCTAATCAAGCTGTCTTTTAATCTCCAAAATGCCTTCAAACTGCGTTTGAAATCCGAAACATCATGGAGTCCCGCCCAAATTCTGTGCCCAATATACCAAGGTCTCATATAATATTTCTTTCTAGCATGAGCACAAAAATCAACCAGCTCTTTCGCACTTAATTCTGGAGTATTTAATATACAATTTAGTGTGCCGTCTTCCTGCAAATATTCATCATATTTCCCGTTGATATATCCATTTTCTTTTGCCCATTGATAGGCCTCTGTTCCAGGGTACGGTATCAGTGGAAAAAACTGTACCGTATCCGTCCTAAATCTCATGGCAGCGTCTAAAGTATGTTCCATGGTCTCCTGTGTTTCACCCTGATTTCCAACCATATAACAAGCATGAATCATCAAACCTGCCTTTTTTGCATTTTCTACATACGCATCAATTAGCTTTAAATTGCTGCCTTTTTTTATATTCTTTAAGATCTGCTCATTATAGCTTTCGAATCCTGGAATGATAAGGTGGCATCCAGCCTTCTTCATCGCCTGCATTGTTTTGAGATCGATGTTTACCCGCGCATTGCATAACCACTTAAGGCGCTTTGTAAGTTTTTTCTCCTCAAGCAATTCACATATTTTAATTACACGCTCTTTATTGGCAGTAAAAGTATCATCTTCAATTACTACCTCATGAACCTCCGGGAAATTCTTTGCAATATATTCAAATTCTTCCACAACATTTTCCGGACTTCGGAGGCGATACTTATGGCCGTGCAGCGTTTGCGGATATACGCAATAATTACAGTGCGCCGGGCAGCCGCGCCCTGTAAAGATTTGAATTGCCGGAAATGATGCGGCAGGAAATACATAATCTCTGATATCCAAATATTTTTTGATAAAGGGAGCCGCCATAGGAATATCGTCTAATTGTTCTATGTAATCTGCATCTGGCGTTTCTTTAATTTCTCCGATGCCATCCCGATATGTCAACCCACGAACACGGTCAATTGCCACATTGTTTTCCAACGCTTGCGCTGTCTTTAATACAATATAGTCATATTCACGACGCGCCACAAAATCTACAGCATCATTAATATTAAGTGTTTCTATTGGTACTGCCGATGGATGTGTGCCAACAAGCATAATCTTGCTTCCTGGATATTTCTTTTTAAGTTGTTCAGCAAATGCGACATCATTGTAAATCGAAGGTGTACTCGTATCTAAGACAAAGAGTGCCGCATCTGCTGCTTCCTTGTCCACTCTTTGCAATGTTTGCTGAACATCTAACTGCTTGGCTGGGGCATCGATAAAAGCAATTTCAAATCCATTATTCTCAACTACAGCTGCTGCATAAATAAGCCACAACGGATAATACAACACTCCGCTATGCCCTATACATGGACTGCGTGATTCCCTCGAAAATTTTCCAAACTCCGCTTTAAATGGGGGATTTATAAAACAAACCTTCATACCTTTGCCACCTCATTATTTAAAGTTATATATTTTTTTAAACCATTGAACATATACCAGATCATATAATACATGCGTGAAACTACGTCCAGGCCTATGTATCTATATGTATTCCAATTCATTTTTGCAGCAATTAATTTATTTCCTGATTTTGATTTCCTCATAAAGCGGTAAATGAGCAAAGGCTCATCAATTCCATATGCTTTTCTCCCGGTCTTGAGTATCCTAAGCCATATAGCAAAATCCTCATGCATGTTGTCCCCCGACGCATAGTATTGCATATACAATTCTTTTCGTACCAGCGCAGAAGAATTTGAAATTAGGTTCTGTTTCAGCAACTTCCTGTAACCGATTTCCGGTGGTACATGCAAATACCATTCTATTGAATTTCCAGACGAATCCATAAAAGCAGAGCCCGTATAAACCAGATCTGCATTTTTTTCTTTTTGAAGCCTGATCTGCTTTTCCAATTTATCCGCCGCCCAGGCATCATCACTGTCAAGAATAGCAATCCATTCCCCTCTTGCCTTCTCAAGTCCATATCTGCGTGAATAAGAAACACCACGATTATAGGAATTATTAATCAAAAATATCCGCTTATCAAATTCTTCAAACTTTTTTATAATAGAAAGAGTTTTGTCGGTGGAACAGTCATTTATTATAATAAGTTCAAATTGTGTATACGTTTGTGCCATTACAGACATAACCGCCTTTTCAATCGTATTTTCTGCATTATAAGCAGCCATAATTATACTTATTAATCCAAAATTTTGCTCCATACCATACACCCCCATCACATAGCATTTGACTAGCTAATACCTCTTAGATACCTCTCGCCTGAACAGTATTTTCACTGTCCGTCGCAGCTGCCATTTCCAACCTTGCCGCCGTAGCTTGTCCTTCCGCCACGCCTTCCGTACTCTCCGGTTTGAACAATATTTTCACAGTTGCCAATACTATCTTCATATCCTCTATCAGACTCGGATGGGCGATATACATCAAATCCATCTGCAGCTTATCATAGGGGATAGTGTTATATTTTCCATACACCTGTGCGTACCCGGTCAGGCCCGCCTTTGCCTGCAGTCTCAGTTCAAATTCCGGGAGAAGCTCACAATACTGCGCCGCTATCTCCGGACGTTCCGGGCGCGGGCCGACAATGCTTAAGGAGCCTTCCAGAATATTAAATAACTGCGGCAGTTCATCAATCCGGTACTTACGGATAACACGTCCCACGAACGTAATGCGGTCATCCTTTTCACCGGTGGAGAGCCGGGCCACTCCGTCTTTTTCCGCATCAGGCTGCATGCTCCTGAATTTCACTATCTCAAAAGGCCGGGCGTTTTTTGTCAGCCTCACCTGTTTATATAAAACCGGTCCGCCATCCTCCGCTTTAATGGCAATCGCCGTTGCAAGCATGACAGGACTTGCAATCACTAGTGCCGCCAGTGAAAGGAAGATGTCCATCGCTCGTTTTAAGAACAGATATTCCGGCTGCGCCATATAGCGTTTCACCTGTAGAAGGGGCAGATGAAACATATGCATGGGATTTGCGCCGCTCATGATCACATCTCCAATACAGGGAACCACATAAACCGTGATACCCCTGGCAATGCAATATTTTAAAATCACATTCCGTTCATGGCTATGTACACCGCTTAGAAACACCGTTTCTATATCTGCCAGCATTTCAATGTGGACAATGCATTCCGCTGCGCTGACCGTTTTCTTCACATCATATTTTTTATTCATACCGTATTCATCAATCAGTTTCGTCATCTGACTGTGCCGACCGTAGATGACCGCCGTAGTGCAGGGCGGAAAGGTCCGGAAATACCAGTGATTGGCCAGATATGCCCACACCGCCGCCAACAATATTTGCCCGCAGAAGGCCATCAGTCCCGGCAAGATATTGGGCAGATGCTTGCTGAGCAGCCAGATTATTATGTATAAAATGCCGTCGCACACTGCAAACGCCAGACTCTGGCTGTATATGATCTCTGAGATTCGCTGCATCGACATCAGAAATCCGTCATAGACACGCCCTATAATAATATACAGGGCAAAATAGATAAAAATAATCAGCAGATCTCCTTTTGCATGATAAAGAGACGCAGTTCGTTCTGAATAGTACCAGTACCAGCAAATCGCAAACGGTATTGTGATCATTACTGCATCCAGTATTTTCACAATTCTCAGTGCAAGATCATGCCTAAACCTTTTCACAGCACTCTCCCCCTTGATTTTTTTAAGCCAAATATTTTCCTTTTCAAAGTCTAGCAAAGCTTTCTCCCGACCAGATATTGTTCCGCCCACCCTAAAACACCCAATCCATTCAACTAATGTAACCCGTCGTATAAATCAAATGTTCTCAACGCTCACTTTTCTTCATCTCTCTCAACATTTTCAACCTAATCCCCCATTCTCCCCCCGGGTTATTCTCCAGGGGGACAAGGGACACTCTCCAAATACAGCTGATTAGCTCAAACTAAATCTTACTTCTTATAAACAATCGTAAATGGAGTTGTTCCGCTCAGGTTCACGGAAACTTCTTTCGTTGAATAATTGATGCTGCTTGGCGCCATCAGCTCCCATGCCTTTGTTGTCTGATTATAATACAGAATCTGAACATCGTTCAGTCCTTCAATCAGGTTCGGCACGTAGAGGTTCAAGCTTACGCCGTCTCCGGCCAGAGCCGTCTGAACCGGTGCTAACGGAACGTAACCAACCATGTTGGTTGTTCCGATTGTACGGTACAGAGCCTCGGTTCCTGCGTTGATTGTATTAATCTTATCAATCAAATCCCAGGATAATCCTGCCTCACGAAGAGCATTGTTGTCTGTGGCAAATGACACAGAACCACTTGCGGCAGCGCCTCCACTGTTGGCAACCGGTGCTGCACTCTGCTCCAGCTTTCCAGTCTTCAGAGACTCGCTACGGCTGCTGCTGTTGTCATGAGACGGTCTGGAACTAACACTTCCGGCTGCATAAGCAGTCAGAGGCTGTGCCATCAGTGCTGCTGCAATCAGCAGGCCTACATATCTCTTTTTCATGTCCTTCACTACTCCTTTCTAAATAATATTTATCAATAAATAGCGGTCTTTCGGCTGCTAATTATTGTCGCCTTAGTCTGCCAAAAGTACTGCTTTCCCGATATAAAGCAGCTACTTTACTTCCTTGTAAAACAGCTCAACCACCATTCTCTTCAGAGTTTCTTTATCGGGATGATATTCGTCAAAACGTTCTGTCTCAACGGCCTCACCGGGCACAGTCAGGAAATCTCCCTGCCCTATTTGCTGCTGGCTGCTCAAAACTGCCAGCCCCATATCCATATATTGGTCTTTGGCCATGTTGGTGACCATATGTTCCTCGATATCCTTAACAAGACGGGTAATCAATGTTTTATCTGTTCTGGCTTCCTCTTTTACCTGTTTCAAGTATGCTTCCATATAATGTTTCTGGCGATCCATACGGCCGATGGCTGTCTGAGCTTTAGTAATATCCCGGTAACGGACAAATATCTCCGCCTGCTTTCCATTGAGACGGACCGTACTGCCTTTTGTCAGAACCGGATCTCTGCTGTCCAGCCCCTCGTCCTGTATCGTAACCGTCACGCCCCCCACTTCATCATTCAGAAGTGCAATGGAGCTGATGTTTGTAGCCAGATAACCATCTATCTTCAGGTCAAACAGCAGATTGGAAACCGCCTCCTGCAAAAGCTCACAGCTTTTTTCTTTTCCATCACCGTAAGCAAAAGCCAACGTCAGGTGCTGTGTATCCTTTCCCAGTTCGTTCCCCATCAAGTCAAACAGCGTAATCTCCGTCATCGTATCCCTGGGTATCATCAGAATCCGGACCGTATCCCTGGCCATATCCTGGGCTACAAGAAACAGTCCGTCCGCCTGCCCGGCCACGCCGGATGCCTGGTAGGATTCCAGTTCCCCCTGGGTATCCACGCCAATGCAGAGAATTGCACGGATCGCCGTATTCCTGCGGTACAATTTCCCGTCCAGTTCTATAAACCCATCCTGCGTTTTGCCCGACGCCAAATTAAGTTCCTGCCCTTCAGAAAGATTTGCCTCCGCCTGCTTCTTATCGGTGTAGAGGCCGTAGCTAAATCTTACAAACCAGATTATGGCAAATAGGAGGCATAAAGCAACAACAGCCAAAAACAGTTTGTTATGTACCAGCTTATCTTGATTTCTGTTTTGATTTCTCTTGTTAACCATGGCTGCTCCCCTACACTATTTCTTGACTTCACAACTGATATATCAAACTAATATCACTATCGACATTACAAAACCTTCGCTTCTTTCCCCTGCTTCGCATTCTCATGGCCGTAACCATAATATTTGCCGTATTTGCCATAGTAATAATAACTGCCCTGCTTGATATCCACTTTATTAAGCACGGTTCCAAGTATCCGGCACCCGCTTTTCTCCAGCTGGTTTTTTACTTTCTGAAGCAGCCGGTAGCTGATTGCTCCGCTCTCGATAACTAGTATGGCCCCGTCACAGTGGCGCGAAATCACGGCTCCGTCGATCACACTCCCCATTGGAGGTGAATCAATCAATATGTAGTCATAACACTCCCTGGCCCAGGCAATCAGTTTAGTGAATAGTTCTCCCTCAAAAAGCTCTGCCGGATTTGGAGAAAACGGACCTGAAAATATAATATTGAGATTTGGAATATTCGTCCGGTAAACAACCTCTTCTTTTTTACACTGGCCGCTCAGATACTGAGACAGCCCATCCACCTGATGCTCCAGATGATACCGGGAAACTAATACCGACTTTCTGATATCCGAGTCAATCAACAGCACCTTCTTTCCCAGCTGGGCCATGGAAGCCGCCAACTGGAATGTTGTCTCACTTTTCCCCTCATTAGGAACAGAGCTGGTAAACATAACGGCATGGATATTGCTTCCTGAAAACTGGATGTTGGTTCTGAGTGTCTTCATGGCTTCCTCATATTGATAGTCATTGACTTCAAATCCCTTTAATACCAGTTCACCCATGCCTCTCTCATCAGGGCTAATCAAATCTTCAATTACGATTTCATCATGCATCAGTTCTCTCCCCTTCCTTTTCTGTCAGCGCCGCTCTTTTGTCTGGTACCGGCCCCTTTCTCCGGCGCCTTAGCGCCCCTGCCGGTGCTGCGGGATTTTTTCAGTTTTCCCTGGCCCTTTTTTCTGTCTTCATTTCCGTCTTTCTTAGGAATTACTGCAAGCACCGGAAGATCCAGATATTTGCTTACATCCTCCTCGGATTTAACCGTATCATTCAGAATCACTCTGACAACAATAATACCGCAAACAAGCAGCAGACCAAGAATTCCGCCGATTATTGTATTCTTCAGAACATTGGGGCTTGCCTTTTCAGACGCGACCTCTCCGTCCTCAATCAGTTTCGGCGGTACCATTTCCATAATCTCACCAATGTAATCGGAGGCGGTATTGGCAACCTCGTCAACAATGGATTTGGCCAGATACGGATTCGGGTCCTTTATCGTCAGGGTAAGAATTCGCGTGTTATTCGGATTATCAATCGTCAGCTTTTTCTCAAGTTTCCTGTAAGTCATATCCAGCTTCATATGGTCAACGACTCCCTGAAGGACGGGTCTGCTGCCGACAAGAATCTTATAATCCTGTGTCAGCTGGCTTCCAATCTGCAAATCTGCCAGGGAAGTCAGGGTTGTCTCTTTGGAAAGCACATAAAGCTTTGCCTCCGACTTATACTGGGGTGTAATCAGGAATTTGCTGTAAGCCCCGGTAATTGCCGCGCCGATCAGCAGTCCGGCAATAATAAACCATATTTTCTTCTTCATCTCAAAGAGAAGCTCTCTGAGGTCAATCTCGATTTCATCATCATCCTGGTAAACTTTTTCCATACTCTTATAATCCTCTTTATCCTTATTGTCTTTTTGTGTTTTTATCTGTCAGAAACATGTAAGATTCTGCTGTCTGTCTATGTTCTTTCCAGCTTTAAATTAATTATTTTCTATAAGCTATCTCCTGCCAGAATTGCGGAAGGATTTTCCATCGTCAATTTCTCCGCCAGCTCCTCCCCTCCTCTTTTTTTCAGCCATTCCAGGGACTTTGCCAGTTCCGGCGGCCGGTAATCAAGGCGGTGCATATCCGTACCCAGCAAATGAATTCTGCCCTCCAGAACCTGTTTTCTGCACCAGTTCCGCTCGGATAAACCTTTCAGTCTGCTCAGACACCTGTAATTCATCTGCATATATGCTCCCGCATGAATAAGTTCATCTATGGCTTCGCTCTTCCTCAAACATTGATAGCGCTCGATATGAGCCAGAACTGGAAAGTATCCGGACAGAATCAGAGAACGTACTGCCAAAAATATTTCATTGTAGGGCACTCCCGTCATAAACTCAACCAGAACATATCTTGTCTCTCCCAGAGTTAATATTTCGCCTGAAGCCAGTTTTTCCGTAACTCCGTCGAAATACAGGATCTCCTGCCCCTGATAAAGCTTCATTTCCGGTAAAGCCTCAGCGGCTTTCTCCCGAAGAAGCTGCATCTTCTCTCTCAGCCTGTCTGCGTCCGCCCGGTTATGTCCGCGCACATAATGCGGTGTTGCGATTACTCCGCTGACTCCTTGCTCATATGCCAGTTTCAATAATTCTATCGTTTCTCCGATATACCTGCATCCATCGTCTACCCCAGGCAGTATATGGGCATGAACATCGATAATTCCTTTATCCAGTAACATTTAGCAATCTCCAACTGTGGTGTCTAAGCTTGAATACAACATAATAGTGATTATGTTGTATTTTTGCTTAATTAGAGTTGGTATATGCCGATTGACTTTTAATAATTTGAAACTTATATGTGTATTTTTATGAAAACCCAATATAGAATAAAGATTATTAATTTTTTTATATATAGATGAAAAAATTTACCATATAGAATGGCAGTTCTTCACTAGAATATCAGAAATGTAATTTTACAATTGTTTTCTGTGATTCTTCTAAAGATTATCGGCATCGCCAGGATTTAGAAATAGACAAAATTATACAAAACAGGATAAGTTTATATAAGAAAACATTGAATTTTCCAATCTTTACTGCTATAATAGTCGAAGGTCAAAATTATAAATTTTTTATTAATTTTTGTTAATATTATATTTAACCGTACAGATCAATTTAATGTCGGATTTATACAACATAATCACTATTATGTTGTACCATCATAATAACAAGTTCATCTTTTCAATCTGTTTCCTATGTTCAACTCCCGAAGAGACAATATAAATCCTCGTCGTATTAATATTACTGTGTCCCAGTAAATCCGCCAGTTTGGCAATATCCTTTTCCATCTGATAAAAGGAATAGGCAAACAGGTGTCTGAGGTTATGGGGAAATACCTTTTTTTCATTTACGCCGGCCAGGCGGCAGATTTTTTTCATTTCTTTCCAGATGTTGCTCCGATCTAACGGATTCCCCTGTTTGGTTATAAAAATGGGTCCGCATTGTATGTGTTCTTTCCTTATATAATGCATTAATTTCACCAGAAGCTTTCGCGGCAAAAGGACCTGTCGGTTTTTCCCTTTGCAGTCCACCTGTGCCACACCGTTCTTAACAGCCTGTACTGTGATGCTTGGCAGTTCACTGATACGGATCCCCGTACTTCCGATAGTCTGGATAATCAAACCAATCTTTTCTTTCCCTTCCCGTTTGGCTGTCCGAATCAATTCGAAATACTCCTGTTTTGTCAGTTCCTTTTCTTCCGGACAGTATACCTGCCGCTGTTTTTTCAGCTGCTTGACTCTGAATTCCTGCCACCCCGCAAACTGCATAAATCGGTTCAGGGAGGCAATAATCGAATTTACGCTGTTCACCGCGTAATGCTCAACCAGATATTCTTTAAAACCTATGACCAGCTCTTTTGTCACCTCTTCACCGTCAATATATTCGACGAATTTTCTGAGATCGCGACGGTATTTTTCTATCGTATTCTTGCTTTTTTCGTCCTGTTCCAAATATTCCCCAAATAATATTTCCATTTCAGCAGTTATCACATAAGTCGTCATAATTGTTCTCCTTTAGTATGATTTTTCATCTATATTATCATTAATTGGAGTATATTTTAATAGATAACGCAGTATTTATTATGGTAATTTTTTCCATATATTCTTTTTCCCTAAAACACAGCAGACCTCCTGTGAGGGGATCACAGAAGGCCTGCCATGCAATATTTTATTCAAATATAACCTGTAACCGTTTAAACCAGCTCCAGTCGCTCATCTGCTTCAATTAACGGCAGCAAAGCTTCTGAAACCTCGATATATTCGAGCCGGAGCGTACTCTCAATCCTGACAATCTTAAGCCGCTCTTTATTGGCTCCCCGCAGCACTTTCACGGCAATTTTCACCGCTTCATCCTCGTCTCTGGCTATCACCGGAATCTTGCAGTCATCTAAATCCTTGACGGCAATTCCATTGGCATAGATTGACTCATAATCCAGCTGGTCAAATACTTTCCTTGTCGTTATGTCGAATATCCCAAGTCCCACGCCGTTTCCGTGAGTCTCCTCCGAGAGATCGAGAAGTACCATCTTATCAATCTTTGGTACCGGCAGGATAAATTCTTTGAGCAGAAAGCTTTTGCCCAAAATATTCGGATCGTATCCGCAGCCGGAAATATCTTTTCCTATTTTTTCAACTATCAGGACATCTATTTCCGGTATCATCAGCGTCGGCATATTTCCCGCCGCTATCTTCACAAGCTGCTTCTCGCGCTCTATCATGGTTTCAGCCGGAACGGCCTCTATCCATGCCGTCTCATCATAAGCGTTTTCCAGTACCGCAACGCCGAATCCAATATTGGCCGACTGCATAATCATGGCAGCCGCTTCTTTCAGCACTTCCCCAAAATGGTCGAAACTCTCCTCATGAATCGAGGTGCATCCCACATGGTTTCCAAGACCGATCACCAGCATCTTGCACAGTCCGCTCTGGATATCCGCAACAAAATCAGTATGGATTTTGACCCGGTTGACCGGAACTACCAAATCTGCTTCGAATGCCGCTTTGTCAAAATATACCTTCGTGCCGCTTTTTAACTTTCCAATCTCCACCACATCCAGGCTTGTGACCACGGGAACACCCATAGCCTCTTCCGTGATGCCGTACCCGGTCAGGATTTCCTTTTGTCCCTCCTCGGTTCCTCCGCCATGGCTCCCCATGGCGGAAACGATAAACGGCTCGCCGCCGCATCGTTTTATCTCACCGATAATGCTATGTACAATGAAAGCCAGATTCCTGATTCCGCGGCTTCCCACGGCAACTGCCACACGCTGCCCTTTTCGTATTTTTCCGGAGATTTCTTCTTTTGCAAATTCCGAACGGATTCTCCCCTCCGGATCTTCCACTCTGGGTCTGTCAAATTTCTGTCTGACCCGGTGCATGGACGGCAGACTTATCTGATAATCCTCTTCCAGCATCAAAGGCATTTTCCTACCTCCTGTCTAACACATTTTCTAATATCCATTTATTTCATAAGTCCCAAAAGGCCAAGTGTCACCGGCTCACAGAATGTGGTCAGGCCAAGCGCTATCAGGAGTCCTCCGATGAAAAACAGCATCGGTTTTATCAGCCGCGTCATCGGTTCCCCCGAGATACCGGCAGCCACAAACAGATTGATACCGTATGGAGGTGTGACAAAGCCGATGGCAAGGTTCATCGTAAGCATAACACCGAAGGTAATCGGAGACATTCCTATCTGAGTTACCACCGGCAGCAGAATCGGCGAAAGAATTATCGTAGCCGGGATATTATCGATAAGACATCCGATAAACAACAGGAAAACGTTGATTAACAGAAGCAGGACAATCCTGTTATCCGTAACGCTCAGCATGGCGGCTGCAATTTTGTGCGGAATCCGTTCCATTGTCAGATAGGCGGCAAAGGCCATTGATAATCCTACCATAAATGTCGTCATGCCATTGACGCTGATACTTCTGTAAAATGAATCGTATACTCCCTTCAAATCGATTTCCCGGTAAATAAACACGCTGACAACAAAGCAGTATACAACGGCCACAACCGCTGACTCCGTCGGCGTAAAAATACCGGAATAGATTCCGCCCAGAATGATTACCGGTGTCAAAAGTGCCCAGAAAGCTCCCTTAAAAGACACCCAAACCTTCTTAAATGTCGGCCTTTCACCTTTGCTTACATTTTCTCCGCCGGTGCGGAATACGGACACAATAATCAAAACCACACCCATCAGTATGCCCGGTACAATACCAGCCATGAACAAATCACTGATGGACTCTCCCACAACAACGGCGTAGATAACAAAGGGAATACTGGGAGGAATAATAACGCCGATGGTTCCGGCCGAAGCGGCCAGGGCCGCGCTGAACGGCCGGCTGTAACCGCGCTTCTCCATTTCCGGAATCATGAAACCTCCGATTGCGGATGTTGTCGCCATCGCGGAACCGGAAATGGCGGCAAAAAACATACATGCTATCGTTGTAACAATACACAGCCCTCCCTGTATCCAGCCTAAGAGCGTATCGGCAAAATCTACAATCCTCTTTGCAATTCCGCCGCTGCTCATCAGATTTCCGGCCAGCATAAAAAACGGGATTGCCATCAGAGGAAAGGAGTCACAGCCGGTAATGGCGTTCTGCGTGATAAGCGCCACCGGAATATTGGAAAAACAACTAAGCGTAATAAATGTTGCAATACCAATTGCATATCCGACAGGCACCGACAATGCCATCATCAGTATAAAAGAACCAAATAATACAGCTATATTCAAGCTTCCCCGCCTCCTTCCACAGGCTCTGCGGCGCCGTTTCTATACTCTTTTACCGTCCGCCATAATTCTCCGATAATACGAAGAGACACTGCAAGCTGGCTGACAGGAAGACTAAGGTATACAAGATACATCGGCATTCTCATAGCCGCTGAAATAAGACCGCGCGTATAAATCGATGCCACCAGTTCAAAACCGTATTTTACAAGAAGGAGACAGAAGGCCAGCCAGATGACGTCGGCGGCTATGCGGAGCATAGTCTTTCTCCTGCTTTCTTCCGAACCGCCCAGAGCCTCGATCCTGACATGGGAATTATCTTTTTGGGCAACACTTGTTCCAAGCCAAATCTGCCAGATAAATATGTATCTTGCCAGTTCTTCCGACCAGGACAGTGAGGAACTGAACACATATCTCAGAATAACCTGGAAAAAGACGAGGATTACGGTAAAAATCAGACTGCAAACCAGAAGATGCGCCTCCAGCTGATTGTAGAAGTATATGAGTTTCTTCATAATGCGCTTCCTTTCACAAATAAAACGGAGACACTACTGCGCTCTGTATTTCTCAACCGCGTCTACGATGTCCTGGCCATATGTGGTTTCCCAGTTCTCATACATTGGAGCCACCTTATCCGCAAATGCCTTGCGCTCTTCTGCCGTAAGCTCGGTCAGCTCCATTCCTTCCTCCTGCAGCTTTTTAAGATATTCGTCGTTATTATCTAATTCCATGGAACGCTGTTCGTCGATGAGCTTTGTCTGTACTGCATCGTCCAGAATCTTTCTGGCCTGCTCATCCATGCCCTCATAGAAATTTCTGTTGATGACAATACCGCAGAAATCATAAATATGTTCCGTTGTACTGATATATTTCTGTACTTCCTGGAATTTTGCTTCGTAAATCAGGGATGCCGGGTTTTCCTCCCCGTCTACCGTTCCCTGCTGAAGCGCTGTAAATAGTTCGCTCCAGCTCATAGGAGTTGCATTTGCCCCAAGGGCTTCAAACATCTTTATGTATACCTGATTGCTCATGCAGCGCATTTTCAGTCCCTTCAGATCGTCGGGAGTCTTAATCGGGCGTTTGTTGTTGGTCATATTCCTGATACCGTTAAAGTTATATCCAAGATTTAAAAGCCCCACATTGCCGTCTTCCAGCTTTTTATTCAGGATTGTTCCAAGATCCCCGTCCATGGCGGCAAAGGCGTGTTCCGGGGTGTCAAAGAGGTAAGGCATTCCCAGCACCTGGAAACCGTCTACGTAAGCGCTCAGCAGGTTTGCCGACGGTACGACCATGGTCAATGTTCCCAGCGCTACGGATTCCAGCATGGCTTCATCCCCACCCAGCTCGCTGTTCGGATGGATTTCAACCGTAATCTTCCCGCCCGATTTCGATTCGACCTCCTCCTTAAATGCGAGGCAGCATTTATGCAGGGAATGGCTCTCCGAACAGATATGGCCGAGGCTGATCTGGTAAGATTCTCCCGTATATTCCGAACCTCCTGATGCCGGGTTCTGTGATGTATCGCTTTTCGGTTCGGACTGGGCGGCCGGTGTGCCTGAAGCGCTGCCTGAAGAACCACATGCCGTCAGACCTGTAACCATACTGACTGCCGTTAAAATCGCTGCTGCCGCTTTAACACTACGTTTCATATTTTATCCTCCTTCTGGAATTTCACTCTGTATTATTCGTATCCGTTTGTCAGTTAAGCTCAGCTCTTGACGGTAATCACTCCGTTTGTCGCATCCATATGTACGAAATCCCCGTCCTTAATTTCACTGAAAAATTCCGGATCCACCTTATGCACCATCGGAATCTCCATTGCTACCGCCGCCGTCACCAGCACCGTGT
>NZ_KE992998.1 GCF_000466485.1 [Clostridium] symbiosum ATCC 14940 | reverse complement strand
AATCATGACCACCCGTCAAACGGGTGGTTTGCTCGCCCCTATAAGGGGACAGTTACCGGCCAGCGCCTAAAGACGCTGGCTTTCACTCTGTTCAAGCCACTATGCCCTTGACTCGTCGCCCCCCTTTAAAGGGCGTTTGTAATACCGGCTACCCCTTAAAGGGGTCCTCATATTCCTTTACACTCAGTTTATCCATTGCTATATCATACTTCTCCTGTTCCTGAATGTACTTCCTAACTGTTGCCTCATTTAGACCTACTGTACTGACATAATAACCTTCTGCCCAGAAGTGACGATTTCCGTATTTATACTTTAGATTTGCGTGCTTATCAAATATCATCAGCGCACTTTTTCCCTTTAAGTATCCCATAAAGCTGGATATACTGTATTTCGGTGGAATACTTACCAGCATATGAATATGATCTGGCATTAAGTGACCCTCCAGTATTTCCACTCCTTTATATCCGCATAACGTTTTTAATATATCTCGTATGCTTTCTTTATATTGATTATAAATCATTTTTCGTCTATACTTAGGAGTGAACACAATGTGGTATTTGCACATCCACTTTGTATGTGCCATATCATGTTTCTTGTGTGCCATTAAAATCACCTTTCCTTTCTTAGATAGTAGCTTGAACAACTCTATTCTATCGGAAAGGTGATTTTTGTGCTATAAGCACTTGCTACACCACCCGCAAAGCAGGTGGTTTCCTGTTTCAGGCATTATCATTTTTCGGAACACGAAAAACTCCAATGCCTTCAACTGGCTAAAGCCAGAA
>NZ_KE992997.1 GCF_000466485.1 [Clostridium] symbiosum ATCC 14940 | reverse complement strand
GGTTCCATTAAGCGCCTGACGCATCTGGTCGCCCATCCTGGCATAATCAAAATATGTTCCTCCTGAAGCATAGGCCAGCGGAACTGTTTCGGCTCCAATTGTACTTTTAGCATTGGATACAATATGATTTGCAACTGCATCAAAGCTGATCACTTTTGCGTTCTGGTTAATGCCTTCCGCGATACCGGCCGGGATAAACTTTCCGACTTCATCTCGCATTAATTTTGACGGCGAGTTGATACCGAGTGCTTTTTTGGCTGTTTCGTACGCTTTTCTAGCGGCTCCCTCTGCTGCCTCCTTAATCTTTCCCACAGCTCCGGTAATTCCTTTTGCAATGCCCGAAATAATATTCGAACCAACTTCTCCCCAATCAATCTCTGAAAACTTTGTCTTAATCTCGCTTATTACCTGCGGGACTGCCAAAGCAATTTTGGGAATTGCCTCTATAATACCGGCTGCCAACTGGCCGATTAACTCAATTCCCTTCTGAAGCAATTCCGGAAGATG
>NZ_KE992996.1 GCF_000466485.1 [Clostridium] symbiosum ATCC 14940 | reverse complement strand
ACGCGTCCTCCCAACCTCAGTTAAATCTCCAATTACTATGGAAAGTCTATTTACAATATGTTAAAATATAGGAAATTTTGCATTAAACGGCCGAAAGGAGGCAAACCATGCAGCTTGTACGTCTCAGAATCAGAAATTACAAAGTGATACGTGATATGGAGATTTGTGATATCGAAAACGCTCTGATTCTGGTGGGAAAGAATAATACGGGTAAAACCTCGGTCCTTGATGCAATCCGGGTTGTATCAGGAGTGGAGGAGCTTACGAAAGCCGATTTTAATGAAGCAAAGCAGAATGTGGAAATCGAGGTGACTCTTGAGATTACGCCGGAGGATCGGAGAATGATGCACCGGGCCGGAATAGTGAGCCGGTATAAACGGTATGAAATCTGGGAAAATGATTTCTACCGGAAGCTTCCGTCCTGTAAGGGAGATTTGCTGGAATTTACCTATACGGCCAATTATGAGGGGACGGTCCGCTATACGGACGGGATAAAGAAAGATAACCCCTGCATCAGGGAAGTGCTTCCAAGACTGCATTATATTAATACGGCAAGGGAGCTTCAGGCCTTTCAGAATGATCTGCTGCTTTTCCATGATAACCGGATTATGAACCAGCTGCGCTCCGGCCGCTGTCTCTTTGATGCGGCTAAAGAGTGCAGACACTGCTTTCAGTGTATCGGACTGATCAACCAGAAAAAGCCGGAGGAACTGGATGCGGCGGAGACACGAAAGCTTCTGGAATATAAGCTGTATCAGTCAAATATGGGCGATCTTGTGGGACGCATCAATGACAATTTTCATAAAAACGGGGGATATGACGATATCCTCTATGAACTGCGCTGTGATATCGATCAGATGTTTCAGATTGAGGTGAAGACTTATAACAGCGAACGCAAAGAGGTGGATACGGTGGAGCATATGGGAAAAGGTATGCGGAGTATCTACATGCTGTCCCTGCTGGAAACATATATTGAGGGAGAGAACAGGATGCCGAGCATTGTCATTGTGGAGTATCCGGAGTTGTTTCTCCACCCACAGCTTCAGAAGGTATCCAGCGAGATTTTGTACCGGCTGTCCAAGAAGAATCAGGTTCTGTTCAGCACCCACTCCCCCCAGCTTCTTTTGAACTTCACCAACCGTCAGATCCGGCAGGTAGTATTGGATGATGAATATTACTCCATTATCAGGAGAAATACGGATATCGGAGAAATTCTCGATGATTTGGGATATGGGGCAGCCGATGCCATGAACGTCGATTTTGTATTCATCGTGGAGGGAAAGCAGGATAAGAGCCGCCTTCCGCTTCTCCTGGAAAAATACTATTCCGAGGTCCATGACAGTGACGGCACCCTTTCCAGGATCGCCATTATAACTACCAACAGCTGTACGAATATAAAGACGTACGCCAACTTAAAATATATGAACCAGGTCTATTTAAAGGACCAGTTCCTGATGATACGGGACGGTGACGGAAAAGATCCGGAGGAACTGGCCGGCGGGCTGTGCCGTTACTATGACGAACAGAATCTGAGGGATGTGGACGGACTGCCGCGCGTGACACGTAAGAATGTTTTAATTCTGAAATATTATTCTTTTGAAAATTATTTCCTAAATCCGGAGATTATGACAAAGCTTGGGATTGTGAAATCAGAAGAAGATTTTTATCATATTCTGTGGCAGAAATGGACAGAATATCTCGGACGGCTCCGTTCAGGAAAAAAATTTGTCCAGGCGCTGGGACACGAACCCGATTCGGAGGACGACCTGAAGCAGCATATGGAGCTGTTCAAGATCCATATGAGAGGCCACAACCTCTACGATATTTTTTACGGACGCTATAAAAAGAAGGAAAGGCAGATACTGAAGCAGTATATCGAACTGGCCCCCAGGGACGAGTTTTCCGACATACTGGATGGCATTGACAGCTTTCCTTATTTTGACAGCCGGAAAAAAATGCCGGAATGAAAGTTGCATTTCCGGAGAAAATCCATATAATAGATTATAGCCAAAGCAGAGGAAGGCAACAGTTACAGGGCAGGTTTTGTGATTCGTAACTGGCTACAGCGCATCCGGCCGATGCTTTAGATAGATACGAAGCTTTGTGGAAGTGCCGTCAGGCGCCCCGGAGCTTTGGGCGGTAACGGCACATTGCAAGGTGTTGTTACCGTTTACATACCCCGTCTGGAGGAAGAGGATGAATTACACATATCTTCTGCGCTGTGCGGATGATTCGCTTTACTGCGGATGGACAAACCATCTGGAACAGCGGATAAAGATGCATAATTCAGGGAAAGGCGCTAAATATACGAAGAGCAGGCGGCCGGTTGCCCTTGCCTACTTTGAGGCCTGGAATACGAAAGAGGAAGCCATGAAACGGGAGGCGGCAATTAAAAAGATGACAAAAAACAAGAAGGAGGCTCTGGCGGCGGAGCTTCGTATTATTATATCCCCTGCCAAAAAGATGCAGGTCAGGACAGATTATCT
This sequence comes from [Clostridium] symbiosum ATCC 14940, assembly GCF_000466485.1. GTDB lineage: Bacteria > Bacillota > Clostridia > Lachnospirales > Lachnospiraceae > Otoolea > Otoolea symbiosa. Next base: position 13,233 of record NZ_KE992996.1, on the reverse strand, counting down.
GCCCTGGAAAAACATGCCTGTTTTTTTGGACAGGACGCAGGTGCTGAAAGAAAAGCTGCAGTCCTATTCAGAGCAGGAATTGAAAAAGCTTTTTTCGGCAAATGATTCCATTACCCATGAAAATTACCTTCGCTACCGGGACATGGATCTGACCAGAAACCTGACACCCGCCGCACTTTCATATGTTGGGATCCAGTATCAATATATGGCTCCCCATCTGTTTTCAGAAGAACAGTGGCGGTACATAGGAAGACATCTGCGGATTCTGAGCGGCTTTTACGGAATCCTGAGAGCGGACGATGCGGTTGTTCCATACAGGCTTGAGATGCAGGCCAGGCTGGCGGCGGGAGGAGCCGGGGATTTATACGGATATTGGAAGGATGCAATATACAGAGAGCTGTACCGGCCTGACGGGGAATCCGGGAGGCGGTGTAAAGTTTTAAATCTTGCTTCAAAAGAATACAGCAAGGCGGTGGAACCGTGGCTGAAACCGGGGGACGAGTTTGTTACTTGTATATTTGGTACGCTTACAGACGGTAAGGTCAAGGTAAAGGCTACGGAAGCGAAGATGGCGAGGGGAGAGATGGTGCGTTTCCTTGCTGAGCAGAATGCCATGGGATTTGAGACGGTTAAACAATTCGACAGGCTGGGATTTTCCTATATGCCGGAGCTGTCTGATGAGAGCCGATATGTATTTATAGTAAATGACAAAAAAATTGACGTTTCCTATACTAAAAATAAGCAGGGGCATGTGAATTAGAGTAACAGTCCATGCTGTCTGAACCGTTACGAATTAAAACAGATGAGGATGAATAATGATAAAATTTTTAATAAAGCGGTTAATAAAAAATTCTGATAATGTGAAAGACCCTGCCGTGAGGCGAATGTACGGCACTCTGTGCAGCTCGGTGGGGATCGGCCTTAATATCTGCCTGTTTGCCGGAAAATATCTGGCCGGTGTTTTGAGCGGTTCCATTGCAATTATGGCTGATGCATTTAACAATCTGTCGGATGCCGGATCTTCCCTCATTACTCTGATAGGTTTCAAGTTCGCGGGGATGAAGCCGGATGCCGAGCATCCGTTTGGACACGGAAGGATTGAATACATATCGGGGCTTGCCGTATCGGCGGCGATTATCCTGATGGGGGTGGAGCTGGCAAAGTCTTCGGTTTCCAAGATTATCTCCCCGTCACCGGTGGATATGAGCATGATGTCGATCGCGATACTGGCGGTTTCCGTGTGCGTGAAGCTTTATATGTGCAGTTATAACCGATTCGTGGGAAAACAGATTGATTCAGCCGCCATGAATGCCACGGCCATAGACAGCCTGAGCGATGCGGTGGCAACCTCGGTTGTGCTTCTGGCGATGCTGGTTCTTAAATTTACCGGATTGAATGTGGACGGATGGTGCGGTGCAATGGTCGCTCTGTTTATCCTCTATGCCGGGTACAGCGCAGCGAAGGATACCTTAAGTCCGCTGCTGGGCCAGCCGCCGGAGGAGGAACTGATAAGCCAGATACGGGACATCACTCTGTCCCACCAGGAGATTGTGGGAATCCATGATCTGGTTGTGCATGATTACGGTCCCGGAAGACTGATGATATCGCTTCACGGGGAGGTGCCGGGGGACGGCAATATATTTGAACTTCATGATGTCATAGACCAGGCTGAGAAGGAGCTGAAAGACAAACTGGGCTGCGACGCGGTCATTCATATGGATCCTATCGCAACCGACGATGAGGAGGTTAACATAACCAGGCGGAGCGTTGCGGAACTCTGCAAAGATATCCATGAGGACTTGAGCATCCATGATTTCAGAATGGTGAAGGGACCGACCCATACAAATCTGATATTCGATGTGGTAATACCGTTTGCCCTGAAGCTGTCGGATAAAGAGGTCACAGATGAAATACGGAAACGGATAAGCCAGAAATGGGATAATTATTATGCGGTGATAGAGGTTGATCACAGTTATGTACTGTAGGAAATGGTTTGTTACGGTTTACAAACAGCAACAATGGTTTCGGAGAGGGCCGCATCATACATGAGAAGGAGAAAGTCGGATGAAAAGGTACAGGAAGTGGGCGGCAGTTTTAGCTGCCCTGTGTATGATGGGGACGGCGGGATGTGCATCTCAGACTTCGGATGTTCCTTCTGAACAGCCGGGAAGCGAAAGTCTGACGGAACCGGTGAGTCAGGAGACGCAGGAAATTATCCCTGAAAGCAGCAGGGAAGAAGCCCCATCCGGCAGCCGGCCCGGAGGAAAGGAAACGCAGCCGGAGAGTACGGAGGAGACGAGGGAGACATTGCCTGATGACCCCGATACTTTCGTTCAGCAAAAGATTATTGTGGCAACGGATATCCATTATCTGGCGGAGGAGCTGGCGGGAAACAGGTGCCAGAGCTTTATGTCTTCCGTTGAATCCGGGGACGGCCGTGTACTTCAGTACGGCTGGGAGATTCTGGATGCCTTTATCGATGATGTAGTGGAACAGAAACCGGATCTGGTCATCCTCACCGGAGATTTGACAATGAACGGAGAAAAGCAAAGCCATGAGGAACTGGCGCAAAAGCTGGAGACTCTGAGCGAAAATGGAATAGAGGTGGCGGTAATTCCCGGAAACCACGATATCAACAATCCGTATGCGCGGAAGTTTACTTCGGACGGTACTGTAAAGACCGATAGCATAACGGCGGACGAATTTGCCCAAATCTACTCGGATTTTGGGTATGTGGCGGCCGACACCCGGGATCCCGCATCGCTGAGCTATCTTTACAAGCTGGACGATTATTACTGGCTTTTAATGCTGGATTCCTGCCAGTATGATCCGGTCAACCGCGTTGGGGGCATGATTCGCGGGGAGACCTATGACTGGATGGAAAAACAGCTTGAGTCGGCCTGGGAGGAAGGCGCCCAGGTTATCACGGTATCCCATCACAATCTTCTGGATCAGAGCGGGGTCAGCAGGGAGTTCTATGACGACTGCACCATCGAACACAACGAGGAAATGATCCGTATGCTGTACGATTACGATGTCCGGCTTCATCTGAGCGGTCATCTCCATCTGCAGCATTATAAAGAAGATGAAGATAACGGAATCAGCGAGATTGTTACAGGCTCTCTGGTGATGGCCCCCTGTCATTACGGAGTTTTGAAAATCTGGAACAGCGGAGATATTGAGTACAATGCTAAATCGGCGGATGTAGACGGATGGGCAAAAAGAAATTCATATAAAAACTGCGATTTGGCTGATTTTAGGACCTTCAGTGAGCGGTTTTTAAACCAGGTTACATACAGGAATGCAGTTCTGGACCTCAGAAAGCATACGATGGAACGCAGACTGTTTTTCAGTGATGAAAAAATTGATGAAATGGCCAGATTTTATGCGAAACTCTGCGTATACTACTACGGTGGGAGGATGTTTGAGATTGCCGATTCGGTACAGAACGAAAAAGCGTATGAATACTGGACTTCAATTGATTACGTGAGTGATCTGAGCGATTTTCTGAGGAATATACTCGAGGATGATGCGAAAGATTTTTCTCACCTGACGATTCACTATTGACGCCCGGGAACCGGCGGACAGGCAATTCAGAAAAGAGGAAGGCATAGTTTATGCAGGACAGGAAAAAATCAGAGCTGACAACGCTCTGCTATATAGAAAAGGACGGCAGCTATCTGATGCTGCACCGTGTGAAAAAGGACAAGGATGTAAATAAGGATAAATGGATCGGCGTGGGCGGCCATTTTGAGAAAAATGAAAGCCCGGAGGAATGCCTGCTCCGGGAAGTGAAGGAAGAGACGGGGCTGACGCTGACCTCCTGGAAGTTCAGGGGGATCCTTACCTTTATTGCCGAGGGATGGCCGATGGAGTATATCTGCCTTTTCACTGCCGACGGATATACGGGAGAGCTAAAAGCGTGTGACGAGGGTACGCTTGAATGGGTCAAAAAAGAAGATGTGTTCAAGCTGAACCTCTGGGAGGGAGATAAAATTTTTCACCGGCTCCTGCTTGAGAGGGAAGACTTTTTTTCGCTGAAGCTTCACTACGACGGGAATGAACTGAAGGAATGGGTTCTGGACGGAGAAGGTAAGAGCAGTACTCTTTGATATGGACGGTAAAGCCGGGGCTTTATGAGCTGATTTCCTGCCTGAAGGGTATAATCGATTTTCTGGAACGGAGATTATGAGAATGGGACTCAAATGCCTATATAAAGAAAACGGAGATTCTGTAACAATACTAAGATGCTATGGGGAGTACGGCCGGATTGTACTCCCTGAGTCTATTAACGGAAAAAAGGTGACGGAGCTGGGAGACTATATATTCTCAGAGGATATGCGGCACAAGCCGGAGGGGAAAATATGGACGGAGAACGGCACTTCGGAGGAACGCTGCGCAGATGAAAACACGGCGGCCTGCGGTTCCCGCGTCCGGGAGATATGCCTTCCGTCTACAATAAAGAAAATCGGCAGGTATGCATTTTATAACTGCTACAGCCTTAAAAAGCTTGCCATGTTCTCCACAGCCGTAGATATTGGTGCCGGAGCTTTTAACGGCTGCCGTCAAATCGATGAGCTGACAATCGGTGTGATTAAAGGGGAGCGCTCTTGCCTGAAAGAGGTTTTGGCAGAGCTGAATGAATCGCTGACGGTTTTTTACCGGCAGTATGAGAAGAGCGGGGATGGGGAACTGAAATGCACCGGCAGGGCGCAGCTTTTGTTTCCCGTTTTTTATGAGGAGGCTGTGGAGAATACGCCGGCCAGAATCCTGGAAACTCATGTTCATGGCTGCGGTCACCGCTACCGCTATGCATTTGAAGGAACGGAATTTAAGTTCAGGGAATATGACAGTCTTTTTATTCATGCCAGAGCCCAGGAATCCCCGCAGCAGGCGGCAGTCCTGGCTCTCGGCCGTCTGCGGTATCCTCTGGAGCTTTCACAGGAAGCCAGCGTGATGTATCGTGAATATCTGGTGCAGCATCCTGTAGAAGCCGCTGCCTGTCTCCTGAAAAATGACAGCATGGATGACTGGAGATGGTTTGTCGGTGAATTTACGCCGTGTGGGGAAAAAATGATAAAGGTTGAGCACGCAGCTGCGGGTTGTTTGGGGAACGAGGGTTATGCAGTGCGTGCTCGCGAGGAATATTCCGATATAAAGAAACCGGTTTTGGGGAAAACCGGCTTTGCTAAACTGATTGAAGCCTCAAACCAGGCAGAATGTACGGAAGTCACAAGCTTTCTGATGGATGCGTCTTACCGGGCCTATCCTCCGGAGAGGAAAAGGTTTGAGTTATAAAGCCGAAAAAAATAATTCAATTGTTTTCTTTAGCTTGATTATATAACATGGTTCGTATATAATCAAATTTATATAACAAAATAATAGTTATTAATTTTTTATTATAAAGGATGGGCATCGCAGTCTGCAGTTTTTTGCAGGTTACGTCAACCGGTAAAGTAACAGGAAAAGAACGGTAAAACAGGAGGAACGATGTTTGACGGTAAGGAATACGTATATGCTGTTTACGAAGAAAAAAGTTTTTCAAAAGCGGCGCAGAAGCTGTATATCACACAGCCGGCCCTGAGTACGGCGATTAAGAAGGTGGAGAAAAAGATTGGAAGTCCGATATTTGACAGAAGTACCTCGCCAATCGGGCTGACGCCCAGCGGAGAGGTCTATATTGACGCCATTGAGAAGCTTTTTGCACTGGAACAGAATACCATTAATCAATTAAATAATTTAAACGGGCTTCTGACCGGGAAATTGTCCATCGGCGGAACCATATTTTTTACCTCCTTTATATTGCCGGGAATCCTCGGAGAGTTTTCGAGAAAATATCCCCAGATTAAAATCGAGCTGATTGAAGGAACCACCTCCCAGCTTACGGATAAGCTGATGGGTGAGGAGCTTGACTTGATTATCGACAATTCTGAGCTGGATGATAAGAATTATGAGAAGTATTATTATAACACGGAGCGGATTATCCTGGCTGTTCCGAAAGAGTTTGAAATCAATAAGGAACTGAAGGAGTATCAGCTTACTTCGGCCGACATCAGGAACCGGCTTCACAGAGACGATGATTTCCCGGCTCTGCCTCTGCCTCTTCTCAAGAACACGCCGTTTATTTTCGTAAAAGAGGAAAACAGCATCTATAAACGCGGCGTCAAGATGTGCAGCCGCCAGAATTATACGCCGAACATAACACTGAAGCCGGATCAGGTGGTATCAGCCTTCAATATGGCCGGAAAGGGAATCGGAGCGACATTTATCCCGGATGCCCTGGTTGAAAGCCTGTCCTATGAGGTTCCGCTGTGTTACTATAAGATGGAAGAATCACTGGCCGTACGGCAGGTTTATTTTTATAAGAAACGGAATAAATACCTGACCAAGACCATGGAGGAGTTTATCCGCGTGGCGGTAGGAGATGAAGGGTTTCAGAAAGTAAGGGAGGCCAGAGAGAAAGAAAATCAGGAGAAGAAAAGTCAGGAGAAGAGATATGGAGCGAAAAACACCGGCAGCCTGTGAGCAGGAAAAGGCGGAGAAACTGGTTTCTGTCTGCCGTGAAATACTGTTGAATGCCAGAAACGAGCTGTATCTGAACCTGCGTTTTATGGATGCAGCCTTAAGCTCCCTGAATTTCGTACCTGATTTTACCGCAGAGGGGGCAGGGACAGACGGTTATCATTACACTTACCAGCCTGACTTTCTGGCCGGCAGGTTTATGGCCGGCCGCGTCCTTGTGAACCGGCTGTACTTTCACTCGGTCCTGCACTGTGTATTTGTCCATATGGATACAAGAGGCAAGAGGGAAGAAGGACTGTGGAATCTGGCATGTGACATCGCCGTGGAATATCTGATGGATTCCATGGATATGAAATGCCTTCACCGTCCCCAGACCCCTGCCAGAAGAGAATGTTATCTGCGCCTGAAAGAAAAGAACGGGGTAATGAATGCCCAGAGTATTTACCGCTGCCTCCAGGAGGAAAAACTTCCGGAGGGGCGGTATCTTGCGCTTATGGCCGAATTTTATGCGGATAACCATTCTTATTGGACGGATGAGAATGACAGGCCCCGGATGGCATCGGACCGGAAAAACAAATGGGACGGAATGCGTGAGACGATGGAGACGGAGATGGAGACATTTTCCAAAAAGGCATCGGACGAGGCGGGAGAACTGTCCAGGCAGGTCAGGATAGAAAACAGGGAACAGTATGATTACAGAGAGTTTCTGAGAAAATTTTCCGTTATGCGGGAAACGGTACAGATTGACACGGACGCGTTTGATTATATATATTATGATTACGGACTGCGGACTTACGGGAATATGCCCCTGATCGAGCCTCTTGAGACAAAGGAGGTAAAGAAGATAGAGGAATTTGCTGTGGTGATCGACACCTCCATGTCCTGTTCGGAGGAACTGGTAAGGCGTTTCCTGGAACAGACGTATACTGTCCTCAGTGAAGCGGAAAGTTTTTTTACAAAGATGAACATACATGTGATACAATGTGATGAAAAGATACAAAGCGATCATATCATCTCTTCGGCGGAGGAGCTGGCGGATTATATGGAACACATGGAGATACTGGGAGGCGGCGGGACAGATTTCAGGCCGGCATTTCAGTATGTGGATTCCCTGATTCAGAAAAAGGCCTTTACCGGTCTTAAGGGACTTATCTATTTTACGGACGGATATGGGATGTTTCCCGTAAAGATGCCGTCATATGATACCGTATTTGTATTTATGAGAGATGACTACAGTGACGCGGACGTTCCCTCCTGGGCGATGAAGCTGATTCTCGGCCCGGAGGAGCTTGATAACGGCGGCACAGGCGCGGTTTAGCAGAATTGGAAGAGAAGGAGGAGAACGGGATGAGGAGAAATGACAGAGCGGTTGTGGAGCAGGAACGGATTTTAGCAATGGTGAAGAAATGCAGCGTATGCAGTCTTGCATTTGCCGGCGGTGCATTCCCTTATGTGATCCCTTTGAATTTTGGTGAAAAGGCAGCAGATGGAAAAACTGTGCTTTATTTCCACGGGGCCGGGGAAGGAATAAAATTTGAGAGACTGAGGGAGGATAACAGGGTCGCGTTTTCCATGTATGCGACAGAAGAGCTTGTCTTGAAAGAACCGGCCTGCGCTTCGACAATGCTGTATGAAAGCGTCTGCGGCACAGGAAGAGCTTTTGTAGTAGAGGGTACGGAGGAAAAGACAGAAGCTCTGACAGCTATTATGCGCCATTATGATAAGAATAAGAAGGAATTTGAGTTTAGTATAAAAGCTGTGGAAAAAACGACGGTCATCCGGCTGGAAGTGGAAGAGATGACAGGGAAGACAAACCGTTGTTAATCAGGATGAGCAGGTGAAACAGAGATGAATATCAAGAGGGCTAAGGAAGAAATTAAAAACTGCATAGAAGCATATCTTTTAAAAGATGGGCATGGGGAATACGTGCTTCCGGCTGTCAGGCAGAGGCCGGTTCTTCTGATGGGCCCTCCCGGAATCGGTAAAACCCAAATCATGGAACAGATTGCGAGAGAATGCCAGGTTGGGCTGGTATCCTATACGATTACCCACCATACGAGGCAGAGCGCCATCGGTCTTCCTTATATTGTGGAGAAAGAATACGGAGGACGGCCGTGTTCCGTGACGGAATATACCATGAGCGAGATCGTTGCAGCCATCTATGACAAGATGGAGGAGACGGGACTTCGGGAAGGGATTCTTTTTATTGATGAAATCAACTGTGTCTCGGAGACGCTGGCACCGATGATGCTGCAGTTTTTACAGAACAAGACTTTTGGCAGCCACCGGATTCCCGGCGGCTGGATTATTGTGACGGCCGGAAATCCGCCGGAATATAACAAATCCGTCAGGGAATTTGATATTGCAACGCTGGACAGAATTAAAAAAATTGATGTGGAAGCCGATTATGCAGTCTGGAAGGAATATGCGGTCATGACCGATATCCATCCTGCCGTGACGGCATACCTGGAAGCGAGGCCGGAGCATTTTTATAAAATTGAAACGACTGTGGATGGGAAGCGGTTTGCCACGCCCCGAGGGTGGGAGGATCTCGCCCGTTTTCTGGAAATATATGAAAAACTGGGAAAAACGGTTGACAGGGACGTGATATATCAGTATATTGAACATCCGGGTATCGCAAAGGATTTTGCCAACTATCTGGAGCTTTACGGGAAATATAAGACAGATTATCAGATAGAGCGGATTCTGTCCGGAAAGCCGGACGGGGAGATGATTCGCCGCGTGGCGGCCGCATCCTTTGATGAACGATTCAGCGTTCTCAGCCTGATTTTAGCCCATCTGAACGGAAAGTTCCGGGAGATTTGGATGAAAGAGCAGTATCTGGGACTTCTGAAGGAAGAGCTGGAGAAATTCAGGCAGATGACAACAGAAGCGCCCCGGACAGAGAATCCGGACGGCGCAGACCCTGCCGGCCTGTTAAAAGAGCTTGCGGCCGGGATGAACAGCCGTCTGGAAAAGAAGCGGAAAGCCGGATTGACAGGGAAAAAAGAAGAATATCTGATGCGGGACGTGTCGGAAAAACTGGAGGATTACGCTCTGGCAATGGAGAAAGAACCTTTGTCCTCCCTGCAAGATGGTTTTTTGAAGGCCAGGGAGCTTTTCGCGGCAGAGGTAAGTGAATATGAAAGCTTGTCTGAGGAAGCCCTGAGGATGCTGGAGCACGGATTTGATTTTATGGAAGCGGCCTTTTCGGCGGGCCAGGAGATGGTCATTTTTGTGACGGAGCTGAATACAAATTACTACAGTGTGAACTTTTTGAGAGAAAACAGATGTGAGCGTTATTTTGAATACAATAAAAACCTCCTGTTTGAGGACAGGGAAAAACAGTTGTTTAATGCTTTGCAAAGGACGGCAGAGCTTTAAACTCTCCGGAGTAAACGACGTTTAAGCAGCTGATAAGAGGACTTGATATAGAATGAGAAGATGGAGAAACATGCTGCGGTTCCTAGCCCGGCTCAAAGCCGCAGTCTGGCGGATCGTAACACATGCGCAGCCCGGCAATAATAAAAATCACAGTGTGGCGCCGCGCACCCCGGGAGCTTCGCGTAAAAAACGCCCCAAAACATCCGGCGGCACGGCGCGTCACGTTTCGCCGCGCATGCCGGCTGCTGAAAGTAACCGTAAAATGTCTCTGCTTGTTTATGCGGCAGAGATATTACTGCTTTTTGCGGTGATTGCACTGGTTGTACGTTTTATTCCCGATTTCAGTAAAAAGGGCGCGGGAGAATCTACATATGAAAGCAGTGAGGAGCAGACGAAAGAAAAAGAAAATCCGAAGGAGAGCAGCGCGGCCCAAGACACTTCGAAACCTGATGAGGACAGCGGAGGAGACGCTGCTTTGGATGGCGCAAAAATACAGAAAGCAAAACGGCCGTCCCGTCCGGTAACGGAGGAGAGTGAGCCTGCAGAGGAAGAGAAGCCATATGTCCCTCCTACAATGATTGTGGCTTCGGATTTACATTACCAGTCCCCTAAAATGACGGATTTCAGAGAGTCACTGGATACTTATACGGAATGGAACGACGGGACGGTGGTGCCTTATCTCGATGTGATTGCCGACGCTTTTCTGGAAGAGGTCATGATGAAAAAACCGTCGGTCCTGATCCTGAGCGGAGATATCTCCCAGAATGGTGAGAAGGTAAACCACCAGGAGCTGGCAAAGAAACTGAAACAGGTACAGGATGCCGGAATCCCCGTACTCGTAATTCCGGGCAACCATGATATCAACCATCCCTGGGCCGCCTCCTACTTCGATAATAAGAAGGAAGAGGCGAAGGGTACGACCCCAAGTGAATTTTATGAAATTTACCATGAATTTGGCTATGATCAGGCATCTTCCAGAGATGAAGACTCCCTGAGCTACCTGTACAGGCTGGATGAACATTATTGGATTATGATGCTGGACTCCTGCATTTATGAGCCTGTACACGAGACCGGAGGCAGAATAAAAAAAGAGACGCTGGCCTGGATGGATAGACAGCTTGAGGAAGCCAAAGAGGCCGGGGCCATGGTGATTCCTGTGGCGCATCACAATCTCTTGAAGGAAAGTACGCTTTATCCGGAAGAATGTACGCTGGAAAACAACAGGGAAGTGATCGATTTGCTGGAAGAATACCATTTACCTGTATACATAAGCGGGCATCTTCATCTTCAGAGGATCAAGAAGAATGTCAGGGGACCATTGGAGGAAGGGGAGTACGGAATCTATGAAATAGTGTCGTCATCGCTTGCGATTCCTCCCTGCCAGTATGGAATAATTAACTGGACAAATGACGGCAGTTTCCGTTATCATACAAAAGAGGTGGATATATCGGGATGGGCAGAGCGTTATCAGGAAGAAGATCCCAATCTGCTGAATTTTAAAGAGTACAGCAGCCAGTTCCTCGTGGATATTATCAGTAACCAGACATTTAAAGGGCTGGAATCAATACCGGATGAAAGAAAGAGGGAGATGGCACAGCTTTACGGCGATTTAAACAGCGCGTACTGCTCGGGAAAACCAATCAATGCTGCCAGGATAAAGAGCAGCCGGACTTATTTTTACTGGGAACGTTATCTGGGAACAAGCAAATGGTTTGACCGCTTAAGCGCAATACTGAAGGATACGAAGAAAGACCACAATTCGCTGAGCCTGAAAGCAGGAAAGGATTTTCCTGCATGGCTGCCGGCAGAATCCGGGTTGAATATGAATAAGGAGTGAAGATAGAATGAAATATGAAGGCGTTGTATACAGACCCCCCAGCGAAGCCAGGAGCCTGATCGTTCAGGTGACGATAGGGTGTGCGCATAATACCTGCACATTCTGCAATATGTATAAGGATAAACAATTCAGGGTGCGTAAGATGGAAGAAATCATGGCTGATTTACAGGAGGCCCACGACGCCTATGCAGCCTACGTCCAGAAGGTATTCCTGGCGGACGGTGATGCCCTGATTATGAAAACAGAGGATCTGCTGACGATTCTGGCGGCGGTTAAAGAACTGTTCCCGAGGGTGACGAGAGTGGCCGCCTACGGGACTGCCCAGGATATACTCAGAAAATCGGAAGAAGAGCTGCGCCTGTTAAAAGAGGCAGGCCTGGGGATTGTCTATGTGGGAGCGGAGACAGGAGATGATGAAATCCTTGAATACATCCACAAGGGAGTCACCGCAGGGGAAGTAATCGCAGCCGGACAGAAATTAAAACGGTGCGGCATTGCAACCTCGGTAACGCTGATATCCGGGCTTGGCGGAAGGAAAAAGGTTAAAGAGCATGCTCTTTCCTGTGCAAAGCTGATCACGGAGATGAACCCGGAATATGCCTCTTTTCTGACCCTGCGCCTGTATGAGGGAACTCCGATGTACGAAGACGTGGTGGAGGGCCGTTTCGAGCGGATTACGGCCGATGAAATTATGGATGAGATGAAAATTTTCCTGGAAAATGTGGATTCACCGGGAACGGTATTCCGTACGAACCATGCGTCAAATTATGTCGTTCTGGCGGGAACGCTTAATGAAGATATCCCCGAAATGATGAGGACCCTTGAGGACGCAAAACAGAGCCGTCATTACAGAAGATTCAGAGAGACAGGAGATTTATTATAAATGATTTACCTGATACTGGCAGCTCTCTGCAGCGCCTCGATGGCCGTTGCGCTGCGCCTGAGCGAGGGATACAGCAGCAATAAATATGCAATTTTGACGGGAAATTATGTGACATGTACGTTTATAGCGTATATACTGCTGCCGGAAAAGCGGATTTTACCGTCCCTGACGAATCTGTTCCGGGCGGGAGCGGAGGCTGGTGCAGAGACCGCCATGATGACTGCGGTACTGGCCGGTATAATTAACGGAGTGTTCTTTTTGGGAATGCTTCTGCTTTTGCAGTACAGTATTAAAAAGAATGGAGCAGTGTTATCTTCGGCTTTTGCCAAGCTGGGGATTATGCTGCCTGTGGCAGCCAGCGTTCTGTTCCTGAACGAGAGACCCACGCTCCTCCAGACAGCCGGAATGCTGCTGGTGGCAGCCGCTATTTTAGTGATCAACCTGGAAAAAGGAAAGGGAGGGGCATCTTCAAAAATGCTCCTCCTAGTGTTGTTCTTATTCAGCGGAATGGGCGACGGGATGGCAAAGGTGTTTGAACGTATCGGAGAACGACGGTTTGACGCCCTGTTTTTATTTTAGGCTCTTTGTCAATAGTTGGGGTGGGATT
>NZ_KE992995.1:17661-29791 GCF_000466485.1 [Clostridium] symbiosum ATCC 14940 | reverse complement strand
GGGTACTGAAACCCTACACTTATATATTAGGAGGGGGTACCGGTATGAATAAAAAAATCCATATTAGCGATTTATGTACGGAACTGGAAGAGGAACTTTATGAAGAACTGGAGATTACAAATATGACCGACCTGCACCCATCGAAGTCTAACATAGAAAAACTTGTGTCGGAGAAAATCAGAAAACAAGGAAAAACACCGAAGAGAAGGCGGTTTAAGGCATTGAAAGTATTTTTGGCCGCAGCCGTTATCTGCCTTTTCGCCACAACGGCATTTGCAGCGGCCGGCGGATTAACGTATTTTAAGTCCATTTTCGGAGACAGTACAGAACATGTAAAGTCTGAAATCACAGCGCCCATGGTGTCGGCGGAAGATGCGTCACAGAGGTTTTCTCTGGAAGGAATGCTGACGGATGGGTATACAATTGATTTAATTCTTTCCCTGGAAGATATTTCAGGAAAAGGACTCCCATCCTACTGCTATGATGAGACAAAACAGCTTTTTGACGTTTCGCTGGAACGGAAACCAGATACAGGGGATGAATTCTCCTTTTCCATCAATTATACGATGCTGCCGGAATTCCGGACAGAAAATAAGGTGGTCTACCATTTGACGGCCAGCAGCCTGGACGCCTGCTATGGAGCTGATTTGAAAATATCCTTCCGGGCAGAAAACAGTGAACTTGATTTTACTGTTCCGGTGGACGGAAGTACCGCATCCAGGAGATATACAGTTAATGATACCTGGGACGGCAACTATACTCTTGAAACGGTGCAGATATCCCCGCTGGGAGTTCTGCTGATTGGCCGCGAAGCCCAGGCTTCGGGCGGACTGCCGACACCTGTTGTGTCCGTTAAATTCAAAGACGGCACCATCGAGGAGATGATGTCTGAACTTTCCTTTGATACCGACGGTGACGGAGGGACGGTAATAGGGGGAGGCGGAGTTGTAATCAGTAACGACCCGCTGTCAGGACCGCTGGTAATCTCTACGTACGGAATGCGTAATCCTGAAGGCAAAGTAGTGACTAAAGGAGAGTTTTCCAGATTTATCAACCTGGAGGATGTCATGTCTATCCTGGTTAACGGAAAAGAATATACCTCGCTTTCCGAACTGCCGGTCGGAAGGTACCGCAGCTTATCACCCGTCAGCGGGACGTTTTAAGGGCTTTACCAGCACCTGTAATTCCGTCAGATACTCCTCATGCCGGTTTGTATCATTCATATCAATATGGTACAGTTCCAGCGGAACACCGCAGAGTTCATATCCGGACTCCTGTATGCGGGATACAAATTGGGAGAACACTTCCGTAATCCTCTGCTCATAAGCGCCCCAATAGAACAGAGAGGCATACTCCCCCTCAGGAATAACCGAGCTGTAATTATCCCAGTCGCTGATGAAGAAAACCGAACGAAAATGATTATAGTCACCCTGCTCCATACTGACCGGATCCATCTCCGCCCCAAATCCCTTAATGCCTATGGCGTGAATGTTATCTTCATATTTTTGTTCCAGCTTCTTTAAGACAAAATCCACATCGTTTTCCAGGATGATGTCTTCCGTAAGCTGAAAACAGGGCCTTGCTTCAAACCGGCGGATGGAAAACTGTCTGTCTTTGATCTGCCTGTCCTTTTGAAGCTCTGTTTTCCGGGCGTTAATATCTTCATACTTTTCCCGGAGGCGCTCAATTTGGGAGAGGATCAGAGTCTCCTCCTCATCCAGAAGCCGCAGGGTTGAATCAATATCACGGTTATGGATATACTCACGGATTCGTTCCAGAGGAATATCGAGCTCCCGAAGGGAACGGATGACGTTCAGTTTACCGATATCCTGGACACCGAACATACGGTACCGGTTCTCCCCGCGCTTTGGAGAGAGAAGCCCCTGTTCTTCATAATATCGCAGCGTGTCGCTGCAAAGTCCGTATAATCTTGAAATTTCTTTAATTTTATAAGAATTGTTCAACTTCTTCTACCTCCCTTGACATTCGTATTATACGAAGGTTTATAATGAAAGTCAATAAAAGGAGGTTTTATCATGTTACTGAAAAAATTCTGCCGTTTTGTCATTCCTTCCATCATATCTATGTGGATTTTTGCATTGTACACGATGGTTGATGGAATTTTCGTTGCGCGGGGAGTAGGGGAATATGCGCTGGCGGCAGTTAACCTGTCCATGCCTTATACGATTTTTATTTTCTCCGTCGGCCTTATGATGGCGACAGGGACGTCGACACTAATGGCGATATTCCTGGGAGAAGGTAAGGAGGAAGAGGCGCGCAATACATTTAACCAGAACCTGATTATACTGGTTGCGGTGGGAGTCATTATTTCCCTGCTGACCTGGTTCAATCTGGAAAGGATTGCCTATTTCCTGGGGGCCGGGCCTGAGACGATCGGATATGTAAAAGGATATCTCGGCTGGATTTCCGTTTTTGCAGTGTTCTTTGTTGTATCTTATAATATGGAGATTTTTGTGAAGACGGACGGATGTCCGCCGCTTCAGATGGCGGGGGTCATGACAAGCGCCGTAACAAACATTGTACTTGATTATGTGTTCGTTATGAAACTCCATATGGGAGTCGAAGGAGCGGCGATTGCCACCGGTATTGCCCAGGTTGTGTCTACGACACTGTTCGCCCTGTACTTTGGGTTCCGCTCCAAGCGCCTGCGCTTTGGCAGATTCAAATGGAATTTGAAGCTTTACAGGAGAATCATTCCGCTGGGAATGTCGGACAGCATTACCGAGATGTCGGGCGGCCTCGTAATTTTCCTGTTTAACCATATGATACTGAGCATCATCGGGAATAAGCGAGTTGTCAGCTACACCGTGATTTCCTATGTTAATACGCTGGCTCTTAACAGTATGGCCGGAATCAGCCAGGGAGTGCAGCCCCTTGTCAGTTTTCATTACGGGGCGGGCGAACAGGAGAAATACCGCAGGCTGTTTGGCTATTCCATTATCGCGGCCGGTATATCCACGGTTGTGTTCCTGGTAATTGCTGAAATGATTCCCCAGGCGGCAGTAGGGCTGTTCCTGGACAAAAGGGATCAGGAGCTGTTCGCCTACTCGGTGAGTGCGCTGCGCATGTACGGACTTTCATTTGCGATTGTCGGTTTTAATGTGGTGACGGCCGGTTTCTTTACAGCGGTTGAGCGGCCGGTATACTCTGTCGTCATTTCATCGTGCAGAAGTTTTCTTCTCCTGTCGGCCTGTCTCATTATATTGACGCAGCTGATAGGCGAAAACGGGATTTGGCTGTCCCCGGCTGTGTCGGAGTCACTGTGCCTTATCATTACGCTGCTTTTCTTTCTGCGGTACAAAAGCGGGAGACGAGCCGAAAAAACCGTGGTTACAATAACGGAAAACAGTATTTAACGGATAGGAAAAGGGGAGATTTCCGCGGGACTGCGGTGAACCTCCCCTTTTCCCGGAATTACAGCGGAAATATATCCAGCCTCATAATTTTCCCGTCTTCATCAATTTCTGTGATATAAGCAGTTACCGGTACAACGCGGTCGCCGTATTCAATAAAATAACATACGTTGTCATCTGCCTTATGTACCGTATTTGTAATAGGAAACGGCCCTCCGTTGAAACCGAAACGGTGGTGGAACATCATTTCAATTGCCATCTTTCCTTCCAGATGCATGATATCTTTATTCAGCTTTAAGAATGAGGTATCATGAAGAATTCCTTTTTCATTAAACAAATCTGCCAGGCCGATATTATCGCCTTTTTTCATACACTCCATGTATTGTTCTAAAATGCGCATAGCGTCTGCTCCCTTCTCTGATGATATTGATTAGATGACCGGTTAAAAACGTTCGGAGCGGAGCAGCGCGTCGATGCCTCCGTCTACAAACAGAATGACTCCGTTGATACCGCTGGCCAGCGGTGATAACAGGAATACCATGGCGTTGGCAATTTCAGAGGCGTCGAGGAATTCCTTGCGGCCGTAACGGGTCGGGATTGGAATCAGCAGCGCCGCGTCCATCTGCTTTTCCGTCATTCCTTTCGTCATCGGAGTGGTTGTATTGCCGGGTGCCACGGCGTTGATGCGCAGGCCGTCTGCCGCCCAGGAAGAAGATACGCGGCGTACCCAGCGGGCCAGCGCGTGCTTGGAGGAGCTGTAGCAGGACGGTGTTTTGTCCGGCGGGATATGTCCGGCAAATTCCATTGTGGCGTTCTCATCCGCCACATTCGACAGCTTATCGACCCAGTCGCGTTTTACAGTGGCATTTGTAATCGAGTTGGAGGAAGTGACGACACAGTTTCCGCCCTTTTTTTTAAGAAGCGGGCGCAGACCTTCGGCTATTGCGATGGCTGCGAAGAAATTCAGTGCAAAAATTTTCTTCGGCGGAGCGGTGGGACCGACTGCTTGCAATTAATTTAAATAAACAGATAATTTGTGTGGGCTTATACTATAAGGGGTTATGGCATAGATTCCTGTTCTTTTAGCAGGGCTTCAATTTCCGTATCTGTCATGTTTAACCGTTCGGATAGGATCTCTCTGGTATGTTGACCAAGTGTAGGTGCCGGTTCATAGTGGGCCTCTGTTAAACTGCTGAATTTTAATGGACTTCCGGCCATCTGATACGTTCCTGCAACAGGGTGTTCCACTTTCACGATCATGTCGCGGGCAGCAATTTGTGGATCCTTGCAGATCATAGTCAGGGTATTGATACGGCCATTAGGAACTCCGAATTGATTCAGGGTTTCTTCACATTCGTCCAGGGTGCGGGTGCTGGTGAAGCGGGTAATCTCATCCTCTAGAAGCTCCTTATTTAATCTTCTGGCCTCGGCTTTGGCAAAGCGTTCGTCCTGAATCATATCAGGGCGTCCCATGGCGCGACAAAGGGAATAAAAGGCGCTGTCTCTGGAGCAGGTGATGATGATTTCACCGTCAGAGGTCTGAAATGTCTGAAACGGAACACTGGTGGGATGACTGTTTCCCACCCGTTCCGGATTTTTATTAAATATACAGGTATTGATTACTGCATTTTCCAGACAGGAGAAGGTGGAATCTAACATCGCCACGTCAATAAACTGACCGTTTCCTGTTTTTTCGCGCTCGTAGAGAGCGGATGCTACGGCGCCGAACATATAGATTCCGGAAAATATATCACTGGCGGAGGTTCCGCATCTTGTTGGCCTGCCGTTTGGTTCACCTGTCAGACTCATCAAACCGCTCATGCCCTGAATTACCATATCCAGGGCCCCACGGTTCTTATAAGGGCCGGTATAGCCAAAGCCGGATATGGCGGCATAAATTAAATTTGGTTTGATTTTCTTAAGTTCTTCATATCCCAGCCCCATACGCTCCATTGTCCCGGGTTTGAAATTCTCTATCACAACATCGGAAGATATTAAAAGCTTTTTAAAAATATCCTTTCCTGCATCTGATTTCAGATTTAGAGTCATACTTTTTTTGCTCCGGTTAACGGAAAGGTCATAAATACGCTCGCCATGTAAGTATGGGCCGCTGGCTCTGGGGCGGTCAGGACGCTCTATTTTCAAAATGTCGGCGCCTAAATCCGCCATTATCATTGTGCAGAACGGCCCTGATAAAAATTGGGTTAAATCTAGGACGGTAATACCGCTTAACGGTCCTCTTGCATAATTAACTGTATTCGGCATGGTAAATCCCCCTTATGGTTCCTTATTGATTTGGTTTTTTCACGGTGAAACTGCTGCTATAACGGAATGTTTCCGTGTTTGCGGGACGGAAGCACAACTTTTTTATTGCGGAACATTTCCAAAGTCCTAATAATTACCTGTCTTGATTGCGCAGGTTCGATTATATCTTCGAATTTGCCGCATTCAGCGGCTTTATATGGATTCATATATTCTTTTGTATAGTCTTCTATAAGCTGGGTGCGCAGAGCAGCCGTATCTTCACCGTTTTCTTCAGCCCGTTTCAGTTCACTTTTGCAGCAGATGTCCACGGCGCTTTCCGGACCGACTACGGTCATCTGTGCGGTTGGCCATGCAAAGATGAAATCAGGATGCAGCTCCCAGGAACACATGGCGGGCCTGGCTCCACCAACTACCTTGCCAACCGCCATGACTATTTTGGGGACTGTCGCTTCACTCCATGCGTAGAGCATTTTTGCTCCGTGGCGGATGATTCCTCCAAGCTCCTGTTTGATTCCCGGCAGGTAACCGGGGACGTCCACAATGGAAAGTAGAGGAATGTTAAAGCAGTCACAGGTACGGATAAAGCGGGCGGCTTTATCGGAGGCATTGATCTCGATGCAGCCAGCCAGCATGGAAGGCTGATTGGCAACTACGCCGACAGATTTTCCGTTTAACCGTATAAATCCTATAACAATATTGGTGGCATACAGTTCCTGAACCTCCAAGAAATCGTGTTCGTCAGCGATTTCACGGATAATTTCTTTGATATTATAAGCTTTCTTTAAAGACTCTGGCACGAGTGTATTCAGGCGCTCACAGCGTCTGTTCGGATCATCATTGCATGCGTAGACAGGAGGCAGTTCGCGGCAGTTGGCGGGAAAAAAGCTTAGAAGCCGTTTGATTTTGTAAATGCAATCGGCATCATCCTGGCAGAAAAAATGAGATACGCCTGAGAGCGTATTATGAGTCTTTGCTCCGCCGAGTGTCTCCGCGTCGACGATTTCTCCGGTTACATTTTTAATAACCGCAGGTCCTGTAATAAACGAACGGCTGGTTCCGTTTACAGAGAGGATAAAATCCGTCAGGGCCGGGGAATATACTGTACCTCCGGCACAAGGCCCCATAATAGCGGAAATCTGAGGAATGACCCCGGAAGCCATAACATTATTGTAAAAAATGTTTCCATAGGAGGTACTGGGGCCCTCCTGAATCCTGGCGCCGCCGGAATCATTTAATCCGACAAAAGGCAGGCCAGCGTCCAGGGCCAGCTCCTGCATTCTTTTTACTTTCATACCCTGCATTTCCCCCATGGCTCCTCCTAACACGGTAAAGTCGTGTGCGAAAGCAAACACGCCACGCCCGTTTACCAGGCCATAGCCGGTCACAACTCCCTCTGCCGGAGTGTTGATCTTCTCCATACCAAAGTCATGGCAGCGGTGTTTCATAAAAATGTTGTACTCCTGGAATGATCCTGGATCGAAGAGCAGTTCCAGACGCTCCCTGGCTGTCAGCTTACCGGCTGCATGCTGCTTTTCTATTCTGGCGGGACCTCCCCCCAGCTTTAGAACCTCCTTTTTTTCCAGCATATCTTGCAATTTTGTTCCCTCTCCCATAAAAAACGCTCCTTTATTCCTTTTTTTCAGTATAGAGGCAAAAAATATAATTTACAATTCATTATTTCATATAAATACATAACTATAATATTATATATAATTGTAAAGTACGATAAATCCCGGTATAATGAATAAAAAGTCGTAACAGTTCAGACTGCATGAACTGTTACGGCATCCGGCTAAGTCCTGTGCACAAATATTAAAGGAGAGTGAATTTATGGAATTGATGCAACTTAGATATTTTCAGGTGGTAGCGTTAAATCAGCACATTACCCGCTCGGCAGAACAACTTAATGTGTCCCAGCCGGCAATCAGCGTGGTGATATCAAGACTGGAAAGTGAGCTGGGAGTCCCGCTTTTTGACCGTTCCGGCCGCTCTATTGTACTGAATGCATACGGTGAGGTATTTCTGTCAAGAGTGAATCGGATTCTGTTAGATATTGATAATGCCAAGAAGGAAATAAATGAAATGAAGGGAGAGCAGGAGCATACATTATTTGTATCTCTGACAAGCCCTCAGTTTATGCGCGGAATTGAAGGTTTTATGAGAAGTCATCCCGCTGTAAAATGGCGTCAGAGTGTGGAAGAATTTCAAGATATCATTCAATTGCTGGAAAGCGGAAAGATTGATATTGGCATAACATCTCCTGAGATAAACCGAGATGATATGAATACCATTATTCTTTGCCAGGACAGATTTATGGTGGCTGTACATCAGGATCACCCTCTTGCTAAAAAAGACAGTGTCGGAGTGGACGACATTATAGGTGAAAAATTTATTGCCCTTCAAAAAGGTTTTCCGTTTCGGACCCAGATGGATCAATTATGTGAAGAACTAGGTATTAAATTGAATATTGTTATGGAGTGCGATCACTACCTGAGGACGGAGCTTTTAAATGTAAACGCGGGAATCACAATCGCTTCCCAATCGGCGAAAAAACGCTGTCTTTACGATGAACAGATTAAATTTCTGCCTATAAAGGGCCTTGATAAAACAAGGAACATTGCGTTAAGTTATCGGAAGGATAAGTACCTGACACAGGATACCAGAGATTTCTGTGACTATATGATAGCGTACTATAAAGAACTGGTGTAAAGCAGAACGCCGTAAACTGATTCGGCAATGTTTATCTTTTCGTACGGTCAGCGCCTCAAATGCGCGGATCAGTCAACATAATTTTGAATCACTTTTGATAATGCAATATCATAATTTGAATTTTATGTATTGATATGGAAATATATATTGGATCATATGGAACCGAGATGATATTATGCAAGTGAGAAGGTAAAAATATTTGTAACAGTTCAGACAGTGAACTGTTACTGCATCCGGCTAATTAAATTGCTGCGCGATGAGCCGGATGCCCGTTACCACTACCTTTTCGCACGGTCAGCGCAGCCAGTGCGCAGACCTGTCTGACCTGTTACAAATATTTCATATCAGGAGGGTTCATTATGGTAAAAACAAAAAAGATTTTAGCTCTTGTGATTTCAAACGTAGTGATAGTGGGAGGAATACTGAGTGGCTGTTCTGGTACCTCAGCGCCGGAAACAAAAGGCGGGGACCAGTCCGTGGAAGCGGCGGCTGATGAAAAAAATGCGGTAAAGGCAGACGGTGATGAAGCGTTCCTGTCCATGGGAACATCTTCTTCCGGCGGAACGTTTAATACTTTGGGGGTTGCATTATGCCAGGTATGGAATGATAAACTCCCCGGCACATCTTTTACGGCAGAGGTAACGGCAGGTTCCAGTGAGAATTGTCTCCGGGTAGGAACGGATGATATACAGCTTGCATTTTCAGCCGCGTCATCTGTTTATGAGGCAGTAAATGGGATCGGGCAGTTTGAAGGAAAGCAGGTAGAAGGGCTTAGAGTTATTGCAAATCTTTACCCGGCGATTATCCAGATTCCGGTTTTGAAAGATTCCGGAATTAACAGTATTGATGATATTGTTGGAAAAAAAGTAAACATTGGCGAGGCGGGCAGTGGTTCGGAGTCCCAGGCGATGGGGATTCTGGATTGCTTTGGTATCTCCAAGAGCGATTTTAACGCACAGCAGCTTTCTCATTCCAATGCGTCGGATGCGGTGGTTGATGAGAAAATAGACGGGTACATTATTTCGGGAAGCCTGGGGCAGAGTCACCAGATGAAAGCAATGGCCAGCGGAAAATGCAAGCTGGCGGATTTGGGAAGCGACGAAGAAATACAGAATGTAATCAACAGGCTCCCTTACTACTACGAATATACAATTCCGTCCGGTACATACCCAAATCAGGAATCGGATGTAAAAACAGTGGCAACAGGGACTTTACTGATTGTAAACGAGAGTATCAGTGATGACCTGGTCTATGAAATTACAAAGAATTTGTTTGAAAATGTTGATACACTGGTCCAAAGCCAGGATATTGCAAAAGAAATCACCCTGGAATCAGGAATCAATGTCTCCGGCCTGCCGCTTCATCCGGGAGCAGAAAGGTACTATAAAGAAAAAGGCGTCTTAAAATAACAGACTGGTGTACGCTAAAGGGGGAGACAATTATGGCGTTAAGCGATTTTATTAAAAAAAGAGGGGGAGTTATGACCGATGCAGATGAGGATAAAGGCGGAAAAAAGAGGGAATTAGAAGGCGCCTGGAAATATATTATCACAGCCTTATGCTTGTCTTTGGCTGCGTTCCAGCTATACGCAGCTGGTTCCGGGCTGGTAGATGACAAGTATGTGGTATCGGTCCATCTGGCAGTTATTATATTACTAATTTATCTGTTATTTCCGGCAACGAAACATTCAAGCAGTAAGGCACCTACGGTGATAGATATCATATTGGGGCTTCTGAGCTTTTGCGCAGCACTCTACGTTGCGGTTTTTGCAAAGAAGATTAATGCTCAAATGGGAATTCCAACCAAAATGGATCTGATATTCGGTGTCATCTGTCTTGTGCTTGTTTTAGAAGCTACCAGACGGGCCATTGGGATGGCTATGCCTATTGTAGCCTGCGTATTTTTATTATATGCTGTTTTTGGGCGGCAGATACCCGGGGTATTTCGCCACGCAGGTTTTACGGTCAGCAAAATAATAAAGCTGCTGTATCTGACGGATGAAGGCATTTTTGGGACAGCGCTCAATACATCGGCTACTTATGTGGTGCTGTTTATATTTTTTGGAGCTATCATGTCTGAAATAGGCATGTCTAAGTTTTTAAGCAATCTTGCATTGGCACTGGCAGGAGGTTCTGTAGGCGGGCCGGCCAAAGTATCGGCTTTGGCCAGCGGCCTGATGGGAACAGTCAGCGGAAGCACTTCTGCAAATGTAGCAACGACGGGGGTAATGACGATACCTTTAATGAAATCTGTTGGATACTCACCGGAATATGCAGGCGCGGTAGAGTGTGTGGCATCGGCAGGAGGGCAGATTATGCCTCCGGTTATGGGGGCGGCAGCATTCCTGATGGCTCAATTTATTGGGGTGCAGTACAGTGTAATCGTCTTTGCAGCCATTATTCCGGCTTTTCTTTACTATTTGTGTGTATGGGTCTCCGTGGAGCTGCGCGCCCGCAGACAGGGACTGAAGACACTGGAAAAGGATCAGATTCCGAAGCTGGGATCAACATTCGGGGACTATGGACACATGGCGATCCCCTTAATTGCTCTCATCTATTTCTTAAGTGTTAAAGGCTACAATCCGATTTATGCGGCCTGGCTTTCCATTCTGATTGCAATTGTAGTAAGTTTTTTCAGAAAGAGCAGCCGCCTGACACTGAGACGGTTTTGCCGCGCACTGGAAAATGGAGTGAAAGGCACTATGTCGGTAGCGATTGCCTGTGCCTGTGCCGGCATTGTAATTGGTGTGATTTCCCTTACCGGATTTGGCCTTGTGTTCTCATTGAATATTTTTAAACTGGCGTTGGGGATTAAATTTTTGGCGCTTTTTTTAGCCATGGCAGCTTCAATCATTCTGGGCATGGGACTTCCAACAACAGCCTGCTATATCGTAACGGCCCTTACGCTGGCTCCGGCTTTGGTTAACATGGGTGTTCCCCTGCTGGCCGCTCACTTTTTTGTGTTTTATTTTGCTATTATGTCAACTATCACACCTCCTGTAGCTCTCTCATCCTTTGTAGCGGCAGGACTGGCCCAGTCCGATCCTTTAAAAACTGGCGTGAGTGCGTTTAGACTGGCGATTGCCGGTTTCATTATTCCGTTTATGCTGGTATATAAACCGGCTCTGCTGCTAACAGGAACAACAGTACCGGCTGTCATTTACAATTTAGCGATTGCCATAATAGGTGTAATTGTTTTGGCGATGGCCAGTGAAGGGTATGTCATGGGAGTGTTAAAGCTATGGCAGAGGTTAATCTTACTGGCCTGCGTAATAGGCCTGCTTATTCTGGATGAGAGGGGCGACTTGGTGGCGCTGCCGATTATCCTGTTAATCTTATTTTTTCAAAGAAGGGAGTGGAAAAAGAGGCGGGAGGCAGCTGACAGGGCTTGACAAAGCAGTTTGGATGGCGTAAAATCAAATCTACCATAAAAGCAACACGACATAATTTGATAGACAAATACGGCGTTGAAGAGGACTATTAAATCTTTAAACACATCCAGAGAGGAAACCGACGGTGAGAGGTTTCCGTGTCAAGGAAGATTGAACCTGCCTTGGAGCCATGCATGAAAGTGCATCGTAGAACCGGCGTTAACGGATATAAGAGTGAACCGCATCAGGTGCCGAATGGAATCAGAGGCATCTTGTCCGGTTAAATTGGGTGGTACCGCCGAAGAATTTCAGCCATTCGGTCCCTTCGATCATTTCGATGACGAAGAGATCGCATGGCTTTTTTATTTAACAGGAAATTACCCCTGTTAAATAAAAACCGCTCCGCGGGGGA
>NZ_KE992995.1:0-17561 GCF_000466485.1 [Clostridium] symbiosum ATCC 14940 | reverse complement strand
CCGAAGCGACCCGCCGCAGGCGGAGAATCCCGCGGGCGGGATTCTTTCTTAATTTACAGGAAAGTACCCCTGTTAAATAAAAACCGCTCCGCGGGGGATCGCACTGCGGCGGCAGGGAATTATGTCGTTCCTGTTAAATAAAAACCGCTCCGCGGAGGATCGCACTGCGGGGGGAAGGAAAAATGAGAGGAGAATTGTCATGGCAAAGGACAAAAAATTAGTGGAAGCCATCACATCCATGGATGTGGATTTTGCACAGTGGTACACGGATGTGGTAAAGAAAGCTGAATTAATCGATTATTCCAGCGTAAAGGGATGCATGGTTATCAAACCGGCCGGATATGCTATCTGGGAGAATATCCAGAATGAACTGGACAGAAGATTTAAAGAGACGGGCGTGCAGAACGTGTATATGCCTATGTTTATCCCCGAGAGCCTTCTGGAAAAAGAGAAGGATCATGTGGAGGGATTTGCCCCTGAGGTTGCCTGGGTAACCATGGGAGGCCTTGAGCCTCTTCAGGAGAGGATGTGCGTAAGACCGACATCTGAGACGCTGTTCTGCGATTTTTATGCAAGAGATATCCAGTCCTACCGGGATCTTCCGAGATTATATAACCAGTGGTGTTCGGTTGTCCGCTGGGAGAAAACAACAAGACCGTTCCTCCGCTCCAGAGAATTCTTATGGCAGGAAGGCCACACGGCTCATGCTACGGCGGAGCAGGCAGAAGAGAGAACAGAGCTGATGCTGAATCTCTATGCCGATTTCTGTGAGGAAGTTCTTGCCATGCCGGTTGTACGCGGTAAAAAGACAGATAAAGAAAAATTTGCCGGTGCGGAGGCGACTTATACAATCGAGGCCCTGATGCATGACGGCAAGGCCCTGCAGTCCGGAACCAGCCATAACTTTGGGGACGGATTCGCCAAAGCATTCGAAATCCAGTATCTTGACAAAGATAATCAGTTAAAATACGTTCATCAGACATCATGGGGCATGACAACTCGCCTGATTGGTGCTATTATTATGGTACATGGTGATGATAACGGACTGGTGCTTCCTCCGAGGATAGCTCCCGTTCAGGTTATGATTGTTCCGATCCAGCAGAACAAGGAGGGAGTTCTTGATAAGGCATATGAGCTGAAGGAAGTTCTCTCCGGTTTCAAAGTGAAGGTGGATGATTCCGACAAATCTCCGGGATGGAAATTCAGTGAATCCGAGATGCGCGGAATACCGGTGCGTGTGGAGATTGGACCAAGAGATCTGGCGGAGAACCAGGCAGTTTTAGTGCGCCGCGATACACACGAGAAGATAACCGTTTCCCTGGATGAGATAAATGAAAAAGTAGCAGAGCTTCTCGGCACAATCCAGCACGATATGCTGGAAAGGGCAAAGGCACATCGCGAGGCTCATACGTATGAGGCTGTCAACATGGAAGAGATGAAGGAACTGGCGGATCATAAGCCGGGCTTTATCAAGGCCATGTGGTGCGGCTGCCAGGAGTGTGAAGATCAGCTTAAAGAGTCGGTGGGCGTCACATCACGCTGTATGCCTTTTGCACAGGAAACTTTATCGGATAAGTGCGTATGCTGTGGTAAACCTGCGACAAAGATGGTATATTGGGGGAAAGCATACTAAAGCGTGTTTGATAATTCATTCGGGGCAAACCTCCCGGAAAGTGGGACGCATATCTGACGGAAAGCAATTCAGACACGTTCTGGCGCTCCATCCGGCAGAGAGAATGTGGGATGAAACATAGAAACAGACCGGGACAGGGCATGCAGATGTTTTGCCCCGGTTTTTTTACGGCCGGTTTGCGCAGGCGGCTGCAGGGAATCATGGAGATTGGACAGAAGGGAGCTTAGAATGTGCAGATAATAATACCGAAACAGGTAGAGGAGATTCTTGCCGGGCTTAGAGCAGACGGCTACGAGGCTTTTGCCGTCGGCGGCTGTGTCAGGGACACGCTCCTTGGCAGAGTCCCCGGGGACTGGGATATCACCACATCCGCCAGGCCGGAGCAGGTCAAAAAGGTGTTTGGGAAGACAATCGATACAGGGCTTCAGCATGGAACTGTAACGGTAATGCGGGAGCATGTCGGTTATGAAATTACGACTTACCGGATCGACGGCGAGTACGAGGATGCAAGACACCCGAAGGAGGTGGCCTTTACCTCGGATTTGAAAGAGGATCTGAGACGCCGTGATTTTACTATCAATGCGATGGCTTACAGTCATGAGACGGGGATAGTGGATATTTTCGGCGGCATGAAAGATTTGAAGGAGGGTGTCGTCCGCTGTGTCGGCAATGCCGTGGAGCGGTTTACCGAAGATGCTCTCCGGATTCTGCGTGCCATCCGGTTCTCAGCCCAGTTGAACTTTACAATAGAAGATGAAACCTATGCCGCACTGACCGTGATTGCCCCGAATCTGGCCAACGTGAGCAAAGAGAGGATCCAGGCGGAGCTGACAAAAACACTGCTGTCGGACCATCCCGAACGTATTCTGCTGGTGGAAGAGACGGGGATGAGCCCTTATATATCGGCGGGTTTTCACTCGGTGTTTGGAACCAACATCGGCAGGGTGAGGGAAGCTTGTATGAGGGCATCCGGACTGCCGGCTAGAAAGTCTCTCCGCTGGGCCGCATTTCTTTCGTATGGAGGGGAGGACTGTGCCGCCCAAATCCTGAAAGAATTGAAAATGGATAATGATACGACGGACAGAGTTAAGACTCTGGTAAGGTGGTTTTCAGAAGAACTGCAGGAGGATGACTGCAAAGTAAGGGAAGTTATGAGCAGTATGGAGGACGGCCGGTTCGACGAGCTGCTGCTGCTGAAAGAGAGTTTGCTTCCGGAGGAGGCTGCGGGGACAGGACGTATCAGAAAAACGGCGGAGGCAGTCCGCAGCAGGGGTGACTGTATCCGGATGAGGGATATGGCGGTAACCGGAAAGGACCTGATAGCCGCCGGAGTAAGGCCGGGGCCGGATATGGGAAATATTTTACAAAGGCTGTTCCTGTACGTGCTGAAACATCCGGAATGCAATGAAAAAGAATATCTGCTTAATATGGCAGTGAAAAAAGATACAGAAGAGTAGGTTCGGGAAGGAGTGAATGGATGAGCGAGGCAAATCTGGACGCAAAATATATTCAGATGACGCAGACGCCGGTGGAAAGCCTGATTTGCAGGCTGGCAGTCCCGACGATTATCAGCAACCTGATTACGACGTTTTATAATATGGCCGATACCTTTTTTATCGGCAAAATCAGCACCAGTGCATCCGGTGCGGTGGGAATTGCATTTGCCGTGATGGCTGCTATACAGGCAGTCGGATTTTTCTTTGGCCAGGGCTCAGGGAATAATATTTCACGTCTTCTCGGCAGGCAGGAGACAGATAAGGCGGAACGGCTGGCTGCAGTCGGATTTTATTCTGCGCTTATCGGCGGAGCGTTAATAGCCGCAACAGGACTTATTTTCCTGAAGCCCCTCTGCATTTTGCTGGGCTCCACGGAAACAATCCTGCCATATGCCATGGATTATCTCAAATTTATCCTGATAGGAGCGCCTTATATGGCGGCCTCGCTGGTTCTGAACAACCAGCTCCGCTTTGAGGGAAGTGCATTCTATGGGATGATTGGCCTTACGACAGGCGCCCTTATCAATATAGTCCTGGATCCGATTTTGATATTCGGGTTTAATATGGGGATTTCAGGAGCCGCCCTGGCTACGATTATCAGCCAGTTCGTCAGCTTCTGCCTGCTGTACTGGGGAATCCGCAGGGCAGGTAATGTTCTGATAAGATTCCGGAATTTCAGGCCCTCACGTTATTTCTATAAGATGATAGTAAACGGCGGCCTGCCGTCCCTGTGCAGGCAGTCTATATCCGGAATTGCCATGATATGCCTGAATACGGCCGCCCGTCCCTACGGTGATGCCGCAATCGCGGCTATGGCGATTGTATCAAGGATCACCAATTTCACGAATTCCATACTTCTTGGTTTCGGCCAGGGATTTCAGCCCGTCTGTGGATTTAACTATGGGGCAAAGCTGTATGGGCGGGTGAAGAAGGGATTCTGGTTCTGCGTGAAAATCGGGACTGTGTTTCTTCTGATACTGGCCACAGTGGAATTTGCGGCCGCCCCGTTTTTGATACAGCTGTTCAGAAAGGGCGATGCGCAGGTATTGGAAATCGGTGTCAAAGCGCTGCGGCTCCAGTGCCTTACATACGGCCTCAACGGCTGGGTCATGATCAGCAATATGATGATGCAGACTACGGGAAAGATGTTCCGCGCTTCTTTTATGGGAGTGTCGAGACAGGGCGTATTTCTGATCCCGGGCGTGCTGCTGATGCCGCCTTTAATCGGAATTTTAGGAATTCAAATTGCGCAGCCGCTGGCCGACGCCATTTCTTTTCTTGTATGTCTGGTGCTGCAGATCAGCCTTCTGCGAGAGCTTGACAGGGAGGAAAAGATGAATTAAACAGGGGCTGATAACTGTCCGGCAGGCTATAATCCGCGAGAGCACGCAGTGCGGAGCAATCCGGTTTCAAAGGGGTCAAAAGACCTTTTGACCCCAACATCATAATATCTATTTAATAAGCGGTTTGCACAATATTCGTGCAGGCCGTTTTTATTTTACAGGAAAGCTCTCCTGTTAAATAAAAACCGCTCCGCGGAGGAGTGCAACTCTAAAGAGGGCTTGTTCACTAAGCTCGTTACACTCGCTAAGTGAGCCAATGCCTGCGGCGGCAGGGAATTATGTCGACGAAGCGACCCGCCGCAGGCGGAGAATCATCCCACGAGCGGGATTCTTTCTTAATGATGGCGATGACCTGGCGCGGAGCGTGCAGGCTTAGAAAACAGGAAAAAGTTTTGTATATTCTGCGGATATCGAACCGTATTTAAATGTGCTATATTGGGACATACATTTAAATAGCAAGAAAAGTAACCATAGATACACATAACAACAGGCCGGGCCGGGTAGAGCATGACCCGGAGGAAAACTTAAGACAGATAAAGGACGATGCCTGCGAAGTTCTGCAGGATGCGGACGTCCGGCCGAGGAGGTCAAAAAAAACCAGTAAAGGCACCTGTGAAATGCTACGACGTAATCGTATGCGATATCTGCGGCAGCGGTGTGGATATTGTGGCGGACGATACGGCAAAATTAGGGGAAAGCGGTCGGAAACAGGAGGAAAACGGGATTTATTTCCGATTTTTCCTATTGCCGCCTATTACGAACTGCTAGAATCATGGGAAAGGGGGCTGTTATGAAGATGACAGGAATGATGGGTGAAAGGAACTTTTTTTCTCAGCAGCCATTTTGGGAGGTGACAAAACAGAGAGAAAATTCACTGCTCTGCATGGAAGATTTTAACCTCAGGCTTATGCGCTACAATGTAAACCAGGGACACTCCGGTCTTGACTGTATTCCCGGAGTAGGCCAGCTGGGCCTTGTATTTTCGGTTAAGGAGAAAGATGCGTCGGCTTATGTGTTCGGCGTTCTGCCGGAAAAAAAGGAAATACCGCTGTACGGGATTGAAAATGTATTAATGGTACAGTTTATTCCGGGAAGCTTTACCTGGGCCACTGGGATTCCAGCCGATGAGGTGCCGCCTGAGGGATTTAAGCTGGAAGACGTTTTCCCATGGGCTCTGTCTACGATGGAGGGGATCAATGCGGTGGACAGTGAACAGGAACATTCCCTGCTGCTTCGGAGGTTTTTAGATCAGTGCCAGGCGAAAAAGACGGGAAGAAGGGACAGTGATGAAAAGATGGCTGCCTCCATCGCCGGATATATGATACAAAACAGAAGGGCAGTTAGGATGAAGGAACTGGAGGATCGATACGGCTATACGGCCAGGACGCTCCAGAAACTGGTGCTGAAAAATGTGGGGATTACACCAAAGCAACTGAGCCTTCAGATTTGTCTGCAAAGTGCAATACGTCAGTTGTCGGATAATAAGGAGTGCTCTCTGACAGAAATGTCCCATCAGATGGATTTTTATGATCAGTCTCATTTTAACAGAATATTCCGCAAGATGACCGGCCTGTGCCCGGGAGAATACATTAAGCGGCTGGAAGGCCGCGCGGCGGGGGAGGAGCCGAAGCAGATTAAACATGCTTTAAGCTGAAGCGGAAAAGAAAAGAGGAGGTCGTTATATGTTAGTAGCAACATGGATTATTACGTTCGTATTGATTATCGGGGTCGGTATTTATGCAGGAACAAAAATCACCAGCTCCAGCCAGTGGTCCGGCGGAGACAAGACCATGGGTGCCTTTGCCATCGGAGCCGTTCTCGGCGCATGGCAGATTGGCGGCATGAGCATTGTGGGAGCGGCGCAGAACGGCTATACCATGGGTATTGCGGGCTGCTGGTATTCCATTGCAGGAGGCGTCTATTTCCTGCTGGTGGGGGCTTTGTCCAAGGTACTTCGTGAAAATATGGTCAGCGAGGCTCTTCCGGATTTTCTTGCCAGAAGATATTCCACTCCCCTGGCCAGGCTCCAGTCATACATCTGGGTGATATTCGGATGTATTTATATTCCGATACAGCTTAAGACAATTGCTTCCATTATCCAGATTGTAATCCCGAGTTTTAACTCTGCGGCCGCCATGGTCTGCGGCGTAACCATCGCAGCTGTCTACACCGGCTTTGCAGGAATGAAAGGATCTTCGGCGATCGGTCGTATTGTTTGTATTTCCACCTATGTGCTGCTGATTATCTTCGTCGTGAAGAATCTGGCCGGCTTTGGCGGTTACGGCGGACTGATATCGCAGCTTCCAAAGGATTACGATAAACTGATTGTACCGGCTATGCCGACACAGCAGATATTTGCCTGGGCCGTCGGCGGCGCCTTAAGTTCGGCCGTTATGCAGTCGGTGCTTCAGCCGGTACTTGCGGCCAGGGATGCAAAGGCCAGCCGTAACGGCTGTATTATCGGATATATTTTTGCAGCTCCTATCTGTATCCTGACGGCCATTGTAGGCATGATGGGACGCGCGGCAAACGACGGACTGGGTGACGGTGCAACGGCATTCGCCTGGACGGTTAAGGAATTCAGTTCCCCTCTATATGCAGGTATCATCTTTGCCGTATGTACAATGATTATTGCAGCCACGATGGCTACGATGATGATGGCTACGGGAACGATTCTTACCAACATATATAAAACACAGATTAACACAAAGGCGTCCGACAGGCAGATTCTGAATGTATCCCGCTGGGGCACCATCATCCTGGCATTCTTCACCCTGATTCCCGGATTCCTGATTCCGTCCGCACAGCTAACCGATTTGTTCCTTACGCTGACCTACAGCGTTACGGCTCCGTTCAGCTTCTGCGTAATTATCGGAATCCTCTGGAAAAAGGTGAATTCAAAGACAGCCACCGCCAGTACATTGGTGGGTATTATTGTAGCGGTAGCCTGGGTCATTCTCGGCTTGAATGCGAAAATCAATATCGTATATCCTGTAATTATTGCCAGCTATACGGCGGGAATTATAGTGACGCTTCTCACATCGAAAGAAGATACGGCGAAAGCCTGATATAAAAGGAGAGAATAGTATGCCAAACAGACCATATCTTGGAAAGGAAGTTTCCGAAATTGCAATGTACAAGCCCCATGCCGCCGGGACGGAGGGAGCGGTGAGCTGCAATAACCCGTATGCTGCCGCCGCAGGCCTGGAAATGATGAAAAAAGGCGGAAATGCCATTGACGCCGCTGTGGCCGTATCCCTGGTTCTGGGAGTCGTGGAGCCATATCACAGCGGAATCGGCGGAGGCTGTTTCCATATCGTGTACCATAAAGAATCAAATGAATTTTTTGCCGTGGACGCGCGGGGCGTCGCCCCTCTGGGAGCCTGGCAGGATATGTTCCTGGATGAGGACGGCGGGGTGGATTTGAACCTGACCGAGTTTTCCGGCCGCGCCACAGCCGTTCCCACTTTCTACCGCGCCATGGATAATGTCCTTAAAAAATACGGGACAATGACCTGGAAGGAAGTTTCAGAGCCGGCCATCCGGCTGTGCCGCGAAGGATTTGCCTGCGGTTTTGCTTATGCGAGAATTTCAAACACGCCGGAGGCGGAACATAATAAAGCGGAGTATGAGGGTTTTGCTGAGCTTTATCTGAATGAAGGAAAACCAAGGGAATATGGTGAGATTATCACAAATCCGGATCTTGCGGATACGCTGGAGGGCGTGGCCAGGAACGGAGTGGATTGGTTCTATATCGGGCCTGTTGCCGATGATATTGTGAAGCACGTACAAAAGCATAAAGGCATCCTGGTAAAAGAGGATCTGGAAAAATGCACCCCAATCGAACGAATGCCGGTCAGGGGAACCTACAGAGGATATGATGTGGTTTCGATGGCTCCGCCGTCCTCCGGGGGCAGCCATATTATACAGATGCTGAATATTCTGGAACAGTTTGATTTGGAGAAAATGGGCTTTCATTCGGCGGACAGCACCCATGTGCTGGCAGAGACGATGAAGCTGATGTTTGCCGATCGTTCCGTGGCAATGGGAGATCCTGATTTTGTGGAGGTACAGGTTGACAAAATCATTTCCAAAGAGTATGCAAAGGAGCTGGCGTCCAGGATTGACATGAACAGGGCCGGGGAATACGCTCCGACGGAAGGGATCGATGCGAAAGAATACAGAGGCTGTACCTCCCATTTTTCCGTGATGGACAAGTATGGCAATGTATTTGTACAAACCCAGACGATCCGCAACTGGTGGGGCTGCGGAGTAGTAATTCCGGGCAGAGGCTTCATAATGAATAATACAATGGCCGATTTCAGTCCCAAAGTGGGAGTCAGGACAACGCAGGGCCTTGCCTACGGTATGGCCAATGCGGTGCGTCCCGGAAAAACGCCTCTTTCCAGCATGTCCCCGACTATCGTACTGAAGGACGGGGAACCGGTTCTGGCCGTGGGAAGCGCAGGCGGACCGAGAATTATCACCAGCACGCTCCAGTTGATTATCAACACGCTGGACTACGGCATGATGATGGATTCGGCAGTCAAAACCCCCCACATGTGCTGCCTGACCAGAGATCAGGGCCTCGAGCTGGAGGAAGGATTCTCGCCTGACACGGTGAAGCTTCTGGAGGCCAGAGGCCATAAAATAGCCGGAACAACAGATTTTGGAGTGCTTCTCGTGATGCCGAACGGCATTATGAAGAAGGACGGACAGTTCTTCCCCGGAGGAACCAGCCGGGTAGACGGCGGAGGCGGTGTGCTGACCAAAGCAGGCACGGCGGCAATCGACGGAATCTGTTTCAAGTTTTAGCCTTCATTCCCTGTATTTCAGTAGTGCGGGAGACAGCTAAAAGCTCAGGGAACCAGGTGATTCAACCTGTGTTCCCTGAGCTTTTTATCATTGAAGGCGGTGACCTGTGCGCGGACCACGCAGGTTATCGTTTAACAGGAAAGCTCTCCTGTCAAATTAAAACCGCTCGCGGGATTTTGTCTTATGCTGTTAAGCAGCTTCGCTTTCATATTTGCCAAGGCGCTTATATTCTCTTGTAAACAGAATCGCCGTTGTACTGACCGCGATAATATCCGCAATCGGTTCCGCTATAAACACGGCCAGAACCTGGTTGCTGATAAACTGCGGCAGGATGAAAATCAGTGGAATTAACAGCAGAACTTTCCGCAGCAGGGCAAGAAAAACAGAGGTTTTCGCATTGCCCAGGGCGATGAAGGTCTGCTGGCAGGCGATCTGGATACTGAAAATCAGGGATGCGGCCATATAGATACGCATTGCCCAGACAGTAAACTGTGTCAGCTCCGCATTGCTTGTGAAGATGGCGATAAATACTCTTGGTGCAAACATACAGATGGACCATAAAATTGCGGCGTAGCAGATGGAGGAACGCAGAAGCAGGTGGAAGGCCTTTTTCACACGGTCGATATTGCCGGCCCCGTAATTAAAGCTGATAATCGGCTGTGCGCCCTGGGTCAGGCCCTGAAGCGGCAGCATGGAAAACTGCATAACGCTGGTCAGGATCGTCATCGCACCGACCGCGATATCCCCGCCGTATTTTAACAGGCTGGTGTTAAAGCAGACGGACAGCACACTCTCGGTAAACTGCATGATAAAAGGCGCAAGGCCCAGCGATACGCAGGTGCCGATGATGCCCGGATCGAGCTTCATATTCTGAAGTTTGATTTTCAGAAGACTTTTTTTGCCGGTCAGGAACTTGAGGATCCAGATACAGGATACGGCCTGTGAGATAATTGTGGCCCAGGCGGCGCCCCGTACGCCCATATTCAGTGCGAAGATGAAAATAGGGTCAAGTATAATATTGCATACGGCGCCGATGGCAACCGTCATCATGCCGATTTTCGCATAGCCCTGTGCATTGATAAAAGCATTGAGTCCCAGCGCAAGCTGAACGAAAATCGTGCCGCACGCGTAGATTTCCATGTAGGCCCATGCGTATACGATTGTCTTTTCGCTGGCTCCGAACATCAGCAGCACGGAACGGCCGAACAGGAGGAAGAGGGTGGTCAGGGTGATGGAGATAATTAAGAGCATGGAGGTACAATTGCCCAAAATCTTTTCTGCCTGATCATTTCTCCCCTTTCCCATCATAATGGAAGCCCTGGGAGCGCCTCCCATGCTCACCAGAGCGGCGAAGGCGGAGATACACATGATAACCGGCATCGTAACACCTACGCCGGTCAGGGCATCTGGCCCGATATGTTCAATATGGCCGATATACATCCGGTCTACCATATTATATAATACATTAATGATTTGTGCCAGGATGGCGGGAAACGCCAGGTTAAAAAGCAGTTTTCCTATCTTGTCATGGCCTAAGTCGGCCTCCTTTGAAATGCCGGAACCGGCATTCTTTGATGTGGAATTATTCAGCATGATTTTCTTTCCCCTTTAATAATTGTTCTGTATTAATAAGCAGTTTATCCAGAGTAGCGGATGTGATACGAAGCTCCTCCGGTGTGATACCGCATTCAATTTTACCGGCCAGCTCTTTTTGCTTGACCGCAATCCGTTCCGTGATCGGCCGGCTCTTTTCACTGAGCTTCAGGTGCATGATCCTCCGGTCGGCCGGTTCGCGGACGGCTGTCAGATACCCCTCCCTGCAAAGCGAATCCACGGATCGCGCGACCAGTCCTTTGGAGATGCCTTTGCAGCGGACGATGTCGGTGGCGGTATCAAGATCCGGGGCGTTGTTATACAAAAATAAAATAACAGCGATCTCATTTGGAGTAAACTGGTACTCTGCCAGCTCGTGCTGATAGAACCTGCGGTATACCTTATCCATCTTCTGAAATTTTTCAAAAAATCTGCCGGGTGTTGCAAGCAATCGATGTTCCCTCCTTGTTTGAAGTTTATTATTGAACTGTTCAAAAAGAAACTATAATACCTTCAGGGAGATTTGTCAATACTATAAATCTATGGCATGTCCGGTACATATTTATGGAAAAGAGAACATACCCTAGAAGTAGCTTAAAAGAAAGTTGTCTGGAGGGGTGAAGCGTGAACGACAGAAATACGGAAGTTTTAGAGCAATATGAACTTGAAATCAAGGCGTTTCGCAGAGGCAGGGGAGCCTGGGTCTGCGAAACCGACAAAGGGCTGAAGCTGCTCCGTGAATATAAAGGGACGGTAAAACGCCTGGAATTTGAAGAGGAGGTTCTCCGGTCACTTCAGGAGGGCGGAAGCTGTTTTGTCGATCAGTATATCAGAAATAAGGAGGGCGAACTGCTCTCAACGGCCGGAGACGGCTGCCGGTATGTGGTAAAGGACTGGTTTTCGGACAGAGAATGCAACATCCGGGATGAGGAGGAGATTACAGGCGCTGTGTCACAGATTGCGCGTCTGCACAAAGCTCTCAGGAAGATAGAGACAAAAGATGATTGGAACTTAGGCTCCATATTATCGGAACCAATGACGGAAGAGATGGAACGCCATAACAGGGAGCTTCGGCGCACTAGGAATTTTATCAGCTCCAAGCGGAAGAAATCAGATTTCGAACTTTGTGTGATGGGAAATTTTTCAATGTTTTACGAACAGGCCCTGGAAGCCTGTGAAGGACTGGGGAGAATGGTGAGTGAAACGGGAGCGCCCGAACATTATCTCTGCCACGGTGAGCTGAACCAGCACCATATTCTGATGGGGCCGGGATACACGGCGGTGATTGAATTTAATAAAATGCATCTGGGGGTTCAGGTGGCGGATCTTTACCATTTTATAAGAAAAGCCATGGAAAAGCACGGCTGGAATATGAAGCTGGGAATGCGCCTTTTAAATTCCTATGACAGAGTCCTGACAATGGGGGAGAAGGAGCGGGAATATCTATACTATCTGTTCCTGTACCCTGAAAAATACTGGAAACAGCTCAACTTTTATTACAATGCGAACAAGGCATGGATCCCGTCCAGAAACGTCGAGAAGCTGCAGAATCTGGAAATCCAGCAGAAGGACAGAAATGAATTCCTGAAACATATCAGATGACGGAATCATTGGCGGCAGCGCATTCAAAATAACTTTATTTTTTGAGGGAAGTATACTATAATTATGGTTAGAGTGCGGCAGATTATACTGCTCACCGGCAGTATGCCCCATAGGAGTGGGAGACGCTGTCCCGCGAGGTGCTTTGGGTAAGAGTTCATTTTGCGCGAAGATCTCAACAAATGTACAGGAGGAGTATCTTATATGAAGGATTACATGAAGA
The DNA here is from genome assembly GCF_000466485.1 of [Clostridium] symbiosum ATCC 14940. GTDB lineage: Bacteria > Bacillota > Clostridia > Lachnospirales > Lachnospiraceae > Otoolea > Otoolea symbiosa. Next base: position 4,859 of record NZ_KE992995.1, on the reverse strand, counting down.
TTTATAAAGAGTGGCTGGATAATCCATACTTTGACGAGGCGACAAAAGAAGAATTAAGAAATATCGCCGGTGATGAAAATGAAATCAAAGAGCGGTTTTACATGGATCTGGAATTCGGTACGGCCGGCCTTCGCGGTATTATTGGCGCAGGAATCAACCGTATGAATATTTACACAGTCCGCAGGGCGACACAGGGACTGGCTAATTACATTATCAAACAGGGAGGAGCCGGCAAGGGCGTTGCAATCGCATACGATTCCCGCCGCATGTCACCTGAATTTGCCGAGGAAGCGGCTCTGACTCTGGCGGCCAATGGAATTAAAGCATATAAGTTTGAATCACTCCGACCGACCCCGGAGCTTTCTTTCGCAGTGCGGGAGCTGGGCTGTATCGCAGGTATCAATATTACTGCCAGCCACAACCCGCCGGAGTATAACGGATACAAGGTTTACTGGGAGGATGGCGCCCAGTTTACGCCGCCTCATGATAAAGGCGTAACGGAAGAGGTTATGGCGATCACCGATCTGTCCACTGTCAGGACGACAGACGCACAGAGTGCCAGGACGTCCGGAAACTATCAGATTATCGGGCAGGAGATTGACGATAAATACATAGCCCAGGTGAAGGCCCAGGTGGTAAACCAGGGGGCTATCGATAAGATGCAGGATCAGATTACCATTGTCTACACACCGCTGCACGGAACCGGCAACATTCCGGCCCGCCGTGTAATGAAGGAGCTGGGCTTTACCCATGTTTTCGTAGTGCCGGAACAGGAGCTGCCGGATGGGGAATTCCCGACCGTGAGCTATCCGAACCCGGAGGCAAAGGAAGCCTTTGAGCTGGGACTGAAGCTTGCGAAGGAGAAGAACGCCGATTTGGTTCTGGCTACCGATCCGGATGCCGACCGTCTTGGCGTCTATGTCAAAGATACAAAGTCAGGTGAATATATCCCGCTGACAGGAAATATGTCGGGCTCCCTGCTCTGCGAATATGTGCTGAGCCAGAAGAAGGCAAAGGGAGAGATTCCGGCCGACGGCCAGGTGGTTAAATCAATCGTAACGACAAATCTGGTGGATGCCGTGGCGAAATATTACGGTGTGGAGCTTGTTGAGGTTCTGACCGGATTTAAATGGATCGGCCAGAGGGTTCTTGAGAATGAGAAGACAGGAAAAGGAACGTATCTGTTTGGCATGGAAGAGAGCTATGGCTGCCTGATCGGCACCTATGCCCGTGATAAGGACGCAATCTCAGCGACAGCAGCGCTCTGTGAGGCCGCCGCTTATTATAAAGAAAAGGGAATGACCCTCTGGGACGCTATGGTAGAGATGTATGAGAAATACGGCTACTATAAAGACGAAGTACAGGCCATCGGCCTTAAGGGAATTGAAGGACTGGCTAAAATCCAGGAAATCATGGAATATTTCCGTTCCAACACCCCGGCAGAGATCGGCGGGTATAAGGTTCTTTCGGCAAGAGATTATAATGCGGGTACGGTGAAAGATATGACGACCGGAGCGGTGGAGCCGACCGGCCTCCCATCCTCCAATGTCCTTTATTACGATCTGGAAGACAATGCATGGCTCTGCGTAAGACCGTCCGGTACGGAACCAAAGATTAAGTTTTATCTGGGCGTGAAAGGTTCTTCCCTGGAGGATGCGGATGTAAAAGCAGCAAAGCTTGGGGAAGCGGTGATGGAGACGGTGAATAAACTGCTGTAGTGATTTTTATGAATGGCCGCTGCAATTGCAAAGGAATGAAGTGATTCATTTTATATGCGATTGCAGCGGCCATTTTTAAATTCAACGCGGACGGAATATGAAATACTTATGTGAAACATCTTAAACATATATTTTTAATTATATCACAAGAGTGTTATACTGAAGTTACGATTCACAGCCTGTGTTCCGCAAAGCGTTTTATGTTTTTAGAGGTGCGGAGAGCCACATAACAGGCAAACACTGTATTTTTAAGAGGGAGGAACCTATGCTTATAAAAAAACCGGCCGTCTGCGGAACACTGGAATCCAGCGATGTGCAGATTACAATCAGGCCAAATGAAGGAAATGGAATCCGGATAGAGCTGGACAGTGTCGTGAAAACGATTTTCGGCGACGAGATTATCAGGACAGTGCAGGAGGTTCTGAATGAGTTTGAAGTAAGGGACGCTGATATCAGCCTGGTGGACAAGGGGGCGCTCGATTGCGTGATACGTTCCCGGATGCAGGCCGTCATACTCAGAGCCTCCGGGGAGCAATACGACTGGTCGAAGGAGGACGCGCTATGGAAAACAGCATAAAAGTGGATGCCGGCAAAACAGGGAAAAGGAGCGGCTTAAAAAGGACGTCTCTCTACGCCAGCGCCTCCAGCCCGGTTAATATGATCCAGGCGGCATTTTACGAGGAGGACTGTCTGGTTTATGATCTCGAAGACTCTGTATCGGCAGCGGAAAAGGATTCGGCAAGATTCCTGGTATGCAATGCGCTGCGTTACCACAGGCCTAAAGACAAGTATGTGGTGGTTCGCGTCAACGGCATTTATTCTGAGTATATAGAAGAGGACTTGGAGGCCGTTGTCAGGGCCAGGCCGGACGCCATCCGAATTCCCAAGGTAGAATACGGAAAAGAAGTGAAATCCATCGCTTCCCGGATATCGGAAATCGAGAAAAAAGCCGGTATTGAGGAGGGCAGCATTAAACTATGGTGTAATATCGAATCCTATATGGGAGTTCTTAACGCAAGGGAAATCGCCATGGCCGATCCGCGGGTGGAAGCGATGGCGCTGGGGGCTGAAGATTTCACGGCCAGCATGGGAGCTTTGAGAACCAGAACCGGTATGGAAGTATTCTATGCGCGCAACGCAGTGCTTCTGGCGTGCCGCGAGGCCGGGATAGACGCGCTTGACATTGTATTTTCCAACATTAACGATATGGAAGGACTGAAAGAGGACGCCGCACTTTCCAGAAATCTCGGGTTTGACGGAAAGACGGTGATCCATCCCCGCCAGATTGAGGCGGTGAATGCCTGCTTTGCTCCCAGCGAGAAGGAAGTGCGCTATGCAGTCCGCGTGCTTCAGACACTGGAGGAAGGAAGCAGGATGGGGAAAGGCGTTATCACATTGGACGGCAGCATGCTGGATAAACCGATGGAGCTGAGGGCCAGAGCCACACTGGAAAAGGCCAGGGCAGCAGGGATGAATGCGGGAGGTGGTTATTTTGATTAAGAATGCAGTTGGAAGAGAACTTCCCGAAATGATAGGAACCTATCAGGTGAGGCCCTTTGCCGGAATCGACTCAGACTGTTCTTCCGATCAGCCGGTTATGTCAAACCGGCGACTGTCAACCGTGAAACCGGGGGAAGAAAAATTGCAGCCGGGATTAAAAGCGGCGGTTGAGGCCAGCGGACTAAAGGATGGAATGACGATTTCATTTCACCACAGTTTCCGCGAGGGCGATCAGGTGATTGGCCGCGTATTGAGCGTGATAAAAGAACTGGGGATAAAAGGGCTTAAATTTGCTCCGAGTGCAGTTGTCAATATTAAGAACCCGTCAATTGTCGATTACGTGAAGGACGGCACAATCGCCAGTATCGAGGCCAGCGGAATCAGAGGGGAACTGGGCGACGAAGTGTTGGGGGGAGTTATGGACGAACCGGTAATCCTGCGCCCCCACGGAGCCAGGCCAAGAGCCATAGAGGCAGGGGAATTGTCCATCGACGTGGCATTTATCGGCGCGTCGGCGGCCGATGATTACGGCAATGCGACGGGCCTTGTGGGGCCAAATGCCTGCGGCGCGCTGGGTTACTCCTTTATCGATGCGATGACGGCGGGAAAGGTGATCGTCATTACCGATCATCTGGTGGAATACCCCTGTATTCCGATCAGTATTTCCCAGGAGTATGTGGACTACGTGGTGGTTGTGGATTCCATCGGCGATACGGCAAAAATCGGAGCGGGAGCGGCCCGGGTTACAAAAAATCCCAGGGATTTACTGATAGCCAAACGAGCGGTTGAGGTAATGGCGGCATCGAGACGTTTTACAGACGGATTCGTCTTCCAGACGGGAGCCGGAGCCATCAGTATCGCCTGTACTAAATATCTGGAAGAAAAGATGGAGGAACGGGGCGTTAAAGCGTCCATGGCCCTGGGCGGAATTCCCGCTGCGATTGTGGAAATGCACGAGAAAGGCCTGGTCCGCACCGTGGCCTGCTCCCAGTCTTTTGACGCGGTTGCCGCAAAGGCAATCGTGGATTATCCGGGAATCATCGAGATTGATAATTCTCTCTATGCCAATCCGGCAAGAAAGGGATGCATGCTCAACCGGGAGACATTCGGCATTCTGGCGGCCCTGGAGGTGGACATTGATTTCAACGTCAATATCCTGACCGGATCCAACGGGGAGATGATGGGGGGCCTTGGGGGAGGTCCCGATGTGGCGGCAGGGGCGCAGATTTCCATAGTCGTGCTCCCGATTGTAAGAGGGCGGATTCCGTCGGTTGTGAAAAAAGTATTTACCTGCTGTACACCGGGGGATACGGTGGCGGTCGTTATAACGGAGGCGGGCATTGCGCTGAATCCGAACCATAAAAATTATCAGGAATTAAAAGAAGACCTGGAAAAGACGAGCCTGAAGCTTGTCACAATCGAGGAACTGCGTCAAACCGCCGAAGGACTGACGGGAACACCGAAACCAATCGAATGCACAGATAAAATCACCTGCATTGTCGAGTACAGGGACGGGACGGTTCTGGATGTGATTCGGGAAATAAAAAAGCAGGATTAAAACTGCTGTAGATCCATAAGTCGAAATGGAGATTTAACTGAGGTTGGGGGGACGCGTCCGGAACGGACCATGTCCGGTGTGGT
>NZ_KE992994.1 GCF_000466485.1 [Clostridium] symbiosum ATCC 14940 | reverse complement strand
TCCGTTTTTTCATAGATTACTTGACACTACCTAATTTTCTATTTTTTTATATTATAAAATCATTATTACTTCCTTTTTCAGATACCCGGGCATTCCCGGAATAACCGTTTCCATTCTTACAGGCCGTTTACAATTTGGAATGCCTGGTATGCCGCATCTGCGCCTGCCGCACCGTCTACATCGATTCCTTCGACCTGTACGGCTTCAGATACAATCGGTATAGTCAGCATGTCGAATGTAATGCCGTCCGGCAATTCTACCTTCCCGTCTCTCATCAGGCCGGGATAGGTAACTGAAGTCAGAAACTCCACATAATCCCCCTGATTCAGCGTTTCCGACAGATACCAGTATCCGTCGTCTTTGCGGGTCCATACTGCAGACGTATCTTCCGTGTCTGATGCACGTGTTATTAAAACAGACATTTCGTTGATTGTATTCCATGCTGCAATATTCACACCGCTCTCATTGCCAGGATATATAATCCAGGCGCTTCCGTCCTGCTCCTGCCCTTCGCTGTCCGTGTACTTGTATGTCACGGTTGGGATATCCGCCCTGATTCTGACATAACATTCCGATTTTCCGGCTGCTCTCACTCCGATGTCATTCTTTGTAAGCCCATCTACCTTCTCATTAATATCGATTTGGATTTTACCGGTTGTGATACTGTTAACCGCCGCCTCAATATCGGTAAAGAATGCAATGGTTGTGCCGATTGTAAGGATTGCGATTAGCAGCAATGCCAAACCGAAATGCATCGGTCTTTTCAACCACTTAACTTTGTTTTTCACTTGACTGCTCCTCCTCCTTTTCCGGCTTTAGAAGCTCCGGTATGATCTGCAGCAGGATAAATACAATGATATATGCGCCTATACAGAAAATTCCTTTCATTGTCCGCATATAGAGCGGAATATATCCAACCATTGGCACCGACATACCGGCTTTTCCGATTACATTTTCAAATGGAACCGGGGCTAAATCTTCTACCTCATTGGCATCGCCTTTTGTCTTAAATTCCCGTGTCTCTTCGTTTACCTCGATTACACGGTGGGTGGCTATCGCATTATCACCCTTCCGGAAGGTGATAGGGTCACCGACCGCTATCTCCTCCGGGGTGAAATGCTTATCTACGATTACCACGCTTCCCACATGGTAATATGGCTCCATGCTGCCGCTCATGACAGCATAGATATCATTGCCCATTACCTTCGGTACTATCATGACTGCACCGATGGCAATCACGATAAGTACCATTATTACTGATATAAAATTACATATTTTTGTTACTGCCTTTACCATGATCCCTACTCGCCTTTCTATTTTTATTTGCCGCGACTAGTTCTCATTGCTGTCGTCTTCCTCCGCTTTACTGCTTCCTGTGAAAAGAACTGCAAGCGGAAGGGCTTCACGTTTCGGAATGCTGTTGTTTTCTGTCGGGAATCCATCCTCGTCTACCGTATTTACTTTAACCTTCACATCTGTAAAATAACCTTCACCGCTCTTATAGTTGTGGAATTCCACCTTGGCGTCAGCACCAGGCTCAGTCCCAGGTACTACAGAGGCTTCCTTGGTATCATCAACTGCTGTATACTGCAAATACGGTATCTCTTCAATCACGTAGCTGCCCACCGGCACCTTAATGTCTTTTGATGCGGCTGAACTGTTCGCATTTACTGTCACCGACGCATAGAAGGTTTCTTTTGTATCAGTATTTGTTACCTTAAAGGTAAATGTAAGGTCGTGATCTGCACTTACTAATGAATCAGCCTCTGAATCTGCAACTATCATCTTACTGATTCTCAGTATTCCAGACTTCACTGTGACTAAATTCGTAAATGTAACTGCCTGGTTCTTATTAATCTCCTCGGCAAAATCATATGTCATTGTGGCATTGGCACTACTCGCCAACTGTGTCTTTACGTTGTCCTTATCAACACGTTCCACAACAGCTCCGGTACATTTAACTTCATACTGAGCCGGAATGGTGTTTCCTCCGGTTTCTGTTATCTGGTAAGATGCACCATTCGGTATTTTAGAAAATACGATTTGGTCACCAGGCGCCAGTTCAAAAGTCTTATTACCTTCTGATAACCTTCCACTCTCTTCTCCACCGGTAGCTTTCCTTGTAATCATGTATGGAACCAAAAGTATTTCTTTATTCTTATCTGTGAAAACTGTCTCGAACTCAAACTTTCCTGTTATATCCGCAGAGCTCTCGGCTAATTTCTTTTCAATTGTAAGTGTCCTGTTTACGTATGAATTGTAACATTTCACTTCTAATTCTGCCTTTTCCGACAGGGTAAACTCTGGTGATTCTTTATTTGAGTCGCTGGTTTTTCCCTTAGCTCCCACTTTCCATAATGTTTCATCCGAATTGATATCTCCTTCAGCCGTCTCGATAAACTTAAAGATATCATTAGCGTATTTAGGATGAATATTTAATTTTACGGAACCAGCTCCTTTTATTATGATTCTGTTATCCTGCTCTGCAGAACCTCCAGTGAAATCCTGGAATTCCTCCCAGCCCTCTTCTGTTTTTCTCATCAATTCAAATTCATATGTCTGGTTCTCTGCCGGCAAGTCGCTGCCTTCGGGTACTTTTGTTAAAGTTAAAACCCTGATATCTCCCATTTTGTTTCTGTAAACAATCTTTTTACTCTCATTGTACCTGATTGTCTGTTCCGCAATTTCACCGTTCGTGTTGCTGCCCGGCTTGCCGTCAATTGTTACGGAGATGTTTACAATTGCAGAATCAGCGCTGTCGCTTTCAGCCTCTCTCAAAACATAGGAGTAACCCTCGGGAACACCTGTCACCGTCAATGTCTCATCTTTTTTCAAGGTAAACCGAAATGCCATTTCCCCTGTATCCCACTCAATTTTACCTTGATGCTCGATGCTGCCCGGCAAATTATCTTTTACATTCCTGCCTTCCGTATCTTTTAATGTCAGATAAAATACGTAATCCGGATTACCTTCCGGTACCTCTCCGGTCACTTTCTTTGTCACGGTAAAGCCACCTGTTTTCAGCTCAACAGTATTTGTAAATGTAAGATTGACCTGAGAGCTGCCCTGTTCTTTGACTGGGAACCCCCCCTCTGCTTTTTTCTCTCCCGGGTTGATGCTTACACTGCCATCATCACCAGATGAACTGATTGCCACAGAATAATCATAGGCTGTATCACTGATTCCCGTTTCCTCCACCTGATATTTGCTAGCGTCATCTAAACCGGAAATTGTACACATCTCATTGTCTTTCAATGCAATATCACTAATTTCATAATTATTGCTGTTTATGGTGACATTCCTTTGGCCAGCTGGCGTACTTATCTTTATTCTTTTTCCATCGGAATCTTTAATAGTAACTTTAAAGTTTGCAGCCAGGTTTTCCGGTAAAGAATTGCCTGTCATTTTTTTTGTAATCTGCAGACTATTAGCGGCGTACTCATTTGTACAAACAATTTGTTTTCCGCTGTTTGGCTCTACTTTGACTACATACCAGTCACTCTCAATATTTCCGTCACCGCTCCAGGAAGCTGTAGAACCATCATTCGGGTTAACCTCCCTGATTCTATACCATTTTGTAGATGTAGTCGTAATACTTCTATCATATGTCCCTGCCTTGATACTGATCTTTTTAACCGGTGTCCAGTCCTCTCCGTTCTCTGACTCCTGAACTTCAAATGTGTAATTCTTAGATGCCGCCTCTTCCTGTGAAATTCCTTTCACTGCTTTGGCAATCTGAAGTGTCCCCTCAGGAGGAACCGGTAGCCCTATTTCAATGTAGCAGTTTGACTCTGTTGGATTTCTCTCCATATAGAAGAATTCAAGTGTATAAAACTGTCCTTTTTCGATACCCTCTATATTATAAATGTTATCTCGAAGAATTGTACCTGAGCCTCCTATTTGAACGTTATTCCCCTTCTCATTTAATTCATATTTATTAACATTGCCTGAAACGCTTGTAGCTCCGGATTTAAAATCAATCGTTCCTGTAGAGGAAACATGCATACCACCTAAATCCAAAACCAGTCTGGAGACACCTTCCGAATCTTTTAAATATACCCATACATCGTCGTCTCCTCTAAATTCGAATGTCAGCGGTACACGACCATTTTCGTCAAAGCAACCGTTTGATGGCAAAAAGAATGGAATGCTCATGTGCATACCGAACGAATATTTTTTCGCCGTATCACTTGGATAAGATTCTGTATTGAACGGCCAGAAGCCATTACTACTTCCACTGGTCTTCTTCAATTTCAAGGTGTTCTTCTCTGAACTGTCTCTTCTGACCGGTGTTTTGCTTGCATCAAACACATACTTTGTATAACCACCAGAAACACTCTTTGAAGAAAATCCTGGAAAACTAACATTCGGATACCAGCGAATTCCTTCATTAAATGCATCTTCGTGCAGCTTATATACCTCATATTCATCCCTGATATAAGATTCATCGACAGGGAACATCGTTGTGTGAGGGCCGAAATACTTTTTGACCTGTGCTCTGTGCGACTCGTCCTCATAGGTACTGACAGCCAGCTTCTGTACAAGATTATTAAACTGCCATGCCTGCCCACTTCTTAAGAGGTTACTGCGTGATCCGTCGGCATATAATGAAAACGACTGTTTTAACTCGTTTTCTGAGATTCCATCAGCTCTATAATTACTCAGAATAGCTCCATTAAAGCCTACGTCATCATTATTTTTACTTATATTATTTCCATATTTCATGTCATAATAATCGTATAAATCGACTACCGGCATAAAGCTTCCTGCGGCCATAGTCTGCAAATCACCCAGGGACATTATCATCATCCCTGCCGATGCATCCGCCTGTTTCGCGCTGCTCCGTGCCATTCTTAGCAATGCTCTTTTCTTATTCTTTACAAGCACTACCGGATAAACTTCGGTCGGAATATCTACGCCATTTGTATCTGAAGAATAAACTTCCACATCGTCGTTGTACTGTTCTTCGTCAGCCTCCTCTTCCTCAGCGTCATCCCCGTACATCATCTCAAATTCTTCTTCCGGGCTCTTCGGGGCATCATCATCGTCATCGTCGTAAGAATCCTGCGGTACGAATGCCATCACCCGATCCACACGGTGTGAAGAAATCGAAACCTGCACGTCTCCACCGCTTCCTGATGAACCGCTGTCGGTGGAACTGCTTCCTTCCGAACCGCTGTCGGTGGCGTCGCTTCCTGCCAAACCGCTGTCGGTCGAACTGCTTCCTGCCGAACCGCTGTCGGTGGAGCCGCTTCCTTCCGAGCCGCTGTCGGAGGAACTGTCACCTGTGGTTACGTTTCCTGCAGATCCATTATCTGTGGTTCCGCTTCCGCTCTCCGAAGAATTTCCACTGTCTGTATTTCCATTATCAGAAGAACCGTTATCTTCCGCTCTTCCGCCGTTGCCGCCCTGATTTTCCTGACCGCCGGTCTGGCTCTCATTGCCCTGTCCTTCTTGATTCTGGCTGCCGCCGGATCCATTTTCATCCTGTCCGTCTTCCGGCTTTGTCTGAGTTTCTCCCTCTGTCGGAGCGCTGTCTCCGCCGCCGTTATTTTCTGTTTCACTGTCATTGCCTTCCCCGGTTCCAGTCTGTCCCTCATCACCTGTGGAAGGAGTGGAATCTCCTGTTGTATCGCCGGAATCCTCTTCCGGTCCCTGATTTCCGTCTTCTATCGTTGTGTCATTATCTCCATTGTCCTCTGTGATACCGCTTCCGGAGCCGCTTTCACTGCCGCCTGAACTTCCGCCGGGTCCTGCCGTATCTCCGCCTTCAATTGCTTCGCCGCCGGCCGGTATCTCAGGAATAATTGGCGGTAACTCTTCCTTCTCTTTCTCACCCTCTGACAAAAGTACACTCTTACTTTCAACGAGAACCAACGCGCTCTTCTTTCCGTCGATATCAAGCTGGAATGTTAAATCAGCTTCGGAACGGTTAATAAACAGAAAAATAATTTTTTCGTCGCCCTTCATCTGGTAATTCTGTGTATCAACGATGATGTCGCTGGCCGAAGCTTTTCTTAAGTTGCTGTCAGATGCTTTTAATGCGCTGCTTCCGCTGGCCGCTTCTGCTGCCTGGCCGTTCAGTTTAACAAATACCTGAAGCTCCGCATCCTTGTGCATCGCGTCAGACGCGCTGGCCTTATTTATATAAGGTACATTTTTCAACATATAGATACTGCCGGTACTCTGATCAAATATATCTGAATATGCATCAGAGTCTACCAATTTGACCTTCTCTTCTCCGTCTGAACTCTCAGCCAGTTCCAGCTCCTGAAATCCTAACTGTGCATTATAGAGTTTACCTGAACGGATGGCTGCTTCCGCCTCAGCCTTCAAAGTTGCTCCATCCAGTTCAATCAGAATGTCTCTGTCCTCAGCGGTAGAATCTAAATCCGCAAAAGCGACTCCTTGAAATGATGTCAAAATCATACAAACTGTCAGAAACATCGCAAGGCTTCTTTTAAATTTTTTCTTCATCCATTTCATGCTCTTCACCTCAACCTGTTTGTTCTCTATCCCCAACGACTAATCTTCTTCCGTTTCCGTCTTTGTCTGCATCTTCTCTTCTTCCGAATTCAATGCACCGTCTATCATCTTTATCAGTTCCAGTGCGCTGCGGAAATATTGTTTCTTTTTTTCATCCGCCCAGACAACTTCACCCTGCCAGGTGGCATTTTCCCGGAACATTACATTGACAATGAATGTGCCTTTTATTTTTCTTTTTTCATGCTGTGCACCCATAAATATGCTGTTCCTCCTCATCCCGGCATTTGTCACTGTTTTGATAGCTCTATTCATTCATATCTGTACTTTACCAAATCATGGATCTTAGAAACTCTCACAAAAAGTGTTTTTTTTGTTATTACGTGTTAATTTATGAGATTTTGTATTATCCATGTGCCAGTGTCGTCTCCGCATTCCCGATTTCAAAGGTACTGTCAATTAACTTCAGCAGTTCCAGAACACTTCTGAAACTTATTTTCAGGTTTCCCTCCAACCACAGCATCTCCCCCTGCCAAGTGGCATTCTGCCGGTACTTGACATAGATGACAAAGGTTCCCTTCTCTCCATGTTTGTTTTCAATCCTCCGGACATTATATTCTGCATCTCTTCTTCCCTGACGCAGGCCGGCATCTCCCCGCTTATTATTAAAGCTTCGCAGTATGGTAGATTTTTGCGGAAAATCCCATTCATCGTATAAAGCTTCCATATTTCGCAGTAATTCTGTCATATTTCGGAAGCTTCTCGGTTTATCATCATATTGGTGCCAGAATTTTCCTATATAGTCGCCATTCTCTACCGTATCAATACAGACACAGATTAGATTCGACGCAAAAATTTTATTTATATTCTCTTTCATGTCATAAATCACCTCATAGGCAAATTTTAACAAATGGGATCTCATACGAACCTTCACAGAAAGAAAGAATTTTGTTTTTTGACATGATTTCGTAAGAAAAAAACAGATATGACGCTATAACTGGTATGCTCACGCATAACCATACGCCATATCTGTATTAATTGAAGAAGGTATTACAACCGGTGCGCGAAGCGTACCTGTTAATGTCAGTTCTGCCTAAGCCGGCAGTTCCGCCAATGAAATAACATTATATTTAAGTTCCGCTCTCGGACCGGACAGCTTTTTCATATTCCGGCTGATCCTGCGGTAGATGATCTGACAATCCTCCTGTTTCGTGCCAACCAGCAGGATCAGGTACTGGGAATTGTTGTATTTCGTAAAAGCGTCTCCCTGGCGGAGACTGACACGAATCGCATCGCAGAGTGCCTCGGAGCGCGCTTTTAATTTTTCCTGATTCTGAATCATCTTTCCTTCATAATCCACCACCGTACAGAGCATCAGATAAATAGAACGGCCGGTACGCTCCATATTGCGTCTCAGCAGGCAGTAGGCATCGATAAAGCTGGGGTAAGAGCAATGATACGCCCCTTCACCAGTTGTTTTTTTAGCGTTTTCTGCTAAGTGATTCTTAATTTCAGACAGGTCACCGGGACAGTATTCCATCTTACTGCTCATTTGGGCGTAACACTTCATCATTTTATCGGAAGGCGGCAGTCCCATTTCCTCAGAATAGAAGCGCGCCGTCTTATCATATAAAACAAAAGCCTCCCTGTACTCACCTTTGCAGAGCAGGGCATCGATCTGGTATACCTGCCACTCATCAAAAGGGTAGATCTCTGCGGCCCTGGAATATATCTGATACATGGTATTGTAATCCTTTTGACGTTTCAAATATTCTCCCAGCCATTCCGTACATCTTTCGAACATATTCTTAAACTGTAAACTCTCCGTTGTAACCCAGATTTCCGTCGAAATAGCGGGAAGCAGTTCTCCCTTATATAATTCAAAAGCGGTTTTATAAACCTGGAATCTTGCCTCTTCGTCTGCTTCCATATCGGCTTTTTCTATCAGAGAACGAAATTCCAGCGCATCCACCCGGACCGGCAGTTTCGGATCCATAACATAATATCCGCCGTCCCGTATGATATAATCAATTTCCGGAAGTCCGAGACGATGCATATGTTTACGCATCTGGTATATCAGATTATAGAAGCTGTTATTCAGATTGAACTGGCTTTCCCTGTCATAAAGAGCCTGTATCAGCCGATCCTTGGGTATCCCCTTCCCGCCCTGCATCCAGACAAGCTGCAAAAGCTGAATAAACTTTGCCGTGTTGTTTCTTCCCAGAACATAGTCTTTTCCTTTATAAGAAAGAGAAAACCCTCCTAACATATGTATCTCCAAAACACCGTTACCAGAATTTATCACTTTTTTTCATCTCCCCCGTTTATTACGTACTGCTTTGGCAGGTAATTCTGCATTTTACACCACTGATACCATGAATACTTCTCCCTGAGGAGACTGTGCAGCCAAAATCTGTCCAGACAGTTATAAACATAAATACAAAAATGCTGAATATTTCGTTTCTGCTAATCAGTAATACAACATAATACTGATTATGTGGTATTATTTCCTACAATAAGCTTATATCCCAATTTCAATATAATCTTATTATAATTTTCCTATTTGGTCTATGGTTATTATATCAATAAAGGACTCTAAATTCAATGTTTTAATATATTGTACAATACTATTTGTCAAAATCAAGAGATTTCCTCCATTGAAATATGAAATCGTACCTAATTTAAAATTTTAAGATTATCTTTAATGGGAAAAGTGCGTCTATATGATGGTAAATTTTTCCATATAAGAGTAAAAAGAATGGCATCTCTATCTGTATCTTCACTTCTATTCTGCTCCACCCACCTCAGATTAGCGGAGTGTTTCCCCTTATAACTTCAATCGAACATGCAAGAATACCACATAATCAGTATTATGTGGTACATCATAATAACAAATTCATTCTCTCTATCTGTTTCCTGTGTTCACCTCCCGAAGAGATTATATAGATTCTTGTCGTATTGATATTGCTGTGTCCTAACAAATCCGCCAGTTTTGCTATATCCTTTTCCATCTGATAAAAGGAACAGGCAAAGAGGTGCCGGAGATTATGAGGAAATACTTTTTTCTCTTTTATCCCTGCTTTGCGGCATATTTTTTTCATTTCTTTCCAGATGTTGCTGCGATCAATCGGATTTCCCTGTTTTGTCCTGAACACCGGGCCGCTGCGGATCTTCTCTTTCTTTATATAATGCATTAACTTCATCGTAAGTTTTTTCGGCATAAGGACCTGCCGGCTTTTTCCTTTACAATCAACCTGCACTCCCCCATCCTTCACGGCCTGTACCGTGATACTGGGCAGTTCGCTGATTCGGATCCCCGTACTTCCGATTGTCTGGATAATCAGGCATATCCTTTCTTTTCCCTCTCTTTTGGCCGTTCGGATCAGTTCAAAATATTCCTGTCTGCTCAGTTCTCTTTCCTCCGGACAATAAACCTGGCGCTGTTTTTTAAGCTGCTTTACCCGGAATTCCTGCCATCCGGCAAAAACCATAAAATGATTAATGGATGCAAGAATTGAATTAACGCTGTTGAGGGCGTAATTTTCGACCAGATATTCTTTAAAATTTATCACTCGTTCTTTTGTCACCTCTCCACCATTGATAAAATCGATAAATTTTCTGAGATCCCGACGGTATTTTTCTATTGTATGTCTGCTTTTTTCATCCTGCTCCAAATGTTCACAAAATAAATTTTCCATTTTGGCGGTTATAACGTTAGCCATAGTAGTCCTCCTTTAATATAATTATCGAAACTGTTCAGCCCCATTAACCGTGCTTCACAATTTCCATCTATCTTATCATTAATTGAAGTATATATTAAGAGATTACGCTTACAATTAACCGGTACTTTTTTCCATATTTCTTCCCTTGAACGGACCCTCAGGCGCAGAGATTTGCAGCTCAGCTTCCGCGGCGCACCAAAAAAACATGGAGAATGAGTGCCTTGCGTTGCCATCCTCCATGTTTTCTCTATACTGTCTATTTTCTCAATATTATTTTGCGAATCCCGCGGGCATGACTCTTGCGAGCGTGAATCTTTCTTAATTTACAGGAAAGTTTTCCAGAACTTCTCAGGCCAGCCAGCACACATCGATATAAATCCGCGACACAGCTCCGCGGTTCTTTCCTATATGAATCACTGTTTGATCCGCTGTGTCGTATTCAAACCGGATCCGGTAACGTTTCTGCACGTTGCAGAGCATACAGCAGTCTTCCAGATAATACCGGCTCCCGTCCTCCTCCACTACTTCGCTAAACTGATAAGCATGTTCCACTTTCCTCCCGGAATCTCCAACCCTGATTTTACTGACCGGCAGGCATATGTCTTTTCCGGTTATCTCCACCCTTTGCAGAAAAGAATTGTCTCCGTTTAAGTAGAACCATGCCCTGAAACCGCCGTAATCAACCGTCAGGTTATTGTCTTCTCTCTCTTCCTTCAGCGGCTCCCCGTATATATTTAAGAAATCTTTGTAGCAGTCAGGAAAAATCTTATCCATTCCGTCGTAGTAAATCTTTGAGCTTCTCAGGCATTCCACGGAATGGCCGGGATAACTGTCGGACAAATTCATGACAAATTCAGCCGGTGACGGATAACCAAGCCATCTGAAGTAAGAAAAAGTATGAAACGACACCTGACAGATAACCGCGGCTGCAATCAGTATTACTGCCACAGTCTTTGCCTTATCCCCAAAAAGGCAGAGGGAAAGGTAAAGTATTAATAAAACAATAAAGAGCCACTGTAAAAATGAGAAAAACATTTCCCTTCTCATCAGTATTTATTTTCAATCTATGCCGCCTTGCTTAAACTCCTCATGAGGTACCTGCGGTTATCCAAAAATACTGTCGTACAGCTCCGTGAGCGCCTCCTCATAATGCTCCGTCCCCACCGTCGCACAGGAAAGAAGAATTCTCGGGTTCATACTCTCCCCCCTTTTTCCCTCCTCCGGAACCACGGCGCGGACAGCGATTCCGGCATGGGCCGCTTTCCTGGCTATCTCTTCCGAAGTAAGCTCCGTCCGGATCTCCGCAAGTACCAGAAATCCAGCCTCCCCCAGATGGGGAACTGCCCTGTCCCCGAATATCCTGCCGATATCCTCACAAAGCTTTTTCGCCTTGGCGGTGTACAGTTTTCTGGCTTTGCGAATCTGACTCTCCAGGTGGCCGTCCCTGATGAACTGGCAGAGTGCAATCTGCTCCGTCTTGGACGATGTCTGGTTATAATAATGGCTCCGCTCCCTGTATACCGGAAGAAGCTCCGGCGGCAGCACCATGAAGCTCATTCGGATGGAGGGAAGCAGAAGTCTTGAAAATGTTCCCAGATACACAACTCCGCGCCCGCCTGCCAGCCCCTGAAGGGATGGAGTCGGCCTGTTATAATACCGGAACTCGCTGTTATAGTCATCCTCTATAATGAGGATGTCTTTTTCAAATGCCTCTTTGAGCAAATCCATCCGCTCCGTAATATGCATCACCTCGCCCCATACCGTCATCTGAGAAGGCGTCAGGTAGCAGATGCTGCCGGAATCCGGTCCTCCCGCTTCCCTGGCGCTGCGCATCCCCCCGGTCCTGAACTCGAAGTCCTCAAAAATCGTACGCCCCTGTCTGAAACCAGGATTGTAAAAATATGCATTCTTCCTGTCCCTCACCATCGGACAGAGGATATGCAGAAGGCTCTGCACACCCGCCCCCACCACAATATGCTCCGGAGTGCAGACCACACCCCTGTGGCGGCCCAGATAACTGCAGATAGCCTCCCGAAGCTCCCTCTCTCCCTGAGGCTCGCCGTAGGATAAAAGGCGCTCATCCTGGCGGAGGGAACTTTTAATATAGCGCCTCCATAGATCGAACTGGAAGCTGTCGCGATCCACGTTGGAGGATGCAAAATCATAACGTATCTTAGGCCCGTCCGTCTCTTTGCCGCCCGGCTTCCACGCTTCCCTTGGGCCGGAATTCAGTATCTCAGTCACATAATAGCCGCTCTGCGGACGGGACAGGATATACCCCTCCGCCGCCAGCAGCATATACGCCGTCTCCACCGTGGTCCTGGAAAGCTGAAGCTGCATTGCACATTTCCTGATGGAGGGCAGCCTTGTCCCCGGCTGCATCTTTCCGGAACAGATTAAATCTTTGTAATAGTTGTAAACCCTCAGGTAAAGATTAAGCCCCGGATCGTTCAAATCTAACTTCATCTTACTGCCAGCCCTTTCTTACCGTCGGCCAGCTCTTTCATCTCCCTCGCGTTCTGCCTTACCGTCTCCGTAATCTCGGCTCCGCCAAGAAGTCTGGCCAGTTCCTCCGTCATCTGCTCCCTGTCAAGCGGGCGGATCGTTGTCGTCGTCCGGCCCTCCTCCACCGATTTTCTTATTTCAAAATGGCTGTCGGCCATGGCGGCTATCTGCGGCAGGTGGGTAATGCAGATAACCTGATGGCTCCGGGCGATTACACGAAGCTTTTCCGAAACCATCTGGGCCGTCCGGCCGCTGATCCCGGTATCAATTTCATCAAAAATCAGGGTGGGAATATCATCTGTCTCGGCCAGCACCGTTTTCACCGCCAGCATGATGCGCGACAGCTCACCGCCGGAGGCAACCATGCCGAGAGGTCTGACCGGCTCTCCCGGATTGGTGGAGATCATAAATTCCGCTTCATCGTAACCGGCCGGAGTAAAATGGCTTAACCGTCTGAATTCCATTGCAAACTTCACATCCAGGAAATTCAGTTCCTTAAGCCCGTCCTCGATCTTGTCCGATAATTCACCGGCAATCTCCTGTCTCAGCTTAGACAGGGCGGCCGACAGTTCTTCCAGCCTGTCTTCCGATGCCTTAAGCTCCTTTTCCGTATGAAGGCGGAGTAAATCATAGTTCTCAAGCTCCTCCAGCTTCTTCTTTTTCTCTTCCAGGCTTTTAAGGACATCCTCAATGGTCTTTCCGTATTTACTTTCCAGGTTTCGAATCAGATCCAGGCGTTCTTCCACCTGATTAAAGGAATCCCCGTCAAACGTCATCTCCTCCAGATGGGCGGAAATCTCCCTTATCAAATCACTCAAAAGGGAATCCACATCATAGAGCTGGTCCCTGATGCTCATCAGCTCCTCGTCGTACTGCATCGCATCGTCCACCGCCCTTAAAGCCCTTGAAATCTCATCCGTGCTGACGGCTTCATGGGCAAGAGCAAGGCTCTCCGTGATCCTCTTGGCATTCGAAAACCGGCGGTAAACCGACTGGCATTCCTCCTCTTCCCCCGGTTTTAAATCCGCATTCTCAATCTCGTCGATCTCAAAACGGCAGAAATCCATCTCCCTAAGCCTCTGCTCCTGGTTCAGATTCAGCGACTCCAGCTTTTTCCTGAGTTCTATGTATGCATGGTACTCTTTTGCAATTTTTTGTTTTAAACCGGCAGTCCGGGTTTTTCCATATTCGTCGAGAATCTCCAGATGTCTGGCATGATATAGCAGAGACTGATGCTCATGCTGCCCGTGGATATCAATCAGAAGTCCGGTAATTTCCCGCAGCCTGGCCGAGGTCACTGTCTCCCCGTTAATCTTGCTGATACTTCTGGCAGGCATGATTTTTTTAGAAATGATAATAAGACTGTCGTCGTCCGGGTGCACATCCAGACCTTCAAGTTCCTTCCGTTTTTTTTCGTCGGTCACGGAAAAGACCAGTTCCACATAGGCGCTGTCACAGCCCTGGCGTATCAGATCCTTCGACGCCTTGGCGCCCAGAGCCACATTAACCGAGCCTATAATAACCGATTTACCGGCTCCCGTCTCGCCGGTCAGTATATTCAGCCCGTCATCGAACTCCACTTCCGCAGAGTCGATGAGGGCCAGATTCTTCACATACAGATGAAACAGCATCCCATCACCCCTTATCCAGCTATGAGCTTCTTGATCTTATCCATCAATACTATCGTGTCATCCACAGTCCGCACAGCGCACATTACCGTGTCGTCTCCTGCGATACAGCCGACGATTTCTCCAAAATGCAGGGAGTCTAGAGCCGCCCCCACCGCCATCGCCATGCCTGACACCGTCTTGATTACCAGTATGTTCTGTGCCATATCCATGGAAAGAAAGCTGTCATGGAGTATTCGGATGTATTTGTCATTGAATGCCGTCTGCGGATGAAACACCGCATACTTCTGGCGCCCGTTCTCCGTCTGGATCTTGGACAGCTTCAATTCCCTGATATCACGGGATACGGTGGCCTGGGTCACGTTATATCCCTCTTTGTTCAGATATTCCGCCAGCTCTTCCTGCGTTTCAATTTCATATTTCCCAATCAACTCTACAATCTTGCTATGACGTTCCAATTTCATTAAACTATCCTCCGCTCTGATACATCATTCTGTCTGAAACACCTTGATACCAGCTGCCTCCGGATATCCGGCGCATTCTGATAATTACTCTGTCTGATAACTGCCGCGTTACAGTTCAGCCTTCGGCCAAACTGCACAAATGATGCACAGAAACGGCAAAAAACGCCGTTTCGCGCCGCTTAACTCGGGATTTTCGCCAAAAGCAGCGAAAACACCTCGCGGAATTCATCATGGCTGAACTGTTACCCTGCCGCCCCTATATATGCTTCATCTTTTTCCTGATATTCTCAAGAAATGAAACCTGGCTGAGCTGCACCAGCGTCGTTGTGATTTCTGATCGCTCCACCTCAATCCGGTCCCCTCTTCTAAGCTTTACAACCGTATCGCCGTCAAAGCTTAAAAACTGTTCGCGATCCTCTCCCCCTGTTACCTTCAGCATAATCCTGTTTTCGGAAGAGAGAACGATACTCCTGGAGTTCAGCGTATGGGGACAGATAGGGGTCATGATGATCAAATCGGATTCCGGCGCCGCAATCGGGCCTCCCGCCGACAGATTATAAGCCGTCGAACCGGTCGGTGTAGCCATAATCATTCCATCAGCCGTATATTCATTAAAAAATTCCCCATTGACATACAGATCGTATTTCAGTGTATGAAGCCCCATTCTTCCTAATATAATATCGTTCAGGGCAATATCCTCGGCTACGGTTCTGCCGTCTGAAATCACACGTCCCTGCAGCATCATTCTGTGCTCCAGCCTGTAGCGGTCGGCCAGCAGATCGTCCATGGCAGTCAGGATATCCCTCTCGCAGCAAATCTGTGTCAGATAACCGAGATGGCCCATATTTACACCGAACAGCGGCAGATTTCTACCGGCCAGATCCCTCGATGCCTGGATCAGCGTTCCGTCCCCGCCCAGAACAATCACGCATTCCGTCTCCTGGGGAACCTTCCGGCCGTCCGTATAGCGGTACTCGGAGGTGTCCGGCGGTTCCTGATCCCACAGGCATTCGCATCCCTGCCGGGACAGGTATTCCGCAATCATCTCCGCACCCTTTTCCGCATTTTCCTTCTCTTTATTCACAATCAGATAAAAATGTTTCATTCTGCGCTCTCCCGGCATCATGCCATCTTACCGGACTCTATTTATCAAGCTCGCTGTGAGCCGCTTCCACAACCTGAGCCGGGTCTACCGTTACGTTATCATAATGTTCTCCATCCCTGTGATTCTGAAGGTGGAGTAAATATTCGATGTTCCCCTCCGGCCCCTTAATTGGGGAAAATTCCAGGTTCAGCACCTCAAAACCGGCCTCCACGGCAAAATCAATCACCATGTTGATCACTTCCAGATGGGTGCTTTTCTCCCTGACTACGCCTTTCTTTCCGACCTTTTCCCTTCCGGCCTCAAACTGGGGCTTGATCAGACAAACAATCTGTCCGTCCTCCGCCATCAGCTTCTTCACCGGAACCAGCACTTTGGTCAGGGAGATGAAAGAAACATCTATGGATACAAGCTCAATTTTATCATTAATATCCTCCGGTGTCACGTACCGGATGTTGGTTTTTTCCATGCAGACGACACGCGGGTCATTTCGAAGCTTCCACGCGAGCTGCCCGTGGCCCACATCCACGGAATAGACCTTTACGGCCCCATTCTGGAGCATGCAGTCGGTAAAGCCGCCTGTTGACGCCCCCACATCCATACAGACCTTTTTGTCTGTCAACACACCGAAATGGATCATGGCCTTCTCTAATTTCAGTCCTCCGCGGCTGACATACCGGAGGGTTGCTCCCCTCACCTCAATTTTAGCCGTCTCCTCAAATGAGGTGCCCGCCTTATCTTCTTTCTGGTCATCCACATAGACGATGCCGGACATAATGATCGCCTTTGCCTTTTCCCTGGACTCTGCCAGGCCCTTTTTGACAAGAAGGACATCTAAACGTTCTTTCATCTGTTTTCCTCCGAACCCGGAAATTCACTCTTCAGTTCATTCTTTAATTTTATCAGGATGGAATCGCTGTCAATTCCCAGATCGCTTCTCAGCTTGGAGACATTACCATGCTCCACATAGGCATCCGGCAGCGCTATATTCACCACCCGGATGGCGGGATAATGCTTCTGTACATAATCGGTAATCCGCTCGCCGTATCCGCCGCGGAGCACATTTTCCTCCAGCGTTACGATACAGCGGTGGTTCCTGGCTAAATAATCCACCACATCGGTATCCACGGGCTTGATAAAGCGGCCGTTGACAAGGGTGCAGGAGTGCCCCTCCTCTTTCAGCTTCGTCCGTATATGTTCCGCGGTGCTGACCATGCTTCCCACAGCCAGCAGCGCAATCGAATCTTCATCGTAGAGAATCTCACTCTTTTTATATTCCACGGGAGCCAGGAACTCTTTCAGTCCTCTGTATGCCTGGCCTCTTGGATATCGGATCGCCATCGGTCCTTCATAGTCCACCGCAAATTGCAGCATTTCTCTCAGCTCCCAGAGATTCTTGGGCGCTATTACACTCATATTCGGGATCGACGACAGATACGTCAAATCGAAAATGCCCTGGTGCGTCTCCCCGTCGCTCCCCACAAGTCCGGCACGGTCCACGCAGAACAGTACCGGCAGATTCTGGATACAGACATCGTGGACTATCTGGTCATAGGCGCGCTGAAGGAAGGAAGAATACACCACCACCACAGGCTTCAAACCGGCTGCCGCCATTCCGGCCGCCGATGTCACCGCATGTTCCTCCGCAATTCCCACATCGAAAAAGCGCTGCGGATACAGCCTGGAAAAACGCTTTAAGCCGGTTCCGTCGGGCATGGCCGCAGTGACTGCCACCAGCTTTTCATTCGTCTCGGCTATCTTGCAGATTTCCCTTGAGAATACATCCGTGTAAGACGGATATAACTTCTGTCCCAGCGGTTTTCCCGTCTCTATGTCAAAAGGCTCCACGCCGTGAAAGCTGGACGGATTTCTCTCCGCCGGCCTGTAGCCCTTTCCCTTTTTCGTCATCACGTGAATCAGGACGGCATGGTTAATCTTCTTTGCCTCACTGAAAATTTTGGCCAGTCCCTTTACATCGTGGCCGTCAACCGGCCCCAGGTAGGTGATTCCCATATTCTCAAACCACATGCCGGGTATCAGGAACTGCTTGATGCTGTTCTTCGTCCTGAGCAGGGTATCCACCAAATCATTGCCTATCATCGGAACCTTCGCCAGAGTCCCCGCCACATTCTTCTTCAGCAGGTTGTAGCCTTCGTCGGCCCTCAGATTGCTGAGATACCGGGAAATTCCTCCCACATTCTCGGATATGGACATCTTATTATCGTTCAGGACAATGATAAAATTCTTCTTCAGGCGCGCCGCATTGTTCAATGCTTCATACGCCATGCCTCCGGTCAGTGCCCCGTCTCCGATTACGGAAACGATTGAATACTCCTCGCCCAGCACATCGCGGCCCTGGGCCATGCCAAGCCCGGCGGATATGGAGGTGGAGCTATGTCCCGTATCAAAAGCGTCAAAGGGACTTTCCTTGCGTTTGGGGAAACCGCTCAGGCCTCCGTACTGCCGCAGGCCGTCAAAATCGTCCTTCCTTCCGCTTAATATCTTATGGGTATAGGACTGATGTCCCACATCCCAGATAATCTTATCCTTCGGAAGGTCGAACGCCAGATACAAAGCAATCGTAAGCTCCACAACGCCCAGGTTGGAAGCCAGGTGACCGCCTGTATGGCTGATTTTTTCTATTAAAAACGAGCGGATTTCTTCCGCCAGCTCTCTTAATTCCGTCTCATTAAGCTTCTTTACATCATCGGGTCCATTAATTTTATCTAAAATCATGGCTTTTTCCTTCTATATTAATTACGGTTCACGGCCATAGCCCGCCGCTGTGCGGCAAAGCTGTGAACCGTAATTTTATTTTTCTCTGCTTACCAGTACCTTTATCAGGTCCTCCAGGAAATCATTGCTTCCCGGGAGAGAATAGAGGATATCGACAGCCGTCTCCGATAATTTTTCCACATCGCGTTTGGCTTTCTCAATCCCTTCCAGGCTCACATAAGTTGTTTTATTATTTTTTTCATCGCTGAGAACCGGTTTTCCCAGCACCTCCTGGCTGCTTGTCACATCCAGGATATCGTCCTGGATCTGGAAGGCCAGTCCGATGGCTGCCGCCATCCGCTCCACCGTCTCACACTCTTCGTCGGATGCGCCCGCCATAACGGCGCCGATCACCATTGCCGCTTCCAGAAGCGCGCCCGTCTTCAGCCGGTAAATAAAGTCCAGCTTATCCTTTGGAATCAGCTTGTCCGTCAGCTCCACATCCACAGTCTGACCGCCGATCATGCCGTAAATTCCGGTCTTCTGTGCCAATATCCCGATGCACTTTCCGACTCTCTGCGCATTATCCGTCATCTGGAATGCCCTGGCAGCCGTCTCGATCGCATAGATGAGCAGGGCATCGCCTGCCAGAACCGCCATATCATAGCCGTAAACCACCCAGGTAGTCTTTTTCCCCCTGCGGTACTCATCGTTATCCATACACGGAAGGTCATCGTGAATCAGGGAAGAGGTATGAATCATCTCGATCGCGGCCATAAAAGGTTCTATCTCTTTGCCTGTTCCGCCGAAAAGACGGTAGACCTCCCTCATCAACAGAGGGCGCAGACGCTTGCCGCCTGCCTTGACGCTGTAATTCATCGCCTCAAAAATAGTCTTCTGATGGCCCTCCTCCGCCGGCAGATACGAGTAAACTACCTGTTCCACTTCCTCCGTACTTTGTAAAAGCTGTTCGTTCATCACTATCTCACATCCTCCGTGTTATTGCCATTCAGCACCAGAATCTGCTTTTCCACCTTGTCTATCTTTCCGCCGCAGGTTTTTACCAGCTTCATTCCGGCCTCATAATATTTAAAAGAATCCTCCAATGAAACCTCACCGTTCTCCAGATTTCTGATAATGCCGTCCAGCTCGGTAAATATCTCCTCAATGGAAAGCTTATCAGCCGGGGCTTCCTGTGTTTCCCCCGCCTCGTTCATCACTGCTTCGTCTTTTTCGTTTCTATCCATTTGGCTCACCATTCTTTTATCCTTTTTATTATATACCGCTTTTCTCAGCCTTCACCACTTCCGCTTCAATCCGGCCGTCTAAGACGCGTATCAGCAGATGATCACCGGCTTTCACCGACTCTGCCGATTCCACCCTTTTTCCATCCTCCCCGGTAAGAAAGCCAAAACCTTTGCTGATCTTCTCAAGAGGGGAAAGGCCGTGGAGGCGTCCGCTTAAAAGTGCCAGCCTGTGCTTTCTGTCGGTCAGCTTCTGTTTCAGCAGCCGTTCCATCCTCTCCTCGGCATCGGCCAGCCGCTGACGCTTTTCATTGAGCTGGCGCTCCGGATTATAGAGCCTCAGACGCAGCCTGTACTGCTCAAGCCGGTAGGCCGCCATCTCCTTCCTGCCCGACAGCGCACGGTAAAGCTTCTGTCCTGCTTCCCTCAACTGGCCTTCGAAAAGTGCATAATCAAACACTGCCAGTTCTGCTGCCGCGGAGGGGGTCGGCGCCCTCAGATCCGCCACATAATCTGCGATTGTCACATCCGTTTCATGGCCTACGGCGGATATCACCGGCGTTTTGCAGGCAAAAATTGCCCTTGCCACTGTCTCCTCATTAAACGCCCATAAATCTTCAATGGAACCGCCTCCGCGTCCTACGATCAGTACATCAAGCCCCATCGCATCCAAGGTCTCGATCCCCCTGGCGATACTGGACGCCGCTCCTTCTCCCTGCACCTGTGCGGGGCATAGCACCAGCTGCACGTAGGGATTCCGCCTCCGGGCTATATTTATGATATCGCGGATTGCCGCTCCCGTACTGGCAGTCACGATACCCACCTTCATCGCGTATTTCGGAATCGGACTTTTGTATTCAGGGGCAAACATGCCCATCTCTTCCAGTTCGTTTCTCAGCTTTTCGAACCTTTTAAACAGGTCCCCCGTGCCGTCCAGTGTAATCTCGGCGGCATAAAGCTGGTACCGTCCGTCCCTCTCGTACACCTCAACGCTTCCCTTGACAACCACCTGCTGCCCTTCCTCCAGCACGAAATTAAGCCCGCGTCTTTTCCCGGCAAACATGACTGCCTGGATAGCCCCCAGGCCGTCCTTCAGTGTGAAGTAAATATGTCCCGATGAATGGTATTTGCAGTTCGACACTTCCCCCTTCACCGAGATACGGCTCAGGGCAAAATCCTGGGCGAACATATTCTTGATATAGGCATTGACCTGCGATACGGAATATACACTTGCCGCTCTTGCCATAGCCTACACCAGCTTCGCCAGAATCCCATTGACAAATGAGGGGGAGTCGTCTCCGCCGAATTTCTTCGCCAGCTCTACCGCCTCATTAATCGCCACCTTCTCGGGCACATCCTCATCATACTGGATTTCAAAGAGAGCCAGGCGCAGGATTGTAAGCTCCACCTTGCCCATCCTCTTTGTCGTCCATCCCTTTGCGATCTCATTAATCCGGCTGTCTAAATCAGGAATCTTCTCGATGATACGCTCCACCTTATTCGTTACATACCCTCCGTCAAACACGTCAAGGGCCGGGCTGTGAAGGATCTCACTCTCTCCGCCGGGGGCGCTTACCTCCTCCACCGGCTCGGTAAAATACTCTTCCATCTGCTCCTTCGTCTCGCCTTCCGGATAAAAGTCAGCGCAGAACAATAGTTTAAAACAATGCTCCCGCAATTCTCTTCTGGTCATTTCATGTCCTCCTGATTCTATCAATTTATCCTTTGTATCTGCCATCCCCGTCTGTCCTGACGGCAGTCTCATAAGGCGGTACCGCCAAAAATCGGATATTATTCTAATTTATCATTATAACGTAAGATGTGGAATTTCACAAGGGGATGGAAAATAGTTTTCCACTTTCAAACAGCGAAAACACCTCGCGGAATACATCATGGCTGAACTGTTACACTTTCTATTCTTCCCTGTTTTTTCACCTGCGGGGAGAAAATGTTGAGGGAGGACGCGTCCGGAACGGACCAGATCTGGTGTGGTGAATGGGATTGGCTGAGTCTTCATCCCCTGTGGGGATGTTAGTCCAATGTCATGATGTTGCCCGCCCGCTTGCCGTACTGACATTGCACTCTTTTGAGTTTGCAGCAGTGCTAAGCCCGTGGCCATACTTACAAAAAACAGGCGCGGAATTCATTTACTCAATTCCGCGCCTGTTTTTTTACCTCGACCGGTAAACAGCCAACTCCTTATATCCCGCGATACCTCAGCCTCTCCATTGCCGCAATCAAATTTTCCTCCTGTTCCGGAGTCAGATTTTCCATCGGCCTGCGCATCTTAGTCGTCGCAATGATTCCGTCCCGTTTTAGCATTACTTTGTATGCTGCAATATTATTGTTCTCGCAGAGCGTTTCATTCAGAAGATTTGTCCTGTGCTGCCATTTGGCCGCTTCCTCATAATTTTTCTCCTGGAGAAGCTGCCATATCTTCTTATAGTAAGCCGGGATAATCTGGGCGTTTCCGGAGACTACCCCGTCGCCTCCCATCGCCGAGACGGCGGCAAATAGATGATCCGGCCCGACCAGCACGCTGAACTGCCCTCCGTTTATCCGAAGCATCTGCTGGATACGCGTCATATCCGGATAGCTGTACTTAATTCCCACTATGTTGGGACAGAGCCGGCTGCATTTCTCTGCTGCTTTGGGACTTATGTCATTCACCGCACACTGCGGGATCGCATACAGGTAAACCGGGAAATCCTGCGGGACGCTTTTTGCAACAGTTGTAAAATAATCAACCAGCCCCTGATCCCTGACGGAGAAAAAGGCAGGTGTCACAACTGCAATGCCGTCTGCGCCGATTTCGGCCGCATGTTTTGCCAGTTCCACCGTATCCCTCAGATTCCATGCACCCACGTGTACAAATACCGGTACTCTTCCAGCTGCATGCCGCACAACTGTTTCCGCCACCAGCCTGCGTTCCTCAACCGACAGATACATCATCTCTCCCGTGGTTCCGCATGGGTAGATAGCCTGCATGCCGCTGTCAATACAGTGATCGGCCAGCCTTTTTAAAGACATTACGTCGATCGCATCTTCCTGCGTAAGAGGTGTTACGATCGGCACTACAACCCCATATAACTTTTTCATCCCTCAATCTCTCCTATCTTTACAGGACGGTGCTCTGCAGTACTTCGTTCTACGGCCAGAGCCAGTTTAAGCGCCATCAATCCGTCCGCATATCCCACCGGCGGCTCCGTTCCATTCAGAATCGCGCCTGCAAACGCTTTCACGCATAATCTCAACCGGGACGGCTGCTTCAATAACCGCCTGGGTGCCCTTATTTTCAAGTCCCGCCTCCGGCTCCCGTATCCTCGAAGGCTTCTGCCAGGTAAAATCACGCCCGTTTTCAGCGCTCACCATATTCCGGTCCCCTCTCACTTCCACGCTCTCCATCCCGTATCCGCATACCCAGGAGCCCAGCGCGCCGAATGTCATACTGGCCACACAGCCGTTCACAAACCTACCATTCACTGCAAACATATGCTGCCCCGGCTGTTTCTCGTATTTGTAAGCATATACCTCATCCAGTTCGCCGATCAGGTATCTCGCCAAATCAAAAAAATGGCAGCAGCCGACGCGGAGAAGATCTGTTTCGTTGGAACGGTATCCTCCGATAAACTTCGCAATAAATGCGGATGGGGCGCCGAATCCTTCCGACTCAATTGCCAGCTTCATATCCCGGTAGGCCAGGTTGTACCGCTTATTGAAGGAAACGCCTATTTTCCTGTGATGTTTTGCGGCCGCCTCCTTAAGCATCAGCAGATCGGGCAGCTCGGTGCCAAGCGGCTTTTCCGTATACACATGAAGCCCCGCCTCAATACACTGCCTGGCCAGAGCCGCCTGGATCCCTGCAATGGTAATGATAAAAGCAGCGTCCGCATCCACCTCGTCAAGCATACGGCCCGCATCCTGATAAGAACGGGACAGCCCCAGCCGTCTCGCAGCAAAATCAGCCCGTTCCTTATTTTTATCGCAGACCGCAACAACTTCGATTTCATCCAGGTAAGATATCGCATTGTGGATCATGTTGACCGCCTGCTCCCCGCATCCGAGCAGCACGGCGCGGAGTTTCTTTTCCGCTTTTTCTATCCCCTCATATAAATACATACACCTTCTCCTTTAAATTGCCGTAACGGCAGAGGCCAACGCTTACCGCTTCGTTTCCACCGGAAGCTTCAGCACAATCTTGCGGTACTTTTCCCCTTCTTTCCCGGCCATTCCCCGGCACCTGTGGGCGTCCTGGGGAAACAGAATATAGAACATGCCCTCTGTGGCAAGAATTTTCTTTCCGCCTCCCCTGTAAAACTTGAAATCCGTCTCCGGATCGTATTCCGTCTCCGCTTCCAGCTCAGACGCTTCCTCCCACTCAAATGTCTCCCGCCCCTCGAATACCATCTGCACATCCAGATATTTTTCATGTGTCTCCATCCGGTCTTTGCCGATATCGGAGGTCACTCCGATTTGAACCATGGCGTAGATACCATGCTCCGCCTCATAGCGGCCTTCCGGCTTATCCAGGAGCGTATTGACAAACGTCATCCCTTCCTCCAGATTCGAAACAAGTGAATTATACATCCGGTAGTTTTTCATATAATCAAGTATCATCTCATTCTCCTCCTGCTGCCCTGTTACTATCCACAGCCACGCTGAAAAGCGCGGTTCTGCAAACAGTAACCCGCTTTCTTAATTAATACGAGAGGCCTGCCAGGTCAAACGCTCTCATTAAAAATCCGCGGATGTCTCTCTCTCTCTCCCAGAGTGCGTCTCCCATATGGCTGCGCACTTCCACGGCTACGTGGGTGTTTGTTATTCCCTCCGCCGGATTTCCCTCAGCAGCACGTTTTAATAAACCGGCGGCTATCTCAGGAGTCAGGTATCCCCAATTCTTATAATGTGGGGCTCTCCCCACCTCCATATGAAAATCGCCATAGTATGGATGAGACGGTTCCGTCACACAGTTGCAGATATGAAACTGCGCCATATAAGGCAGGGCCGCCTCCAGCGATTCCATCAGGCCGATGCCTGCAAGAGCCTCATGGGCGCTGTCCCAGTGCAGGTAGAAATTGGGACAGATCTTTTTAAGCACGCCGAACCATTCCGCCACCTCATGGATCGGTCCCATCAGCTGTTTCTTGTGTACATACCGATCCAGCGGCTCCAGCGTCAGATGCAGGCCGTCATATTCCTTCGCCGCCTCTGAGATACGGCAATAGGAATCAAAAAGCGCTTTTTTCGCCTCTTCCCGCTTTAAATCACCCGGATCATCTCCTGATGGAAGGCCGACAATCGCAGTTCCGGCTTCCGCTGCAATTTTCATAAGCTCCACCGCGTAACCGACCGATTTTCCCCTCAGCTCCCTGTCCGTGGAGGACAGATTGTATCCTCTTTTTATGATATCAGGCGATGCCCACTCGGTAACCTGGTAGCTCTTTTCCCGGGCAATCCGCCTCACCTTGGCGATATTCTCCTTCTGGAAAATAACCGGCAGTTCAATTCCCTTGTAAAAATCAATATTCTTCACTTCCTCCAGCATCCCGACGAGAAAATCCTCCCGGTCCGCCACCGGCATAAAGATTTCCAGCAAATGGATGGATGGCAATATATTCTGCATCTGTTACCTCTTTCTTATAACTTTTTATACGATAACCTGCACGCCCCGCGCACAGGTCACCGCCATCAATAAATGTTTCCTTCATTCAGACTGCCTGAATGCCTGAACTGCCGCTAGCTTTTCTTTTTCCTTCCCTTAAATTCACTGATTACGGGCCAGCCGATTGCCAGCAGAATCAGTCCTACCAGAAGCATGGAGATCGGTGTTGTGAAAAGGCGCATCAGACTCCCTCCCGACAGCATCAGAGTACGTCTCAGATTCGTCTCGCACATGCCTCCCAGAAGCAGCCCCAGCACCAGGGGCCCCAGCGGGTAGTCGAACTTGCGGAAGAAAAAGCCGAGGATACCGGCAATAAACATGATAATTACATCAAAATAGCTCCGGTTCAGCGAGTAGGCTCCGATACAGCAGATTAGAAGCACCGCCATCTGGATATACTCATTTTTTACGCTCAGCAGCTTGATACAGACCTTTGCCGAGAGCAGTCCCAATGGCAGGATAATGATGTTGGCAAGCAGCATGATGATGTACAGGCGGCAGACGAAGTCGCTGCTTTTACTGAGCAGCGTGGGACCTGTCACCATTCCGTACATAGTCAGAGCGCCCAGAAGCACAGCCGTGCTGGAGTCCCCGGGGATGCCCAGTGCAAGTGCCGTGGTCAAAGCACCGCCAATCGACGCATTGTTCGATGCGCATGTCGTCGCAAGACCTTCAATCGAGCCGTCTCCGTATTCTTCCGGGTGTTTGGAAACGCGCTTGGAAACATCCCAGGATATCAGTGCGGAAATGTCCCCGCCGGTTCCCGGAACGATTCCGACTACCACACCGATTATCGAACCGATAAAAGCCGGAAGCGCCATCCTGCGATGCTCCGCCTTAGTCGGAAGCACACGAGCCTTTTTACCGACAACGGCAATATCTTCTTTCTTGCTTTCCTTTACATTTTCAAATATCTGGTACAGCATCTCCCCGATGCCGAACAGGCCTATTAAAACCGGGATAAAAGAAATTCCGTCAAGCAGCGCCACATTGCCTCCTACAAAACGCTTGCTTCCCAGCATCGGATCAAGGCCTATAGTGCTGAGCAGGAGGCCGAGTGCGCCGACCACCAGCCCTTTCGCAAGAGCGACATGGGAAATGCTGATCATCATGGAAAGGCCGAAAATGGCAAGCCAGAAGTACTCCGCCGAACCGAATTTCAGGGCAAAGCTGGCCAGAGGTTCACAGGCAATCATCAGGGCCACGGTGGAAAAGATTCCTCCCATGACGGAATAAATCGTGTTGACCCCAAGCGCAAACCCGGTTCTGCCCCGTTTGGATATTTTATATCCGTCAAAGGTGGTTGCGATGGAGGCAGGTGTCCCCGGCGTATTGATCGCAATTGCCGATATCCCTCCTGAAAAAATGGCGGAATTGTATACGCCGAGCAGCATGCCGAAGCCATTGACCGGATCCATCTTAAACGTGAGGGGCGTAATCAGGGAGACAGCCATCACCGAGGTCAGGCCGGGCAGGGTTCCCACTACCAGCCCCATCAGTACGCCCATTGTGATACAGAACAGGCAGCCGGGAGAAAATGCAGTTTGTATTGCTGATAAATAATCCATATAGTCACCTCATTAACCGTGATTGTGATTTCTGTCCCAAAGGCCATGAACACCGGCATTCATGGCCGCCGCTTCTGTCCGTCAGCAAATATTCAAATTCACTTTCAGCAGGATCGTAAACACAAAATACAGAGCGCCTGTCACTGCCGCTGAATAGATAATAGAGAACAGAAGTTTTTCTCTGAAGACCATACAAAGCAGGAAGATAAAAATGACCCCTGCCGCCAGAAACGGCACATATCTCCAGAGGATTAGAAAAAGCGCCAAATCTGACAGAACCAATATCATTCTTGTACAGCCCTGCTTTCCTTCCGGTGTGGAAAGCGCGCCTTTAAAGGGCTTCTCAGATTTAAAAACGGACTGAACCATAATAATCACAGAAAGAATCAGTATTGCTATACATACTGCATTCGGAAACATCTTCGGTCCCGGATCCCCCATCGCAGAAGCCGATTTCAGCGTGGCATTGGAAATATACAGCGTGATACCGGCTGCCGCCGCAAATAAAAAACCTACTATCGTATTTCCTGTAATCTTCTTCATTTTCATTCTCCTAAAAATTCGGACGCTTACTGACCAATCTTAAGGTCCGAGATCAGCTCGGAATAATAGGTATAATCCGCTTCCGCCATGGCAAGGAATTCATCCGGCGTATAATAAGTGCTGTCACAACCTCTGCCTTTGCAAAATTCAATATAAGCGTCGCCGGCAAATACATTCTTCAACGCATCCACTAGGATCTGCTGCTTTGCCTCCTCAATTCCCTTCGGGGCAAGGAACCCTACCCAGCAGACTACATTGATGTCATGCCCCTGTTCCCTGGCCGTCGGTGCATCAGGAAGAACGGAGCTTCTCTCCTCGCTGAAGGAAGCAAGACATTTAAAATCTCCCGATTCCACATAGGAATATCCCTCACAGGTACCGACCACAACAGCATCGATCTCTTTGCCCAGCAGCGCCGTAACCGCACCGGTAGCTCCGTCATACGGCACATGGTTAATCTCGATTCCCGTCTTATCGGCCAACACACAGGCGGCAATATGCCAGATCGAGCCGATTCCGGAGTTTGCCACGCGCACCTTGCCGGGATTCTCCGTACAGTAATTGATAAAATCTTCCAGCGTATCATAGGGAGCGTCGGCAGGCACATAAAGCGCCGCCGGCCAGGACATGCCGCAGCCCAGCAGCTGGACATCCTCCGGAGCCAGCTGTGCATAGCCAAGCGCCTCTATCATGGAAAGCTCCACCGGAGCCGTACCGATGGTATAGCCGTCCGGTTTGGAATTCATGACAAACTGCATTCCCACAGAGCCGGAACCGCCCGTCTTATTATCTACTGTGACCGTCCAGCCGTTTCCATCCTGCAGGCCCTGGGCCACCTGTCTTGCCAGTGCATCACTGCCGCCTCCGGCCGCCGCATGACAGATAATATTAAGCGTATCTTTCGGAAAATCCACGGCTGCCGCCGGTTCTTCCCCCGCCGGCTCTTTCTCAGATGCCGCCTCCGCTTTTGTCTCGGGAGCCTTCGTCTCAGCGGGCTTTGCAGAACTGCATGCCGTCAATCCAACCATCGCTGCTACACACAATACAGGAACCATTTTTGCCATTCTTTTTTTCATTTTTCTTCTCCTTTTTTATTTTCTTTTATGCTGTCCCACGTGCGGACAACTGTTGTTTTTCTCTGTTTTACTGCTGCTTCTTTACTGCTGCTTTTTACCGATATTATTTCATCTGTCCCTACAGACTGCAGCGGTACCTCACAAGCTGCGCCACCCCATGATTTGCAGCTATTATCTCAGCGCTATCTTTCCATTCGTTTACAATAATCTGTGCCGGTGCCTGCCCCTTGTCAATCACAGTCTCCGAACGGACAGACAGCCTGTTTTCTTCTTCCCTGTTTGGATTAAAACGGTACAGGGACAGTTGCATTCCGCCTCCCCTGCTTCCTGTTATCAGTCCGGGTCCTCCCAGAAAACTGCCTCCCCAGAGCACATGCCCGAAATCTAACGGCAGTTCCAGCGCCCTCTCATATCCGCCTGCACCTTGTTTGAAAATAACGGCTTTATCGCCATGGAATCCTTCAATTATGGCAATTTCATCCATTCCGTCCCCATCCAAATCGTAACAGACAATATCACTTACCGGTACGTCCAAAATCTGTCTCGTCTCCCAGGTTCCGTTTTTGCGTGTTGTCACAAACGCTCCTTCGCTTCCTCCATAATAGAGATTGTCATAACCCGATTCATTTTTCCTGATAAACATTGCATGGTGTTTATAAATCCCGTCCCGGACCCGTTCAAAGGACGAGACGCCTTCCTCCGGTTCGTACCGGCCGATTTCCATACTCCCCGAAGTGGACCAGTCATCCGAACAATCCTTGTGCTTACAGAGCTTTCCGGCCGCAATAAAATTTCCGTCTTCCTCCGTAAGCTGTGCAATCCGGTGTACATAGGGAACCTCAGCCACCGTCTTTCGCCGTGATGCGGCCCAGCCCTTCCCGGTCCGCTCAAGCTCTGCCTTCACGATCTTCGCTCCAGCCGAGTCAAACACCGGGTAAAATTCTTCGATACAGAGAATTGCCCTCTCCTGCGCCGCTCCCAGCACTGCCATCACGCCTCCCTGGCATCCCTGAAGCTCACTGATTTCCTTCGTCATGCTGTGGACTAAATACAGCTCGCCGCCACGGTTTTCAGAAGCTGCCGCATAGTACAGTTCCTCGTCCAGAAGAATCTCCCCTACCGCATAAAGTCCGGGGATCTGTTCCATCAGGATCTCTTTCTCCACCTTCAATTTCTTTCATCCCTCCCTGATTTGTTTACACGTGTAAATTCTTAAATAAAAAATAAAGAAAATATTGATTATTGATCCATCATGGTATTTACACGAGTAAATATATTCTTAAAAACAATAGCTTCAGGTTTATCGTTACGATTCACGGCCCTGCCGAACAGCGCCGTTCCGTGAACAAAACACCTCACGGGATGTTACCTGAACAGTAACGGTTTATCATCCGCTATTGCCTTCTACTAAAAATACGGGAATCTTTTTCGTCTTGATTCCTTCTGCATCTGCGCCGTGAATCAGATAGTCCACCACGGCCTTTGCTACGTCTACCTTTGAAAAGCCTGCCGTCGTCAGAGACGGGCTGGCAATTCCAGCCGAAGACGTATTATCCATTCCGGTGATCGACACTGTCTCCGGGTTATAAAGCTTTACTTCCTTTAAATATGTCATTATCCGGATTGCCAGATAATCATTCCCTGTCACGAATGCAATCCTTCCCTCTTCCTTAAGACTGCGGCGGCAGATTTCCTCCGCCTTTTTCATAATGTCCTCATAATACTCATTGTCATAACAGATTAACGTCTCTTCCACCGGGCGTCCATAATGTCTCATTGCATCCTGATAGCCTTTAAAACGGAAGTCAGCGCTTTCCCAGTAGCTGAGCTTAGAGCGGTACGGAGGGAAAAATGCAATTCTCTCATGTCCTTTCTGAATCAGACGTTCCGTCAGCATATAAGCCGCTTTGCGGTAATCCACCTCAATGCACTTTACGCGCGGATCCAGATTATCATAATGATGCGCCTTGTATAGGGCAACCGGGATATTGCTCTTTGCAATCTGGTTAATCTGTTCGGTGCTGTAAATACTGGTTGCCAGAAATATTCCGTCCAGCCGGTGATCCACAATGCCATTCAAAAATTTATCATCCTGATGGCTGGTGCATAAAAACAAACTGTAGCCATTCTCATAGGCATATCTCTCGCTGTAGAATGCAATCTCGGCAAAAAGTTCACTTCGGATATCGTCGCAAATGAGTCCTAGATTATTCGTCTTTTTATTTTTCAGGCTCCGGCCCATATAATTGGGCTGATAATTCAGCTTTTCCACCGCTTTTAATACTGCGGCCCTTTTTTCTTCACTTACATAATTCGATTTGTTTAATACATAAGAGACTACTGCAGGAGATACCCCTGCCAGGTCAGCAACATCTTTTCTGGTGGCCATATTTTATACCTTCTGCACAAATATTTTTTTATTTACACGTGTTTATATATAAATTAACACAATGGTTTTTAAATGTCAATAGCGAAACCCCGGAAATGTGGTTTCCGGGGTATGCTTTCACTGGTGGCGGTAACCCGTGCGCGGTGCCTGCAGGTTACCGTTGTTAAAATGTCATTGCCGCAGTCTGTCTCGGCATGTCCTTCGTAATTTCGATAACGTTCTGATACCGCACTACATTCTGGCATAATCCCAGGTATTCGTTGACCGAACCCAGCACATCAAAGCCAAAGCCCATTCCACGGTAATGCATGGGAATCACCACATTGGGAGTCACGTACTCCACCAATTGACGGGCCTGGGCCGCATCAATCGTGTAATAGCCTCCCACCGGTATCATTAAAACATCCAAATCTTTCAGCATTTCTCTCTGTTCTTTCGGCAGTTCGCATCCCAAATCTCCCATATGGGCAATTCGGAATACTCCGTCATCCAGAATATGTATCGTACTTTTGCCTCTCAGGTCACCCTGCTTTTCATCATGGTAAGTGGAAATTTCCTGAATCCGAAACGGCGACGCCACATTCCTGTTTCTGAGTGTTACTGCCTCACGGAAGTTATGGTCCGAATGCTCATGGCTGCATAAAACCTCGTCGGCTTCGATTCTGAGCGGTTTTAATCCGGGAACTTTTCCGTCTGCATATGGATCAAAAACCACGGAATATCCTCCGGACTCCACCTTAAAACAGGAATGTCCCAGCCATGTAATCGTCAATTTCTCATTCATCCTATCATCTCCTCTCATTTCCTGTACCGGCGTTTCGCGGTGCTGCCGCGGTACATTACTATCATACCCAATTTTCCCCATCATTGCAATCATTTGGTAACAGTTCATGCTGTCTGAACTGCTACTAAAGCATATGGAGATTTAGTTAAGCAGGTGAGGACGCC
>NZ_KE992993.1 GCF_000466485.1 [Clostridium] symbiosum ATCC 14940 | reverse complement strand
AACCTCAGTTAAATCTCCATATGCTTTAGTAACAGAGACCTGTCTGAACTGTTAAAACAGTTCACCTGCCTATTTGACGAGTCCGATTCCAACCTGCATCACCCCTGCCAGCAGCATCACAGTTATCGGGTTCATATGTCTCCAACGAAGCAGATAAACTGAAACAGCGAATATCACAACGGCCTGCACCTTCAGATTCTGGAGCGCCATCACGCCCTGCTCTCCGAAAAAGGCCGTGATTATGATGGACAGGCCTGCCGCCCCGATCAGGGAGACTACGGCCGGGCGGAGTGAGTTAAGGACTCCCTGCAGAAGCGTCATCTTCCTGTATTTCATGTAAATCCAGGCAATCACCGATACGATAATGCAGGAGGGCAGGATGCAGCCGAAGGTGGCGCAGAGAGCGCCGGAAAAGCCGGCAATCTTCAGTCCTACGAAGGTGGCCGAATTAATTGCAATCGGCCCCGGCGTCATCTGGGAAATCGTGACCAGATCGGTGAACTCACCGAGCGAAAGCCAGTGGTGCAGATCCACCACCTGCGCCTGTATCAAAGGCATGGCCGCATAGCCGCCGCCAAAGCTGAATGCACCGATTTGAAGGAAGCTCAAAAAAAGCTGAAGATAAATCATGATGTCTTACCTCCCCTCTGGGCCAGTAGCGTCCTGACGGCGCCGAGGACACCGCAGGCCAGTATAATATAAACGGCGCTGATATTCAGAAAATAGACGGCAATGAATGACAGAACCATAATCAGAATGGAAATATATTTTTTCCCCCGTACGATTCCCTCTCCCATATCGTAAACGACTGACGCGATGACAGCTCCAACGCCGGCCTGCATTCCCTCTAACATCATGCCAATGTAAAGATTCTCCCGGAATGCCGTATAGAACAGGGATACGATAGAGAGAATGACAAAAGGCGGAGTCACTGTACCCAGAATGGACACCAGAAGCCCGGGAACGCCGGCCAGCTTATACCCAATGACAATCGCTCCGTTTACGGCAATCGGCCCCGGAGCGGATTGGGCGATAGCTACCAGATCCAGCATCTCCTCCTCATCAATCCAGTGATATTCATCCACGAATTTCTTTTTCATCAGCGTGATAATCACGTATCCTCCACCGAAAGTAAATGCGCTCAGATAAAGCGTGGAAATAAACAGCTTCCATATTACTTTCCCTCGTTCCATTCAGTTCTCCTCCTCTTTCACTGCGCCGCAGACACTTTTTGCTTGCGTGTACAGTAACTTCTGTACCTCATTTGCTTGCATTATAACCGCTCTTGATCTATTTGTAAAATACTATTATTATATAATATAGATAATTAATTCATTATGTATTTTCATATTTCAAACGAGAAAGGACAGGATTATGACACTTCGCCACATCCGTATTTTCGTCACCGTATATCAATGCGAAAGTATTACGAAAGCCGCTGAAAAACTGCATCTGGCCCAGCCCTCCGTCAGCCTTGCCATCAGTGAACTGGAAGAATACTATGGACTCCGTCTGTTCGATCGGATGTCGCGCCGGATTTACGTAACGGAAGCAGGCCAGCAGTTTTATCACTATGCTCTTCATATCTCTTCTCTTTTCGATGAAATGGAAAAGGGAATGAAAAAATCCGGCTCCACGGGAACATTGAAAATCGGCGCGGGCATCACGATCGGAACGAGCCTTCTCCCCGAACTTTTAATCCGCTTCCGTCAGAAGCACCCGGATTTCAAAATTTCGGCATTGATAAAAAACTATTCCGCCATTGAAGAGGCCCTTCTTTCCAATGAGATCGACTTTGCGCTGATAGAAGGCTCTCCTTCCTCGTCTCAGTTTATCGAGATACCTTTTATGAAAGACCGCCTCTGTCTTGTCTGCGGCGCGTCACATCCCCTTGCTCTGAAAAAATATGCTCTCCCAGGCGAACTGTTCTCCTACGATTTTCTGATGCGCGAGACCGGAAGTGCAACCAGTGAAATCGTAAAAAGTCTCTGTTCCCTTCACGGCCTGAAAATCACCCCGGCCTGGGAGAGTGCCAGCAATGAAGCAATCATCGAAGCGCTCAAAAAAAACCTGGGGATTACAATCCTCCCCAGGCTCATTGTCCGGAACGCTTTAACAGAAGGAACCCTGAAAGAGGTTGTCCTGAAAGATATCAATCTGGAACGCTGTTTTTCAGTTATCTACCATAAAAATAAATATCTTCCGGAGCTGGCCCGGTCATTCATCGAATTCTGTGTTATGCAGTACAGCTCTTCTTAATGCCTGCAGCCTTCTGAATGTTTCAATGCATTTTTATGCTTCGCCGCTCGTTTCTTCGCCGCCTTTATTCAGCTTCGGACTTGCAATAAACAACGCCACTCCGGCTATAAAAATAAAGATGGAAATAAACTGGG
The DNA here is from genome assembly GCF_000466485.1 of [Clostridium] symbiosum ATCC 14940. Classification (GTDB taxonomy): domain Bacteria; phylum Bacillota; class Clostridia; order Lachnospirales; family Lachnospiraceae; genus Otoolea; species Otoolea symbiosa. The sequence goes on along the minus strand of NZ_KE992993.1, from coordinate 12,142 downwards.
ATGTGGAGAATGTCCCCACGGAGCCGCGGATTAAATCTCCTCTGAAATATTCAAGCACAAACCGCCCCGCACTGTAACAAATCAGATACAGCGCCGATACCTGGCCGGGTGCTTTTGCTCTCCTGGCAAACCAAAGAAGCACAATACAGTGCAGGAAATTCAGTCCGCTTGATATAAGCTGGGTCGGAAGCAGCGGCACTCCGTTCGGCGCGAACGCTGAATTTGTAAACACGATGGATATCGGGCTGTCCACCTGGAGTCCGTAGCAGCAGCCGGCCAGATAACAGCCAATCCGGCCAAGTCCCTGAGCCAGGGCAACTGACGGCATAACCAGATCAAAGTACTTAAAAAACGGTACCTTGTGTACACGGGTAAACAGAAATCCGCCGAATATACCGCCGATAATCCCGCCGTAAACAACAAAGCCGTCTCCCAGGTCCAAAAGCAGTTTCGGATTCGCGATAATATCGTCAAAAATTGTAACATAATACAAAAGCTTTGCGCAGATCAGCCCGGCAATGATTGTCCAGCCGGCAAGGGAAATAATCTTATCGCTGTCGAGTCCCTGTTTGCTCGCCCTGTACTCCGTCATAAAATATGCGGCCACAAAGCCGAGTCCTATCATAAGGCCATATCCATGTATCGTAAAGCCGCCGATTGTAAGCAAGTCGTTCTTCATGTTGTCCTCCGTTCTGTGTTGATGTATCGGTGTTTAGTATATCTTCTTTTCTGCCATCCTGCAATGGATATGCGTATTTTTTCAGAGAAAGTTTATAATTTTGTAAAGCCGCCGGGACACGGTCGGGACGGAAGACTCCCTACATCAACTAAACCAACCCTTTCATCAGCTGCGGCATCTCCTCCCGCTCGAACTCACGGATGGAAATAGCCTTTTTATTCGGATTGGCAAAGACAAACGTTTTATTTACATTCTCCACGTAGTTCTGGATTTTATCATTGGTAGCGCTGATGATGGCCTGGAAGCCCAGATCCCGGATCAACTGGATACAGCTTGCCACCTTTTCCGCATCCATTTTAGAGAAGGCCTCGTCTAAAACCACAAGCCGGATGGTAGGGCTCCGTCTCAGTTTTGGCGGCAGCCCGACCCGGTACGCCTGGGCAAAGCTGGCTAAAAGCGCGACATAGAGAGGATTCTGCCCCTCGCCTCCTGAATTCTTTTTTATCATTTTGCTCAGCTGCAGCTTCATGATTCCATCGTCATTTTTAATAATCTGCTGCATGTCAAAGGAGAGATAGGTACGGTAATCGGCATATTTATCCATATTCCTGCGGGCCTCTTCCATCTCCTCCGCCGAAGCGTTCTCCGGCGGGATGAAGATATTAATCAGTTCATTAATCTGCTCACCATACTGGTTCTCATGCTCCATTGTAAAGAAATTCATCTGGTTTTCAAAGGTCTGGCTGAGTTTAGACGGATTTACCTCCAGCGCTTCATCCATAAACATGTCGTAAAAACGGCCGTCGGCTCCCCTGTTTCTGCCGATGACAAACTGATATTTGTCCTTTCCGAAATTCAGGCTGCTGATAATCCGGTTCAGTTCATCCTTTCGCTGAACCGCCTCGCGGATGGCGCTGCGGATTTTATACATAAAGTCGTCTTTAAAATGCTCCACCGCCGTCTTGGCCTGTTCTGCCGCCGCTTCCCTGTAATGCTCAAGGTTATCGCAGCTCAGCGTATCGAGCAGCTTGTCGTATGCCGCATTATCCTTTGCGCTGGGTGAAAAGCTCCTGTTCGGATAACGTTTCAGGTATTCAAGCCGGCGGCCGAGCAGCTGTTCAAACGCGCGGTCCCTTGCTTCCGCCGCCGCTGCCGCCCTGCCTTTGAAATAATCCCCCAGTTTGTCAAGCCTCGGATTTTCACGTTTGGAGAGAAATTCGTCTAACCGGTCCTCCAGCTCCTGCACCTTTGTGAAGCTGCGCTCCCGGTCGGAAAGCTCTCCCTGCTGCCATACGGCCTCTTTTTTATATCTCTCGAGTTCATCCCGGCTGCGGTCTATCTGTCTGCCTGTCTCGCGGATCCCCTCCTCTTTGGCAAAGCGCAGGGCCTCGACCGCCTCCCGCTCTTTCTCCCACTCATCGATATTCTGTTCCCTGAGTTTGAGAAGCTTATCTTCCAGCCGCTTTTTCTCCCTGGTCTTCTCCTTTACCTGCCTGATATCGAGGAGCCATTCAAGATAAGTGTCCGCACTGCTTTCCAGCTTCTCAAGCCCCAGGAGCCGGATGCATTCCTTTTGAAGCTCCTCCTGCGGTTTTTTCTGTGCACGGCACTGTTCTATCTCTTCTTCCAGCAGGCGGATTCTTTTCTTCACGCTCGCCTTTCCGATATAAGCCCATTTCGTATAATGATCCGGATTGATATACTGCAGGCGGTAATTGCGGTAAAGCATGCAGTCCGGCGTAATTCCCGTCCTGTTTTTCCGAAGTTCCTCTATGCCGCGGCACTTGATCACCTTCCCCAGCAGCATATCAATGAAGGGCCGAAGGTAATCCTCCCGCACCTCCACCTCCTTTGACAAGGCATTTTCAAATATAGGCGGAGCGGCTTTTGACGCTTTTTCCGTATCCAGGACAGCTACATTCCAATACTCCCTGCGGTCCAGCTCCCCGTAAATCTCCATTGCCGTCTTTGCATAAGCCGGTGCAACGACCAGAGACAGCTTGCTGCCCGCCAGATAGCCTTCTACGGCATTTCTCCACTCATCGTTCCTGATATCAAGAAGGTCGGACAGGACATGGACCTCCACCGATCTTCTGCACTCTTCCAGAAGCCGCCGTTTAATATATGCCCGTGCATTCTCCAGGTTTTTCGGATATGCCTTGTTTCCGGCCTTTAACTGGCTAAGCTCCTCACAGGCCTGTTTTTCCCGCTTTGACAGCTCACGGAGGATTGAACCGGCCTCCTGTTTCTGTCTTCCCACATCCTCCCGCATCTCCTCCACGGATGCCTTCAGCCGGATAAGCGCCTCCCTGCCGATGGTACGGGCCTCAAATTCCTCTATATCCCAGATGGTCTGGTTGGATGTGACATCCTCATCGACCCACGCCTTCAGCCCTTCCGCCGTCCTCTGCCATTTGTCCGCGCTTTTTGAAAGATGTTCCAGCAGTTCATTGAGATTGAGGAGTTTATCCTTCAGCTCATCGTATCCGGTGGACGCAATCTGCCGGAGCAGCTCGTCGCTCCTTAATTTCAACTGTGCAGCCTGACTCACCACCTGTTTTTCCAATACTTCCTGTTTATCCAGATCGGAGGCCGCCTGTCCGATACGGTCGGATATCTCGGACACCTGAAGACGAAGATTCATTATTTCCATCTTATTCATGAAATAGGTATTCGCCCGAATCTGCTCCTCCTGGGCCTGTACCTCACGGTATTGTGCGGCCAGCTCTTTGAGTTCCTCTATTTCCCGGCAGGTATCTTCTATTTTCTGTCTCATTCTGCCGTACTGCATCACGCTTTCCTGCATATCCTCAATATGGATATCCTGCTCCATGCAGATGTATTCTTTTACAAAATCCTCCAGTTTGATATTCATCCTGAATGGTATCGCCCTCTTAAAAAGCAGGGGGAATTTTTCCTGATCAAGGCCGCCCAGATATACATCGTAGAGAAGCCTGCGGAACCGCTCATTATGGGAGGTATAAAAACACTCTTCTTTTCCATAGGAACGCAGCAGCTCCTCCTCCACCTCCGCGATGGTCATGGCGCGCCCCTCTGTCCTGTAGTTGTTCTCCCACAGAGGCCCTTTATGCCAGAAAAACTTTCTCGAGATTTCATTGGAAGCCGTCTCCACGTCAAATACAATGCCGACACACTGGCATTCCTCCGTGTCCGTCTGTTTCAGCTCCAAAACGATGGTCGTAGAGAAATTTCTGTTTCTCAGATAGGCAAATTCATTATTTTCCCCTATGTTCACCATGCCTCTCAGATACTCAATCAGGCTGCGGTCGGAATCATCCGCGGCCGCTTTATTGAAAAAGCCTCTTCCGTCCGTGTTGGCATACAGAACTATCTGCATCGCATCAATCACAGTCGATTTTCCGCTGCCGGAGTGCCCGGTGAAAAAGTTGATTTCTTCGCTGAAGGAAAGAGTCTTCCGGCTGATATAATGCCAGTTATTCAGGCAGATGCGGGAAAGTGCCACAAAGCGCTCCCTGTCAGTCTTCGTCTGTTGTATCATCATCGTCCTCCTCAATCTCCGGTTCCAAAGCGGAATTAATCTCCCGCTGCGGCGTCCCTGCCTGCAGGGCCTCGTCCTCCCTGAATGATTCCAGCAGTTCCCTGACATCGTCCCCCAGCAGCACCACATTGATACAGGGATAAACGATCAGGCGGCTGTTCCCGTTCAGGTCGTCCAGAAGCTCAAGCGGTTCGATCACCTGATATTTTTTCAGAAGAGTCACCGCTCTCCTGATATCGGTCGGCGACGGCTGTTTCTTAAAAAGCCGGTAGCTTCCGAGCTTTTCATGCATCTCGCCAAGCGTCGTATACACATTGACGCTGGTTGATACGCTTTCCATCTGTTCATCATAAATCAGCTTCAGTATCAGAAGATACAGGGTGGCAAGCCTGGGCAGCTTATCCCCCACAAGCGTCTCTCCCTGAATATAAATGACACCAAGCTGGCTGTTCTCATAAACCGATATGCCGCTGATGGAAAAATAAGTGCGTATAAACTCCAGGTGTTTATTGCAGATACGGAATTCCCGGTTATACTGGAACCGTCCGGTCCGTCTGTCATATTTCCGCTCGAGAATAAAGGTCTGACGGAGCAAAAGGCGGATTGAGTCTGTAATCTCCCTCTGTTCTTCTCCCATCAGACCGTCAAAATATGGAATATCTGTCATTCGTTCCTCCTTACAAATACCAGCTTCGGATAGCGGTATCTGCCGTTATCTATCATTTCCGCCTCTTCCTCCTCCACAAGGTACCGGCTTTTCTGTCTCGTGGAATAGTCATAGGCAAGGATCAGTTTCTCAAATTCCTCATCACAGGATACGGTGTCCGCATCTGCCTCCATTTTCCCCGATACGGCTCTCTGCGTGATAAAATTCTCTATCTCGCTGCGGCTGTAACGGTTCTTCACCCGGTTCAAGTTGAGAATTTCCTCTGTGGTCAGCTCCTTATCCTCCTCGTCCGGCTCCAGATTCTTTGAGAAATCGGCCTTTACCTTTCTGCGCTTGTATAGGGATGCCTCCGACAGGATATTCATCTGGGACAGATTCATCCGTTTTCCTGTCTCCGTGAGCATGTTCTCCTGCTCCCCGTCATCCGCCAGGCGGTTCAGCAGTCTGATAATCAGCCCCTTTGTATTGTCCTCCTGGTTCAGAAGGTAATTCAACCGCGTCACCGTGGCGCGGACATACCTGGAATGCTCTTTGTCCATATTGGAAATCCTGTGTTCAATATCATCAAAACCGCGTTCAATCTGGCTTAGCTTTTCAAGGATATCCTCCATCATCCGCGTCTCGGCGGCCTTCTGTTCTTCCTCTGCCGTCCTGCCGGCGGATAACAGGCCGTATGAATCTGCGGCGCTCTTTCTGACAAGAGCCTCCAGCCACTGCTCATCATCCCTCATCTCCCCGATCCAGTGCTTAATATCGGTTTTATAGAGATAGAAATTATCGGATGTCTTCAAAATATGGTACTTCTTCCTGACAATTTCTTCCACATAACCTTCCAGGTGATCTTTCAGAAGATTTGCATAGTTTTTCTGCTGCAGCAGGCCGGCAAAAAATTTATCCATATTGTGCAGCATGTCCTGAAGCGTCTTATTCAGCTTTTTCGTGTTGACCAGCGCCGTGCCGAGAAGGCTCAGCCCGGCTCTTCTGTCATTTTTCAGGGAAAACAGAATTGCATAGATATTCTGAATATAGATCTGGGTTTCGTCTTCCTCATCGCTGTGGAGTCTGCGAAACGCTTCCAGCATGACAGCCGCATAGTCGGGTATGACTATATTGGCCGTCATGGATGCGTAATCATCGACTTTCCTGAGCCATCCGGCCCGCAAAAGCCATCCCAGCACCCTGGTTGCCGGAGGTTCCAGCGTATCCAGCTCGTCCTCCAGTTCATCCTGCCAGATAACGTATTTTTTCCGGGCAAAATGCTCTCCCAGAATCCGGATGCACGCCTCCCTGCTTAAAAAATAATTGCTGTATTCGTATTCTTCATTGATTTTTAGTAATGCTTCTATATAGACGGGCCGGTTAACGGAGCGGAATAAGCTCCAAAACCGGTCCGGTATTTCATTCATCAGTCTCATCCTTTGCCTCCACGGCCCTTCTGAAAAGCGCCTGACCGTTTTTTCTACCCATCCAATGATTTAAGCGCTGAAATAAGCATGGTCAGATCCAGCGGCTTTACAAGATATCCGTTCATTCCTGCATCTAATGCTTCCATCCTGTCCTCATCAAAAGCATTGGCCGTCATAGCCAGAATCGGTACCGTACGGGCATCGCTTCTATCCATGGCACGAATGGCTCTGGTGGCCTCTAAACCGTTCATCTCAGGCATTCTGATATCCATAAGAACAGCAAAGAAGCTGCCCTCAGGAGATACTTCAAAGGTATTCACCGCGGCCCGTCCGTCCTTCGCCGTCACAATGCAGAGTCCATGCATTTCCAGCAGCGATTTGGCAATTTCCATATTCAGCTCGTTATCTTCCACCAAAAGAACCTTTTTCCCCAGGAAAGCGCTCTCTACGGCCTGCTGTTTCAGCTCAACACTGTTTCTGCCTCTGAATTTCGTAAACGTCTCATAGACCGAAGCGCGAAACAGCGGTTTGGAAATAAAGTAGTCAGCGCCGGCAGCCCTGGCCTCCGCCTCAATACTGCTCCAGTCATAGGCTGAAATAATAATAATCATCGTATCCGGGCCTGTGAGCTGCCTGATACGGCGTACCGTCTCAATCCCGTCCATCTCCGGCATTCTCCAGTCAATCATCGCCACGTCAAACAGCCAGCCTTCTTCCAGCGCTTTCTTTACTTCCGCTACAGCTTTGATGCCGGAATTGACAAAAACAGTTCCTGCCCCGATTCCTTCGAGAATCCCGGCTGCCTGCTCTCCTATGTACTCGTCGTCATCTGCAATAAGAACCTTCATATTATTCAGCAGCTGACTGGTCTTACGTTCTTTTTCCCGCTCTCCGTCATCACTGAGCAGCCCGAACGGCAGCCGGACAGTAAAACGGCTCCCATGTCCTTTCCTGCTCTCGGCTTTTATGTCACCGCCCATCAGGTTGACAAGATTGTATACAATAGACAATCCCAGCCCGCTTCCAATCTTATTCCTTGCACTGTCCAGCGTCTCCTGCTCAAACGGCTGGTAAAGCTTCTCCAGAAATTCAGGTGTCATGCCGATTCCCGTATCACTGACAGAGATTTTAAAAATGGCAAACCCGTTAATCCGTTTTTCTTCCTCTATCTCGGTTCGTATCTTTCCTCCGGGAGCTGTGAATTTCACTGCATTGGAAAGAAGATTCATCAATATCTGCTTCAGCCTCAGGGAATCACCGATGTAACAGCGTTCCAGCGGATCCTTATGATGGATCTCGTAGTCAATTCCGCGTTCCAGGGATTGAGGGAATATAATCGAATTCAATTCGGCAATCATTTCAATAAAATCAAAGGGCTCATTGGTAAGAGTCATCTTCCCTGTCTCTATCTTGGACATATCCAGGATATCGTTGATCAGGGACAGCAGATATCTGGATGAGGTATCGATTTTGTCAAAGCAGTCCCTGACACGGACCGGGTCTTCCATTTTCAGTTTACCAATCGTACTCATTCCAATTATTGCATTCATCGGAGTTCTGATATCGTGGCTCATTCTGGAAAGGAAGTCGGACTTGGCGCTGTTAGCTGCTTTTGCCGCCGCCAGGGCGTCTCTAAGAAGCTGTTCCTGCTTCGCCATCTCCGCCCTCTGGGCATCCAGTACCTTTATCATTCGTATGGCAATCATATCGCCATTAACCGGATTATCAACGTAGATAAGATGGGATGAAATCCAGTGATACTCTTCATCCATCCCTTTCTGCCTGTATTCCAGGTAAATCTCCCGTTCCCCGTCGGCAAACTTCTTCATTATCGTTTCTCTGGAAAACAGGCTGGAATAGTCTTCGCGGTAAGCGGAATAAACTCTTTCGGCACCGTACCGGAACAATTCATCATAGCTTCCGCTGCGGTCGATCGTATAAGAGTCCTGCTCTTCCACAAAACACTCATAGTAATCCTGGGTCAGATTAATTCTCATAATCAGCGGATAGGCCGTACAGATAGCGGCCCGGAGGGACTGATTCTCGATCAGTCTCTGCCGTTCGCTCTCAATTTCGATTCGCCGCACTTCCGTGATATCGGTAAATACTGCCTGTATGACTTCCTCTCCGTCCGCATTCACAATCCTTCCCATCGTTACATTGACCCAGACGGGTTTACCATCCTTCTTTTGGCTCTCCCTCGTATAGGATGCTACATCGCCCCACAAAGTCAGGGATTCTGCAGTCTTTAACACCCAGTCCATATCTTTTCCGAGTACCATCTGAAACGGAGTTATGACCTCGCTGCGGTACTCTGCTTCCGATGCGAAGCCATAAAATTCCCATGCCATCCGGTTGACACTCACGAGCCTGTGATTGGGATCCGTCGTAAACTGAAGAATGCCGCAGGGAACCGTATTGTAAAGCTGGGTCAGAAACTTCGCAGTCCGTTCCACCTCTCTTCCCGCTTTCTCAATCTTCAGTTCATTCTGTTTCTTTTCCGTAATGTCTGTGATAAAACTGTATAAAATTTCTTCGTTCTGGAACAGAACTTTCTTACCGACATCGGCTACCCAGATAATGCTCCCATTCTTCCTTATGGCGCGGTATTCCAGGTAATAAGACTCGCCGCTCGCCAGTTCGTCTCCGGTTACCCGCCTTACACTTTCAAAATCTTCAGGCAAAATGAAGTTCTTACAGCAATTCCCGGTTCTATCCGCATATTCCGTCTGACTGCTGTAGCCCAGGAGCTGGCACAGGCTCGGACTGATCCATCTGGTGGTATATAATTCATCATTTTTGCAGATCTGCATGCCGCCGGGCAGCTGTGACAGCATCAGTTCAATCTGCTGCTCTCTCTGGCCCAGCATTTCCTGGAGCTGTTCGTAGGAAGCCTTCGCAGCTCTCACCGGAAACAATTCATCATCCTTTACATCGTCGTAGGATACGGAATGATGAAGATGGGCCAGCCGAAGTTCGCCGTTCTCCCTCCGGTATATGAAGGTAGCCCTCTGGTGCGCCTTCATATACAGCCCGGAGCCTTCCACCGATTCCGCCCATCCCGTACTCTCGCAAAAATAGCAGTTCTCTGCCACTTCCCTCACGGTGTAGGTCTCATCATATAATTCACAGGGAATCATATCATCCTTTCCCGCACGAAATGCCTCCGCCACAGCATCCTTCCCTTCGGCCCTCATCATCTCGCCGGCCCCCATCCACACAATATCCTGTGTAAATTTGGAGATCAGGTATTCCATATCTGATTCACAAAAATATCTATGCAGCAATTCTTTCGATAAATCCCTTACTTCTCTCAGGATCTCTTCTCTCATATGATTCCCCTTTTCAATGAACAGCAGCGGGCCGGTTTCCGGCACCTGCCACGCCCTGTTTTACATCTTTTCCATCAAACCCAGCCCGTCTGATATACTCATCCGCATATTTTTATCTAATGTTAAATTATAACAGAATTCATTTCTCAGGTAAAGGTGTTATGCTCCGTAAGTTTTGACTGGCTTTTTGTAATTGAGGTTAGGGGACTGGCTGAGTATTGACTTTATTCCACTTGTTGAATATAATAAAAGTATAATATATAATGGAGGTATGCCAATGTCATTAAAACATGGTTTACTCGGTCTTTTGAATTACGGGAATATGACGGGATATGATATTGACAGAACATTCAAAGATTCTCTTTTTCTATTCTGGCAGGCGCAGACAAGCCAAATTTACCGGGAGTTAAACACAATGGAAAAGCTGGGATGGCTTACATCGGAAATTGTAATACAGACAGATAAGCCAAACAAAAAGCTCTATTCTATCACCGGCGCAGGCAAACAGGAACTGAGCAACTGGCTTAATGAAAATAGTTTAGACAATGAGTTTCGATCACGCAGCACTTTTTTAATGAAACTCTTCTTTTCAGGAGAGAGAAGCATTTCGGAAAATATCGCGATGCTGAAGGACTATAAAGCCAGATGCCTGAATGAACTGGAGGAACTGGATAAAGCAATGGGCAATATAGAACGGTACAGGCAGATCGCAGAGGTAAATCAGGATTCTGTATACTGGCAGCTCACCGCCCGTTTTGGAACACTGCATATCAAAGCCTGCCATGACTTCGCAGAAGAGGCGATTAAAACCTTGGAGGGTTTACAATGAACATCCTCGTAATAAATGGCAGTCCAAAATCAAAAAACAGCAATACCTATCAAATTATGGCCGCATTTTTAGACGGGATGAATTCCGTCCGGAATCATTCGGTTGAATTAATCGACATTAGCCAATCCATGATAGAACACTGTCTCGGCTGCTATGCCTGTTGGACGAAAACACCCGGACAGTGCCTTATCCGCGATGACATGGCAGGACATATAGAAAAATATAGAAACGCTGATTTGATTATATGGAGCTTCCCGCTTTATTATTTTGGCATGCCTTCAAAAACCAAAGCGTTTCTTGACCGTCTGCTGCCAATCAATCTCCCGGCTATAGATATCCATGACGACGGGACAAACGGACACCCTTCACGATATGATTTATCTCATCAGCGCCATATTTTAATTTCCACTTGCGGCTTCGCCTCAATAAAAGGCAATTACGACAGTCTGTTTCAGCAATTTGAACTTATGTTCCATGACAGGCTGACTAAAATCATCTGTCCGGAGGGTGAGCTGTTTCGTGTACCTGCATTATCCCGGCGTATTGATGAATATTTATCCCATGTAAAAAAAGCCGGGGAGGAATATCATCTGCTGGGCCGTTTTTCACAGGAGACCCAAAATAAATTAAGCGAACTTCTGTTTCCGCCGGAAGTTTTTATCGAAATGGCAAACGCCGATTGGGAAATTGAACGGATAAATAAAGCTTCTGCTCCTGAGAGTCATGCCGCGAAGGACACGTCCTATCCGTTCCTGCGGCAGATGGCTGCACTGTATAATCCCGATATGTACACAAAAGATATTGTTTTGGAAATGTACTTTACCGATCTGGATAAAACGTATCAGCTTTTACTTGGCAAAGAAAACTGCACGGTCAAAACTGAAGATTTCACCCCCTGCACCACCAGAATCGAAACGCCATTTCAGATATGGCTCGAAATTTCAGAAGGTAAAATAGACGGTTCGGAAGCCATGATGAAACGGATGTATAAGGTTTTCGGTGATCTCAATACCATGATGAAGATGGACGATTTCTTCAGTCCGGGAAAACAGGCGAAAGCCACACCGGTTATCCGGAAACAGTCGAATATGCTTCTACTTTTACTCCCTTTTATTGCAATGTGGACTCTAATGCCTTTTAATTATATTCTTGGCGGAGCAGCGGGGATTTTGGCAGGCGGATTCATATCTATTCTGCACCTCTGGTTCAAGCCCACACCGTATGAACGAATCGGCGCTTTTTCCGTCACATTGGCCGGACTCATCGTGATTGTCACCGGGGGTGCGGACTGGCAGTTATCAATCCCCTTTTTTGCATCGGGATTGCTCTGGCTGGCTTCCTCATTTTTAAGGATACCGGTCACGGCATATTATTCCTGCAACGATTACGGCGGCGAAAAAGCCTGGGAAATTCCACTTTTCATCCGGACAAACCGCATTTTAACCGTAATGTGGAGTATCGCTTATCTGCTATGGGGCGTTGTTGAGTTGTTCGCCGTTAATACGCAGAAGATGCTGATATTTGAAATTTCCGTTTGGATCGTCACAGGATTACTTGGTTTATTTACGGCTTGGTTTTCAAAATGGTATCCCGCTAAAATAGCCGGAGGAAACGGACACACTTACATGTGACCCGGTTGTCAGATGAAACGTAACTGTTCAGACAGCAATGTCATTTAGTTAACACTATGGAGATTTAGTTAAGCAGGT
>NZ_KE992992.1:18476-32974 GCF_000466485.1 [Clostridium] symbiosum ATCC 14940 | reverse complement strand
AATAAAACAGGTAGTGAAACTTGACACTACCATATGAAGCAAGGGAGAGTATATTATGAAAATTGCAATTGGAAATGACCATTCAGCAGTGGAGCTAAAAGAAATTATCAAGGAATTTTTGGAAGAAAAGGGATATGAGGTACTGGATCTGGGAACAAACTCCACCGAGAGCTGTGACTACCCTGTTTATGGTGAGAAAGTGGGAAAAGCCGTGGCGGCAGGAGAGGCAAAGCTCGGAATCGCCATCTGCGGTACGGGACTGGGAATTTCCCTGGCTGCCAATAAAGTAAAAGGCATCCGCGCCTGTGTCTGCAGCGAGCCGTATACTGCAAAAATGTCCCGATTGCACAATAATGCCAACGTACTCTGCTTTGGCGCCCGCGTTGTGGGCAGTGAGCTGGCCAAGATGATTACCGAGGTGTGGCTGGATACTGAGTTTGAAGGTGGAAGGCATCAGAGAAGAGTTGATCAGATTATGGCGATAGAAGCAAATGAATAGGTGAGGACCAGGTCCGGTATGGCCAGAGGATGGAGTAGTGGAATTGGTTGACGGAGTCTTCCGTCCCGTCCCCTGGCCGCCGGTGCTTTTGTTCCTTTATTGAATCGGTTGCAATAATCAGTTTTCAAAGCCCGCTTTTTCCGCGGTGGGCACTTACAGGCCGCACAGGCTGTTTTCATATCTTTAATTTCCGGCTCCGTCTTCAATGCGAGAGTTTTTCCACGCTGGGAGAAAAAGGGCGCTGAATAGAGGCGTAGGCGTGCCGTCCGGTTATTCCAGGTCTTGAATATTCATTTTTTCCAGTTCCATATTTTTCTTTCTTCTGCTGCGGCAGCCTGCGTAGATTCCGAGCAGAATCACAGTTGGTATATTGTATTCAATAAATACGGAGACAGCAGTTGCGATAAGCTGTCCTGTGTCTTTTTTCTCAGGAGGGACGACCACATCCTCCGTTGTATAGGAGGTTCCGTTTTCCATAATTGTGGTAACTGAGGTGCGCACGGTCGAGTAGGCGGCAATTCCCAGAAGGGCCTGGAGGGAAAACAGGAAAGAGATCAGGGGAAGGATAAGCCCCAGCCAGCGGTTCGGCTTTCTGGACAGAAAGAACTGCAGCCAGAGGATGCCCCCGTAAAACAGCAGGATTACAATAATCATATAGGATGCGATAGCCATTATGTTTCCTCCTTTTTCAACTTCTTATATTCGGATATCAAAAGTTTCGCCGTGTCAAAATCGAGCTTCTCATTGAGCGCCAGGCGTTTAATCAGAGCGATATAAGGCTCTGCCGCGCTGTCCTCGCTGATCAGGATTTTCTGAATAATCTTATCCAGCCTCAGCCGGACTGTAGGATAGGTCACATGGTACTGGGAGGCGATCTCCTTCAGGGAACCGGAGGCCAGAATGAACTTTTTAATAAAAATCACATCCTCATCATCCAGATTAGCCATCCAGTCCGGTATAATTTCAATTGCCATAGATGTTTCCCTCCTTAATTTAAATACTTTAATAATATTTAGTATAATCTTTAATATAATTAAAGTCAATATTTGATTATAACATTTAAAATATTGAAATAAAACTGTAAGAATTCACAGCTTAATTAATTCAAATTGACAATTACTCCCCCAGCCATTAAATTTAAAAGAGACGATAAAACACTGGAGGCAGGAGATGAAGGAACTTTTTACAATAGGAGAGATGGCAAAGCTGTTTGGAGTGAATATCCGCACGCTGCGCTATTATGATGAAATCGGTATCCTGTGTCCGGAGACGACGGATCCGGATTCGGGATACAGGTATTATTCCACAAGACAGTTTGAGCGGATGAATTCCATTAAGTATCTGCGCGCTCTTGATATGCCGTTAAAGAGTATAGCCCTGTTTTTTGAAAAGAGGGACGTCAGGAGCCTCCAGTTTCTGATGGAAGAGCAGAAGCAGGAGACCCGGAGAAAGATAAACGCTCTCCTCAGAATTGAGAGGAAGCTGGAACGGAGGCTGGCTGCCCTGGAGGATGCTCTTCGTACTCCGACCGGGGAGATACGGGAAATTCACTGTGAAAAACGCCGGATTGTCTTTCTGCGGAAGGAAATTCAATTGGAGGAGGATTTGGAATATCCGATCCGGGAACTGGAGCTGAGCAGTCTGACAGAGCCGGCTATTTTCCTGGGCAAGGTAGGCGTTGCCATTTCTAAAGCCAATCTTTTGGGACGCCGGTTTCAAAACTTTTCCGGAATTTTTGTATTCCTGGAGGATGGTGACTCCTGCCGCGGCGCCGAACAGATCCTTCCGGAAGGGAGGTATTTGGCGGTGAGGTTCTCGGGTATGCATAAAGACGCAGCCGAATATTATAAAAGACTGCTCACTTATATGGAAGAAAAGGGATATGACTGCCTGGGGGATTCGGTTGAGGTGACGCTGATAGATGCCGGTTTTACCGATGACGTGGGGCAGTATGTGACGGAGATTCAGATTCCGGTGGGAAAGCGTTAGGGGGTATCAATGAGAAGTCAGGAGAAGGACTTTGCAGACAGCCTGAATCGGGGCTGGCTGAACAGACAGTTAAAAGAGGATGAAAATGTGATATGGATAGGAAAACCTGTACCGGGGAAGCTTTTTCATGGATATGATGCGGTTATGGTTCCGTTCAGCCTGGCGTGGTGTGCCATGTCATTGCTGTTTGTCACGCAGTTCTCTGAGGAGGATATAGTTTTCGCCGTATTCGGCGCCGTGTTTTTCGTGTTTGGCCTGTATTTGCTGATAGGCCGTTTTTTCCATGCACAGATAATGAAACGCAATACGGACTATATTGTGACCACGAAAAGGATTCTCAGGCGTCAGGGTAAAAATGCCGACTATATCCTGCTGAAGAAAATCCCGGTGGTGAACCGGTCTGTAAACCGTGACGGAACGGGAACGATTACATTCGGCAGGGAACCGGTTGAGATAAGTCTGGTGTACTGCCGGATCAGAATGCCGTTTTACCAGAGAGAAAAACGGGAGCCGGTATTCTATCTTGAGGATGTGCCGGAAGTGGAAAAGGTATATCGGATTATAACGGAACAGGTTATGAACGAGTAGTAAAGTTATGAAAAAGTATTGACCCTCCAGTTGCTGGAGGGTTTATTTTGTTTTTAAATGAAAGGAGTACTTTATTTATGAAACAGGATCATCTTTTGACGGAAGGCAATGTATTCCATGCCCTGCTGGCCTTTTCCGTTCCATTTCTGATTGCAAACCTGATCCAGGCTTTGTATGGGGCTGTGGATCTGATGGTGGTGGGATGGTACTGTTCCCCCAAAAGTGTGGCGGCCGTATCCACCGGAACTCAGGTGACCCAGATTATTACAAATCTGGTGTCCGGCCTAACGATGGGAGGAACAATCCTGGTAGGAAAATATACGGGCATGCGGGATGAAGAACAGACAAGAAGGACAATCGGAACCACTCTGTCCGTATTTGCTGCCGTGGCTGTCGCGCTTACGTTAGTGATGCTGATTTTTACCGATCCGATACTGGCTCTTTTACAGACTCCGGCCGAATCGGCCGCACTGGCAAAACAATATGTTACAATCTGCTTTTACGGCATCTTTTTTATCTGCGGTTATAATGCCATCAGCGCGATTCTCCGGGGATACGGGGATTCCAGGCGGCCGATGTACTTTGTGGCTCTGTCCTGTATTCTGAATATTATCGGGGATTTTGTGTTTGTCAAATATTTACATATGGGAGTGGCGGGAACAGCTTTGGCCACGGTTCTGTCACAGGCCGTCAGCATGATAGTTTCCATTATCTATCTGAACAAAAAGAAGTTCCTTTTTACCTTCACGCTCAGTAATATGCGGATAGATAAAGGCAGATTAAAGGAACTGGCCTGTGTCGGGATTCCCATTTCATTTCAGGAAAGCATGGTCCGGCTGTCATTTTTGTATCTGACGTCGGTTATAAACCGGCTTGGCGTCAGCACTGCGGCGGCGGTGGGTATTGCCAGTAAATACGATGTGTTTGCAATGCTTCCGGCCACCTCCATAGCCAGCGCCCTGGCGGTAATCACGGCGCAGAATTACGGCGCGGGGAAACTGGAGAGAGCGAAGAAATCACTGGCTGCCGGAATCGGCTTTGCCATTCTCGCCTCCTCCGTCTTCTTCTTATGGGCTCAGATTTCACCCCAGACGATGATAGGAATTTTTAACAGGGATCCTGATATAATCAGGGCCGGAATTCCTTTCTTCCGGGCCTGCAGCTATGATTACCTGGCTGTTTCATTTGTATTCTGCCTGAATGGTTATATGAACGGAAGGGCAAAAACCGTGTTTACGATGATAAGCTGCTGCTTTGGCGCGCTGGTGCTGAGAATGCCGCTCATTTGGCTGGTATTTACGCGCTGTCCCGATAATCTGCTGCTGATTGGTTCAATTGCACCGGCTGTGTCCGGGTTTATGGCAGTATACACACTGGCATTTGTCGTCCGGCAGATCCGGAAAGATTCAAACCTGGCAGGCGCCGGTAAACGGTAACAGGGCTGTGCTGCGGATCGCAGCTTAATATTAACGTTTATTTCTGACAATTCTATTAAATTCATTGAAAGGAAATGCTTTACATGATAAAATTTCAGTAAATAGATGGCGGAAAAGGTAATAAATATGGAAAAGAAATATGAAATCTATAAAAAATGCGGCAGCCTTTGTCAGCCCAATAACGGATGGACCAAAGAGTGAACTTTGAAACGGGGAGAGGAGGAGTTATATTTCCGGGGCTTTTGGCGGCTGTGTAAGAGCTTTAACAGGAGGAGATATTATGAAAGAAATCGGAAACACCAGAAAGAACAGGGGACTGCTGTTGCTGCTGGCCGTCTGTCTGCTATTATCGGCGTGCGGTAAAGGCGCGTCCTCCCCTGCGGCAGCAGCCGAAACCAGCGCCGGTATGGCGCGGGAGGACATGATTTATAATGAGGAAAGCGGTATGGCGCCGGGGAGTACGGACTATAAGTCTGAAACAGCGGAGCCTTCCGGTATGACTTCCTCTTCCGGGGGAATACAGCCGGTAAATACGAAGCGGAAATTAATCAGAACCGTTTCCATGAATCTGGAGACCATGGAGTTTGACGAGCTGATGGAGAGCATTGACAAAAAGGTGACGGAGCTTGACGGTTATATCGAAAATTCGGATATTTCCGGCAGCAGTATCCGCTATGGCGGCGAAAGAAGCCGGAAAAGCGCCCGGATTACGGCCCGTATCCCGTCCGATCATCTGTCTGCCTTTATAACGGAGGTGGAGGCTAACGGGAATGTGACGAATAAGCAGGAGTCCGTGGAGGATGTCACACTCAGCTATGCCGACGTGGAAAGCAGAAAGAAGACGCTTTTAGTGGAGCAGGAGCGCCTATGGGCGCTGCTCGAGAAGGCCGATACGACGGAAGCGATTATCACACTGGAGTCCAGGCTTTCTGAGATACGCTACCAGTTAGAGTCCTATGAATCACAGCTTCGCCTGATGGAGAATCAGGTATCCTACAGTACGGTCAATCTCTATGTCGAGGAAGTGATTTTACTTACGCCGACAGAGGAGGAGACGGTGGGCAGCCGAATTCGGAGAGGCTTTTCAGAAAATTTGCAGAATGTCGGCACTGCGCTTACAAATCTGTTTGTCATGCTGATATCTTACAGTCCCGTGATTATACTTTGCCTGGCCCTGCTGGTTATTGTATGGTGGGCGGTCAAAATACAGGCGAACAGGAATAAAACAGATATACAGGAAGAGGGGCAGGAAAAGAAGAAAGGAATGTTCAGGCGCAGGAAAGATAAATAACCGGATGAAAAGATAAATAACGATGAGGAGAACCGATGAAGATTGAGACAGAAAATATCAGGAGCTACCGCCTTAAGGCCCACCATCTGGAAAAGAAGCTGCCGTTATCGGGACTGGCCGATGCGGCAGGCGCCTGCGGTGTGCAGAATTCCCCGCCCGGGGCCTGGGAGACGGCCATGTTCAACCGGCTGGAGGGCTGTTCGCTGCCCATATTGCACGATGCTCTGTACGAGAAAAAGATACTGCTCCAGGCATGGAGTGTCCGCGGTGTTCCTCTCGTTTTTCCGACAGACCGAAGCGGCGTCTTCCTGACGGCGCTGCTTGCCCAGGAGGGAGAACAGCCATGGATTTACACGCGTGGTATCACAGCCGCTCTGGATTACATGCAGATGTCTTTCGATGATTTGCTGATGCGGACAAAGCAGGCAGCCGGTTATCTTAACAGCCATACGGTCAGGAGTAAGGAGACTCTTGACCAGACATTGGCCGATATAATTGAATGCAGCTTAACGGAAGAAAAAAGGGCGCTTTGGCGAGCGCCGTCCATGTACGGAAACCCGGACAGACAAACGGTGGGAGGCGCCGCCGTCTCTTTCCTGCTCCGCCCCTGTTCCTTTTCATCCCTCATTGTGTTTGGCAGAAGGCAGGGGATAACCCCGACCTTTACTTCTTTTCAAAACTGGACGGGCCGCAGACCGGAAGAACTGGCGTTTACAGAGGAACCGGAAGCCAGGAAAGAGTGCGAAAGGGAACTTGTGCGAACGTTTCTGCATTGCTACGGCCCGTCCGGCAGAGATTCCTTCATGGGGTGGCTGGGCTGCTCCGGGCAGCAGGCCCGGCGGCTCTGGAGCGGGGCTAAAGACGAGATGGAACCGGTTCAGACAGGGAAGAAAACGTGCTATATGCTGTCGAATGATATGGAGGCGCTGGCGCACTCCCAAGCTGACGGAGAAAGGCTGCTTCTTCTCGGAGCCCACGATCCCTATCTCGATATAAAGGACAGAGATGTCCTCCTGGAAGACAGGACACTGCAGAAAGCCGTCTGGAAGACGGTCGGAAATCCCGGGGTAATCCTGAAGGCAGGCCGGATAGCCGGAATCTGGAGAACAAAGACGCTTGGGGATAAGCTGGAAACGGAGATGACATTATTCGAAGCGTTAGAGACAGAGGAAAAGAATAATTTAAAGGAGCTTGCGGAGGAATATGCGCAATTTCGGGGACTGGCCCTTAAGAAGTGTGTAATATAAACAGGGAGGACTTCGCCTGAGTCTTCAGTCCCCGGCGAAAACTTGGGGCGGATTCCCCTCCGCGGCAACCTGTAAACCGGGGACTAAAGACTCAGCCAACCAATTTTATGGCACCGGCTCTGCTCCCTTCCGGTACGCGTCCTCCAACTTCACCCAACTCACCTCTTCACTTCAAACTTATACCCGATTCCCCATACAGTAGTCAGCGCCCATTTATCGTGATCTTTAATCTTTTCACGGAGACGCTTGATATGTACGTCTACAGTTCTGGTGTCACCGATATATTCATAACCCCAGATATGATCCAGGAGCTGCTCCCTTGTAAATACCTGATTGGGGGAGGAGGCGAGGAAATATAAAAGCTCCAGCTCTTTCGGCGGCATTTCAATGGAGTGCCCGTTGTAAATGACGGAGTAGTTGGTAAGGTTTACGATCAGATCCGGGTATTCCACAAAGTCGCCGTGCTGATCCGTTGGCTTTGGGGCCGCGGACGGCGGAGCAGCCTGGTAGCGGCGGAGTACGGCTTTAACCCTGGCAACCAGTTCTTTGGAGTCGAAGGGCTTAATCATATAGTCGTCCGCACCCAGCTCCAGTCCCAGCACCTTGTCGAAGATTTCTCCTTTGGCGGAGAGCATGATGATTGGAACCTGGGAGGAGGCCCGCAGCTCCCGGCAGACCTGGTAGCCGTCAATGCCAGGCAGCATCAGATCTAGAAGCACAAGATTAGGTTCAAAGACAGGGAAAAGCTTCAGCGCTTCTTCCCCATCGCCAACAATTCTCGTTTCAAAACATTCTTTTGTAAGATAAAGTGAAATCAGTTCCGCAATATTGTAATCGTCATCGACGATGAGGATACGCTGTTTCTCTGCCATCTTTATTCCCCCTGTTTACCATATTAGCCACAGTCCACAGAACCGGTTAAATACGCGGTTCTGCGGACAGCGGCACATTTCTATTTAAATGTAACGATTGTGACACCGGTGTCTCCTTCACCAAATTCGCCCAGACGGAAATCCTTTACATAGTTCAGTCTCTTCAGATGCCTGTGGACTCCGGCTTTCAGCGCGCCGGTTCCCCGCCCGTGGACAACTCTTACCTGAGGCAGATGGGCGAGATAGGCATCGTCCAGATATTTGTCGAGAGCCGGTACGGCCTCGTCAACTGTCATGCCAATCAGATTGATTTCCGGCGAGATGGAGAAGGATTTTGACATTTTAATTTTGCTGCTTCCGCTTCCGTTTTTATTGCCGGAACTGCGGGGGCCTGACTGCGGGATCCCGGGACCGCTTATGGTTTTTTCGTCCACCAGTTCCAGATCCTTTATATTCACCAGGGAACGGAGAATACCCATCTGTACGTAAAGATCGCCTTTTGCGTTCGGAAGTGAGCTTACCGTGCCTTTCAGGTTCATGGAAAGGACCCGTACCGTATCGCCAAGCCTCAGTGATTTCGGTGATACGGCTTTTTTTGGAACAGCCGGTTTCACGGCCAGTTTTTTATCAACGTCACTCAGTTTGTTTCTTAGCTTGCTGCGTTCCGCTTCAAGTTCTTTATTCACGCCGGATTCTTTTGCCAGCCGGTTAATGCTGCGGATCGTCTGATCCGCTGTATCTTTGGCATCCTGAAGAATCCTCTGCGCTTCTTCACGGGCTTTTTCAAGCATCTTATCTTTTTGCTCGGAGAAACGTTCCTCCTTCTGTTCAAGGCGCCTTTTTAAAATGGCGACCTGTTCTTTATAGGAGGCTATTTCGGCCCTCTCTTTTTCAATCGTCACGCGGTTATCTTCCAGGTCTGCCAGCAGATCTTCGAAAGATTCGTCTTCCTGTTCAATATGCTTTTTCGCATCTTCAATAATGTAGTCGGGAAGCCCCAGCTTCTTTGAGATGGCGAAGGCGTTGCTCTTTCCGGGGATTCCGATTAAAAGCCGGTAAGTTGGACGCAGTGTTTCCAGGCTGAATTCACAGCAGGCGTTCTCCACGCCCGGGGTGGTCAGCGCATAGACTTTCAGTTCGCTGTAGTGGGTGGTGGCCATGGTCCGGCAGCTCATATTATGGAGGAAGCTGAGTACGGCGATTGCCAGCGCAGCGCCCTCGGTCGGATCGGTTCCGGCGCCCAGCTCATCAAAGAGACAGAGGGAATTGCTGTCCGCCTGCTCCAGGATGGAAACAATGTTGGTCATGTGGGCGGAGAAGGTACTGAGGCTCTGCTCAATACTCTGCTCGTCTCCGATGTCGGCAAACACCTCTTCAAAGACAGCCAGCTCAGATCCGTCAAACGCCGGTATATGGAGGCCTGCCTGCCCCATCAGGGTAAATAGGCCCACTGTTTTTAAAGAGACGGTTTTACCGCCGGTATTGGGACCGGTTACAATCAGGAGATCAAACTGATCCCCCAGGTAAATGTTGATTGGTACGACCTGCTTCGGATCCAGCAGAGGATGGCGTCCGTCCTTGATATTGATGTACCGCCGGTTGTTGAATTTAGGCTCCGTACAGTTAAAATGGCGGGACAGGGCAGCTTTGGCAAAAATAAAATCCAGCTTGGCCAGAAGCTCCAGGTTAAGGGCAATTGTGTCGGTATAAGGAACTAGTTCGCCGCTCAGCGCAGTAAGGACAAATTCAATTTCGCGTTTTTCCTGGATTTCCAGTTCACGAAGCTCATTGTTCAGCTTCACGACAGCCATCGGTTCGATGAAAATCGTGGATCCGGTGGAGGACTGGTCGTGTACCATGCCGGGCACCTGATTTTTATACTCCGACTTAACCGGCAGACAGTAGCGCCCGTCCCGCATCGTAATTACAGCCTCCTGCAGATAGGCTCTGCTGGAATTGAGTACTGAATTGAGCTGGGTGTGTACGCGGCCGGCGATGATCTTCATGGATTTGCGGACTTTGGAAAGTCCCGGGCTGGCGTCGTCGCTGACATCATCCTCTGATATGATGCAGCGTTTGATTTCCGTATTGACCGGGGTGAGCGGTTCCAGGGTGCGGAACATCTCATCCAGAGAATCGTCCGGCAGCTCCGATTCTTCCCGGCGGCCATATGCTTTGGCTCTGGCCGTGACGGTCAGCAGAGAGCTGACGGCG
Organism: [Clostridium] symbiosum ATCC 14940; assembly: GCF_000466485.1. Taxonomy (GTDB): domain Bacteria; phylum Bacillota; class Clostridia; order Lachnospirales; family Lachnospiraceae; genus Otoolea; species Otoolea symbiosa. The sequence continues at coordinate 22,838 of NZ_KE992992.1, read as the reverse complement.
AGAAGCTCTATAATATTCAGGGAGCTTCCAATCTCCAGACGCTTTAAGGAGCCGCGCACATCCTTAACCCCTCCGAAGGAAAGACTGCCCTTCATTCGGACACGCGTGGCGGCATCGGTTGTTTCCGTCTGATTCCTGCGGATTTCCTCCAGGCTGCAGGACGGAACCAGTTCACGGCACAATGTTTTACCAATCTGGGTGGAAGCATATTCCTCCAACTGTGCGATTATCTTATTATATTCTAAAGTTTTAAGTGCTTTTTGATTCATCTTTCATTCACCTTGTAAAAAAATGCTGTTTATTTAAATAAGTTTCGGTATTTGCTGAATTATTGCGTGCGGCAGCCGGCACAGGAGGGCTGTTCACATGAGTCTCAGGCGGAATACAGCGCCCAGCTTTCTGCGGTGGACGCAGAAACCGTATATGATATAATGCCCGCTCTGCGGACATTATATCATATACGGTTTCTTTTGTGCCACCCCTTAATTCCGTCCTTTTTCTTAAGATATGGGAAAAACGTGTCAAAATATGGGGAAAGGAACCGATTAGGATTACGCAGGCAGTTTGCATTCACCTTGACTCAGATATTGCCGCATAGTAGAATAATGAATAATACGGCCGTATAAGCGGAGCCGTAAGGGGTGGGTGGATTTTATGGACATCAGGCAGTTAAAACGTCTTTTGATTTATGTGAGACGGTGTACAGTGCTTCGACGATATGGCGCTGGAGCCTGCTGGTATATAAAAATGCATTCCGGCGCTGACAGAGAGGCAAAACGGCAGAAGACGAAAAATGCGCCGGTTCCACAATAAAGAAAGGATAAGACATCAATGGAGAACAAGGAACAGAAGAAAGAGAAAACTTTCGACTTTAAAAAAGAAATTCGTGAGTGGTTTTTTATCCTGCTGACGGCAGCCGGCATTGCGTTATTTCTGAATACCTTTATTATTGCCAACAGCCGGGTGCCCAGCAATTCGATGGAGACGACCATTATGACGGGGGACAGGATCATCGGTTCCAGACTGGCCTATATAACAGGGGATCCGCAGAGAGGCGACATCGTCATCTTCAATCACAAGATTGATACGTCCGGAAAGGAAACCAGACTGGTGAAGCGGGTAATCGGGCTGCCGGGTGAGACGGTGGAGATATCCGGCGGCAGAATCTATATTAACGGTTCTCCGGAACCGCTTGACGAACCGTATCTGCATGAAGAGATGCGATGGAAGGATGACCGCTTTGAAGTTCCGGGGGGCTGTTACCTGATGATGGGCGATAACCGGAATTATTCCAGAGACGCCAGGGCCTGGGACGACCCCTACGTACCGAAAAAGAAGATAATTGCGAAGGTTCTTTTCCGCTATTTTCCGAGTATCGGCAAGATTGAATAGAATAGAAACATTGGTAAGACTGCATGGCCGGGAAATACCGGTATGCAGTCTTTTTGAACATCACGTTTCCACAGCCAAGCCGAGGGGGGAGTGTGTATATGAGTCTTTCGTCCCGGTGGAAGACTTCGCCGGCCGGATTCCCCCTCCAAGACCAACCTCCCACAGGGACGGAAGACTCAGACAGCCCCCTCACCACACCGGACATGGTCCGCTCCGGACGCGTCCTCCCAACCTCAGTTAAATCTCCATTCTGCTATGAACAGTAAGACAAGCATAACCAAATAAAACCAGCTGTACAGAAATTTCTTGCATAACTACCGGAACAAAAGTATAATAGTGGTATGTTGTTCAAAGGAGAAAAAAGTATGCCGGATACGGAAGGACCTGAGAAGAGAAATCCCGGTAACCGGGAATTTATGAGGGAAAAGATTGTAAAACAGCCGTTGTCCAAAAGACAGATTGCAAAGCGTGTGCTGATTCTCATGTGCCTTGCCGTGTTGTTTGGCGTGATTTCGGCTGTCAGTTTTGTGCTGGCCAAGCCTTTGGCGGATCGGTACCTGGGAAGAGAGGAGACGGAGGAAAGCACCTCCATCGTTTTTGCCAAGGATGATCCGGAGACAGCCGCCGTCGGCCCGACTCAGGAGGAGACGCTTCCGATACATGTTGAGGAAGAGGAACTTCAGAAGGCGATTGAAGATGCGCTTACGCGCTACAGCTTTACACCGGATAACCTGAACTCATTTTACAGTTCTCTGCGCGATGTGGCGGTGCAGGCGGATAAAGGGATTGTGAAGATCAGTTCAGGAAAGCAGCAGACAGATCTGTTCGGTAACCCGGTTGAGAGTACCGGTGATTATGCCGGTGCGGTAATTGCAAAGACGCCGGGAGAGTATCTGATATTTACCTGTGCGGATGCAGTGAGGCAGGCCGATTCAATTTCAGTGACATTTTCAGACGGTACAAAGGTTACGGGACAGACGAAGCAGATTGATGAAGTGCTTAACATGGCTGTTATTTCCGTAAAATGCCAGGAGCTGGGCGAGGAACTGAGAAAAGAGATAAAGATACTCACTCTCGGCAACTCCTATTCCGTGAAGACGGGAGATATCGTTATCGGAGTCGGCGGTCCGTCGGGACAGGTACACTCCATGACATACGGAACGGTCTCCTACATTGCAAGGAACGTTCAGATGACGGACGGCATCACAAGGATTATATATGCAGATATATGCAGCAACTCCACTATGGGTACGTTTCTTTTAAATACGGCCGGAGAGATTATCGGATGGACCTCTGACGATTATAAAAATGAGGAAAACCGTGATATCACCGCGTCCGTGAGCATTTCCGATTATAAGCCCGTGATTGAAAAGATGACGAACGGCCATCAGGTGCCTTATTTCGGCGTCAGGGGACAGGAAGTCAACGAAGCGATGGCAGAGAGCGGGATTCCCCAGGGAGTCTATGTGGTGGAGGCCGTATCGGGCGGACCGGCTTATGACGCGGGAATCCAGAACGGAGACATTATCACATTATTCGGAGAAAAAGAGATCACCACATTCAAGGAGCTTCAGATGCAGATTGAAAATGCCCGCTGCGGTTCCAGGGTAACTGTGAAGATTATGAGAAAAGGTCCGGACGGCTATAAGGAGCTGGATCCATTTGAAGTGGAGATAAGGGCCAGGTAGAGCAGCCTGACGATGGCCCGGGCTTAAAAAGTCAGCCGAATCAGAAGAAGACAAAATATAAGAATTAAGAAGAGAAAATGTGATGGTAAAACACGAGAGTCTGACTTGTCAGACTCTCTGTTGACGAAATAGCAGATTTTACATAACAGTTCATTCTGTCTTATCTGTTACGATTTTACGGAGTTTTTCCATTGCCGCAGAGAGGAAGGAAGAGTATGAAATATATTGATCAGTTCCATGAGGGTATGCGTGTTTCAGACGTTTATCTTTGCAAAACAAAACAGATATTATTGACAAAGAATGGGAAAGAGTACGTGTCGATGACCCTCCAGGACAGGACGGGTACTATCGACTCAAAGATTTGGGATTTGGGTTCGCCGGGAATCGGTAACTTTGATGTGATGAATTATGTATATATAGACGGAGATGTGACGGTATTTCAGGGTTCCAACCAGCTCAATGTGAAACGGATCCGCAAGGCGGACGAGGGCGAATACATAGAAAGCGACTATCTTCCGGTCAGCTCCAAAGACATTAAAGAGATGTACAGGGAACTCACTGCACTGATCCAGTCCATGAAGAATCCATGGCTGAAACAATTGGCTGAAAGTTATTTCACGGACGACAAGGAGTTTGTAAAAAGGTTCTGCTTCCATTCGGCGGCTAAGAGTGTCCATCATGGTTTTGTGGGAGGGCTGCTTGAGCATACATTAAGCGTAATGAAGCTGTGTGATTATTACTCCGCAGCCTATCCGATGATTAACCGGGATCTCTTACTTACAGCGGCTCTCTTTCACGATGTCGGAAAGACGAAAGAGCTGTCTGCATTTCCGGAAAATGATTATACGGACGACGGCCAGCTCCTGGGGCATATCATAATCGGAACGGAGATGGTCGGGGAGAGAATCCGGACAATTGCGGGATTCCCGGAAAAAACGGCCTCCGAACTGAAACACTGTATACTTGCGCATCATGGCGAACTGGAATATGGTTCCCCTAAAAAACCGGCGCTGATGGAGGCTCTGGCTCTGGCATTTGCCGACAATACGGATGCGAAACTGGAGACTATGACGGAACTGCTTAAAAAGGCGGGAGATAATACACAGTGGCTGGGCTTTAACCGTCTTCTGGAGAGTAATGTCCGAAAGACGACGGTCTGATTGAAGGGGCATTTAAGTTAAGCAGGTGAGGACGCAGCCGCAGGCCAGCGGACGGGGAGGGATCTATGAGTCTTTCGTCCCGGGGAAGTGGCATCGCTGGCTGGAGAAGGAGATACTGTGGT
>NZ_KE992992.1:0-18376 GCF_000466485.1 [Clostridium] symbiosum ATCC 14940 | reverse complement strand
TACTGTGGTTTTGTTTTCGCAGGGCGGAGCCGGAAGATTTGATATCGGCCTGCCGGGAACACGTAGTGGCCGCGACAGGGGCCTCCCCCATTTAAGGTTAGAGACAATCAGCGGCCGGATTCCCCCTTCACGACAACCTCTCCACGGGGACAAAAGACTCAGCCACCTCCCTCACCACACCGGACATGGTCCGTTCCGGACGCGTCCTCTCACCTCAGTTAAATCTAAGCGTTTGAGAAATAAGCGTGAAAACGGGATTGACTGTGCTGCCGGGCGGGACTATAATAGTTTCATCCGACAGCACAAGCCGTCTCTATCCGCAGAAGCGGAATTTTATTTTTTTATTAAGACTTTAATTATACCAGGAAGGTATTTTTGTCCCCAAGGGGCAGAGCTTTTCCGGTATTTTTTTTCGGAATTTTATGAAGTGTAATTGACAAAGAGAGGGGTATTAAAATGAAAAAAACAAAAACAAGTGCATTATTTGCCATGGCGGTAGCGGCGGCCCTGGCCCTGACGGGCTGTTCCGGTTCCGGCAGCGGTAAGGACGGTACGGCAGAGGCCAATGGGACGGCAGTGCAGGAGCAGGCAGAGAACACACAGCAGCAAAAAGATTCGGTAGTGGTTGTTATGACAACAAATTCCGAACCGGAAGCGGGATTTGACCCTGCCTATGGCTGGGGGGCCGGCGAACATGTCCATGAGCCGCTGATTCAGAGTACTCTTACGGTGACAACGCCGGATTTGGGGATTGGTTATGATTTGGCTACCGATATGAAATCCTCGGAGGATGGATTGACATGGACGGTGACAATCCGTGATGATGTCAAATTTACGGACGGGGAACCGCTGACAGCGGAGGATGTCGCATTTACATATAATACGCTGAGGGAGACCAGCTCGGTCAATGATTTTACAATGCTTGAAAGCGCGGAGGCGTTGGACGGCAATACGGTGGTCTTCCATATGGCGCGCCCCTATTCGATATGGCCATATACGATGGCTATTACAGGAATTGTGCCGGAACATGCCTATGATTCGGATTACGGCAGCCATCCGGTCGGCTCCGGACGGTATATGCTGAAACAGTGGGACAGGGGGCAGCAGGTGATTCTGGAGGCAAACCCCGGTTACTACGGTGAACAGCCGAAGATGAAACGGGTAACGATACTTTTTATGGACGAGGATGCCGCATTTGCCGCAGTCAAAGCGGGACAGGTGGATCTGGCTTATACGGCTGCTTCCTACGCGGATCAGGAGACTGCCGGGTATTCACTTCTGGCCTGTGAAACCGTAGATAACAGAGGATTTAATCTTCCGGCTGTTCCGGTAATGGAGAAGGACGGACTTAAGGTGGGGAATGATTTCACTTCCGATGTCCTGGTGCGCAGAGCTATTAATCTGGCGATCGACCGTGATGAGATGATACAGAATGTTTTAAATGGTTATGGAAGTCCGGCCTTCAGTGTCTGCGACAAGATGCCATGGTATAACAGCGATGCCGAAATTACCTGTGACCGGGATGAAGCTGCAAGGCTGCTCGATGAGGCAGGCTGGATCGTGGGAGCGGACGGAATCCGGGAAAAGGACGGGGTGAAGGCAGAGCTTGAATTTCTGTATCCGGCGGACGATTCCGTAAGACAGGCGCTGGCAGCCGATACGGCGAACCAGTTGAAGGAAATCGGCATCAATGCATCAACAAGGGGAGCCGGATGGGATACGGCATATGACGAAGCACAGTCCCAGCCTCTTTTATGGGGATGGGGAGCGCATACCCCGATGGAACTTTACAATATTTACCATTCCATGGAGGATACCGGACTTGCGGCCTACTCGCCGTATGCGAATAAGACGGTGGATCAGTATATGGATGAGGCCCTGGCCAGTGATAACCTGGAGGAATCCTGGGAATTATGGAAAAAGGCACAGTGGGGTGGAAGTACAGGGATCACGCAGGAGGGAGATATCCCCTGGATCTGGCTGGTTAATATCGATCATCTCTACTGGGTCAGAGATGGGCTGAAGGTAGCAAAGCAGAAGCTTCACCCACATGGACACGGCTGGTCTATTGTTAACAACGTGGATCAGTGGAGCTGGGAATAAAGGAAGGAAGATACAAGTGACGAAGCGGCATGGCATATTTATAATTAAAAATCTGATAAGGATGGCAATACTTCTGCTGGCTGTCAGTGCGGCCGCTTTCTTTCTCATTTCCATCTCGCCGGTGGATCCGCTGAAAAGCAACGTGGGACAGGCAGCATTGGGGTCCATGTCTGAGGAACAGATTGAAAGGTTAAAAGAATACTGGGGAGTTACGGTGCCGGCCGGCGAGAGATTCATTCGCTGGTTTTCCGGCATCTGCCGGGGGGACTTCGGCATCTCCCTTCTTTACCGGAGGCCGGTTCTTGATGTGATAGGCGAAAAATTTGCAAATTCTGCCTGGCTGATGATATCCGCTTGGATATTTTCAGGAATTGGCGGTGTGGCGCTGGGAGTACTGGCCGGAGTGAAAAGAGGGAAATGGCAGGATAAGGCGGTAACTGCATATTGCATGGTGATTGCAGGAACGCCGGCATTCTGGCTGGCTCTTGTCCTCCTGCTGGTTTTTGCCATCCGGTTTCCGATTTTCCCTATTGGGTTCAGTGTTCCGGTGGGGGTTGCGGCGTCGGAGGTGACATTCGGGGACAGGCTGATTCACGCCGTACTGCCGGCCTTGACGCTGGGGCTGACCGGTGTTTCCAATATCGCCATGCATACCAGAAGCAAAATGATAGAAGTTCTTGAGAGCGATTATGTTTTCTATGCCAGGGCCAGAGGAGAAACGCAGTGGCAGATAGTCGGGAGGCATGGCCTTAAGAATATACTCCTGCCGGTTATCACGCTGCAGTTTGCGTCCATCAGTGAGATATTCGGCGGTTCCGTTCTGGTGGAGCAGGTTTTTTCCTATCCCGGTCTGGGGCAGGCGGCAATTACGGCCGGACTCGGCAGCGATGTTCCGCTTTTGCTGGGAATTACCCTGATTAGCGCCGCTGTCGTTTTTCTCGGCAATTTTACTGCGGACTTACTTTACTATACCGTTGATCCGAGATTGAAACGTGACAGGAAAAAAATGGTGCGGAAGGGGGAAACCTTATGATAACCCGAATCTTTGGAGGGATTCATCTACCCGTCCGCAGCAGGCGGGCCGGGACACTGGCTGCCGTGACTGTTTTCCTGGCCGTACTTATCCTGGTTGCAGTTCTCGGGCATATCTGGGAAAATGACGCTCTGGTTACAGATTTTGGCCGGAAAAATCTGCGGCCGGGAACTGCTTATCTTTTTGGCACGGACTGGCTCGGGCGCGACATGCTGAAGCGGACGGCGGCCGGACTGTCCATGAGTATCCGCCTGGGGATAGTGACGGCTGCATCCAGCGCCGTGATAGCCGTAATCCTGGGCACTGCTGCTGCCGTACTTGGAAAGGCCGCAGATATGGCCGTATCGGGCCTGATTGATATGATGATGGGGATTCCCCATATGCTGCTGCTGATATTGATATCCTTTGCCTTTGGTAAAGGTTTTACCGGAGTGGCGGCCGGTATAGCACTGACTCACTGGCCTTCCCTGGCAAGACTTATCAGGGCCGAGGTTCTTCAGCTGAAGGCCAGCCAGTATGTTAAAATTTCAGAGAAGCTTGGAATGGGAAAATGGAGGATTGCGGTGGAGCATATGCTGCCTCATCTGGTACCCCGGTTTCTGACCGGTCTTGTTCTTATGTTTCCGCATGCCATTTTGCACGAGGCATCCATCACCTTTCTGGGATTCGGTCTTCCGCCGGAGGAACCCGCCATCGGAATTATCCTGTCGGAAAGTATGAAGTATCTGATAACAGGAAAATGGTGGCTGGCCGTCTTCCCGGGAGCCGCGCTGGTGGCAACGGTTCTGGTGTTTCAGGGCCTGGGGCAGAGCGTAAGCAGCCTGTTGGATCCGCAAAGCGCGCATGAATAGAAGGGCTGGGAAAATAACGATAGATACTGCAAGGAGGAATTGGTATGCCGGACAAAACGGTACTGGAAGTACGCAGTCTGGGTATTTCATTTACCCAGTATGACAGAGGACTTCGGCGCAGGGAACTGAATCCGGTTAAGAAGCTTTGCTTCACCCTCAATCAGGGCGAGATGGCTGCTGTCGTGGGAGCAAGCGGTTCCGGTAAAAGTCTCCTGGCTCATGCTGTTCTCGGAATCATGCCTTACAACTGCCGGGTTTCGGGCGAGATTCTCTACCGGGGAGAGCTGCTCACGCAGGAACGGCTGAATAAGCTGCGCGGAAAAGAAATTGCCCTTGTCCCGCAGGGAGTGTCCTATCTGGATCCCCTGATGAAGGTGGGAGAACAGATAAGAAAGGGAAGAAAAGACAGTGCATCCATCGAACGGAGCAGGCACTTGCTGGCCCGGTTCGGCCTTGGAGCAGAGACGGAAGAGCTATATCCCTTCGAACTGTCGGGAGGAATGGCAAGGCGTATCCTGATCATATCGGCGCTGATGGAAGAGCCGAAACTGGTTATTGCGGATGAGCCGACGCCGGGACTGGAGCTTGCTACGGCCAGACGGGTAATGGGTCATTTTAAAGAGATAGCAGAAGAAGGCGCGTCTGTGCTGCTTATCACTCATGATTTGGAATTGGCGCTGGAAACAGCCGACCGGATTATGGTATTCTATGAGGGAGAGATAATCGAAGAAATCAAACCCGGAGATTTCGGCAGACCGAACGGCCTTCAGCATGTATATACTAAGGCTCTGTATCATGCCATGCCGCAGCATGATTTCGCGGTATATGACGAAAAGAGCCTGATAAAGAACCAGGAGCCGGAGGTGACGCGGTGAAGCTTAAAGCAAAGGATATCTCATTCAGGTACGATACCGGGAGCCGGCAGATTTTGAACAGGGTTTCATTGGAAATCGGGAGCGGGGAGAGGGTTGGGATCACGGCTCCCAGCGGATTTGGCAAAACCACATTCTGCAAGATCCTCTCCGGATATGAAAAACCGGATTCCGGACAGGTAATGCTGGACGGCAAACCGCTTGAGGAATATAAAGGAAGGCTGCCGGTGCAGATGATCTGGCAGCACCCGGAGCAGTCGGTGAATCCGCGTTGGAAGATGGCCCGTGTTTTGAGGGAAGGCGGACAAATAAATCCGGAGCTTCTGGAAAAACTGGGAATCAGAAAGGCGTGGATGGATCGTTTTCCTTCGGAACTCTCAGGCGGAGAACTTCAGCGGTTCTGTATCGCAAGGGCGCTGGGAGAGGGGACTAAAATTCTTTTGGCCGATGAAATCACAACAATGCTGGATATGGTGACGCAGAGTATAATCTGGCATGTCCTGGTGGAAGAAACAGGGAAGAGAGGAATCGGAATGCTGATAGTGAGTCATTCAGAGAGCCTCACAGACAGAGTCTGTACAAGAAAAATCAGACTGGATACGATGAGTACGTAACAGTTCGTAACAGTTCAGACAGGTCTGCGCATTTGCTGCGCTGACCATGCGAAAAGGCTGTAACAGTTCAGCCATGATGCTGCGTGTAAATTAGTGTAAAGTGGAAATGGTGAACAGGAGGAACAGATGGACGTAAAAAAAATACTGGAGCAGGTGAGTACGGGTACGCTTTCACCTGAGGAAGCCGGGGAAATGCTTAAAAACCTGCCATACGAAGATCTGGGATATGCAAAACTCGATCTGCACAGAAAGCTGCGCTCCGGTTTTCCTGAAACCGTGTACTGTCAGGGAAAACCCGATCAGTATCTGGCGGATATATTTGACACGCTGTACCGTGAAAATGGTGAGGTGATGGGAACGAGGGCGACAGAGCAGCAGTACTTGCTGGTAAAGGAAAGAATGCCCGGTATCATCTATGACCCGGTTTCGCGTATATTAAAGGCAGAGCCGGAGGGAAAAGAAAGAAAGGGCTGTGTCGCTGTCTGTACAGGGGGAACCGCGGATATTCCCGTGGCGGAGGAAGCAGCCCAGACCGCGGAATTTTTCGGCTGTTACGTGGATCGGATTTACGATGTAGGGGTTGCCGGAATCCACAGGATACTATCTAAAAGGGAACAGATTACAAGGGCAAACTGTGTCATCACAATTGCAGGCATGGAAGGTGCCCTTGGGACTGTCGTAGCCGGGCTGGTGGAGAATCCGGTTATCGCAGTTCCTACGTCGGTCGGCTACGGTGCGAGTTTTCACGGACTCTCGGCGCTGCTTACAATGATTAATTCCTGTGCCAACGGGATTTCAACGGTAAATATTGATAACGGCTATGGGGCCGGTTACCTTGCCGCGCAGATCAACAGACTGGCCGAGAGGGTAACAGTTCAGACAGAATGAACTGTTACCCGAGAGCAACTGTTACACAGTCTAAACTTAGGAGAAAGGATATTAAGATGAGCCAATTTACAAATCAGGAAAAAGAAGAAAAACTGCTGTATCTGGAATGCTATTCCGGTATCAGCGGTGATATGACGGTGGGCGCGCTTCTCGATTTGGGGGCCAGCAGAAATGTTCTGGAAGAAACGCTTAAGAGTCTTGGCGTGGGAGGGTACCATCTCCATTTTGGGAGAAAACTGAAATGCGGTATTGATGCCTACGATTTTGATGTACATTTGGAGGAGGAAGAGCATGGGCACGGCCATGACCATGATCATGATCACAAACACGGCCACGGCCATGACCACGATCACAAACACGGCCACGGCCATGATCACGACCACAAACACGACCACGATCACAATCATGACCACACTCACAGCCATCCCCATATCCACAGGAATATCCAGGATATTTTTGAAATCATAGACCGCATGCATTCCGAAGAACCGGTGAAGGAGCTGGCCAGAAAGATGTTCCGGATTGTTGCGGAAGCAGAATCGAAAGCCCACGGAATTCCGGTGGAAGAGGTGCATTTCCATGAAGTAGGGGCTGTCGATTCCATTGTAGATATAATTAGTGTAGCCGTTTGTATGTATGATTTGGGAATTACGGATGTAGTGGTATCGTCTCTGGCAGAAGGAAGGGGCTATGTCCGCTGCCAGCATGGGGTGATGCCGGTACCCGTACCTGCTACGGCCAATATTGCCGCTTCCCATGGACTGGAACTGAAACTGACCGATAATGAAGGGGAGATGGTGACTCCTACCGGAGCTGCAATTGCGGCAGCCCTTCGGACGAAGGACGTCCTACCGGAACATTATATCATTGAAAAAATAGGCGTGGGAGCCGGCAACAAGGATTTTAAAAATGCCAATATTTTAAGGGCAATGCTGATCCGAAAGACGGAGGACAGGCAGAAACAGAGCTATAATGAGGAAAAACTCTGGATTCTGGAGACAAACATGGATGACTGTACAGGGGAGGCCCTTGGCTTTGTCATGGAATGTCTGATGGAAGAGGGAGCAAAAGACGTGTGGTATACGCCGGCATACATGAAAAAAAACCGCCCTGCTTATGTGCTGAGGATTCTTTGTCCCGAAGATAAGCAGAAAGCGCTGGAGGCGGCCGTATTTGCCCATACGACGACGATAGGGATTCGCCGCTGGCCTGTGGAGCGTACGGTGCTGGAGCGGGAAATAAGACAGATAGAGTCGCGCTATGGAACTGCTGATGTAAAGACATGCCGGACCGGGAGCGAAGAATATAATTATCCGGAATATGAGAGCGTAAGAAAAATCTGCCGGGAACAGGGACTTCCTTTTACCGAAGTCTACCATGCCCTGAAAGAGGATGCGGCGGGACGGTAACTATGCTGCTGTCCGCCCCGGCAGCAGCATGACAGGAGGAGATAAGATGCAGATGGCTGATAGGAACGGGAACACAGATAAGCTGAATCAGATGATGGATGAGTACGGGAAAGGGCCGGTATGCATTGCCTTTTCCGGCGGTGTGGACAGCAGCCTGCTTCTTAAAATCGCCTGTGACAACGGAAGAAAATATAAAACCCCCGTCTATGCGGTGACATTCAATACAATGCTCCATCCTGCCTGCGATTTGGATACGGCAAAGAAGGTTGCCCGAGAGCTGGGAGCGGAACATGTTGTAATCCAGGTGGATGAGCTTGAGATGGAGGGAATGAGGGACAATCCCCCGGAACGCTGCTATCTCTGTAAAAAACACCTCTTTACGGCTCTTCTCGATTTTGCCCGGGAAAAGGGGATTACCTGCATACTTGACGGGACAAATGAAGACGACACCCACGTTTACCGACCTGGAATCAGAGCACTGAAAGAATTGGGGATTATCAGTCCTCTTGCCCTGTGCCATATCACAAAGCGGCAGGTAAAGGAGCTTTCGTCCGCCTTTGGCATATCGGTGGCATCCAGGCCGTCCACTCCCTGTATGGCTACGCGTCTGCCCTATGGATCAAAGCTGGATTATGAAATTTTAAGAAAAATCGAAAAAGGGGAAGCGTACCTTAGGACTGTATTTGAGGGGAATGTCCGCCTGCGTCTTCATCAGGATACGGTGCGTCTGGAGCTGGATCCGGCTCAGATGGCCGCAGCCCTTGAAAAGAGGGAGGAAATCTGCAGCGTTTTGAAGAAGCTGGGTTTTTCCTATATTTCACTGGATTTGGAGGGATTCCGCTCCGGAAGCATGGATCTTTTTATAGAGAAGTAGCGGCAAAGGAGGCATCAAATGACAATCAGACACTTACAGATCTTCGTGGCGGTTGCCGACTGCGGGAAAATGAGGGCTGCGGCAGAGAGGCTGCATATTTCACAGCCGTCTGTCAGCCAGGCAGTCAGGGAACTGGAAAGCTATTATAATATAAAATTGTTCGAACGCCTGTCCCAGCGGATTTATATCACCGAGACAGGAAAGAAGCTTCTGCCGTATGCCCGCCATATCATTGATTCATTTGAAACAATGGAGGGATTTATAAATGATACCTCATCCGGTAATGTGATCCGGGTGGGAGGGAGCGTCTCTGTCGGGACAAGGCTGCTGCCTCCGATGATAAAGAGCCTGGAGAATGAGGTTCCGGATGTGGATGTCTGTGTCATTGTAGATAATACGGCTGCCATCGAGGGAAAAATCCAGAGAAGTGAGCTTGATATTGCCGTTGTGGAGGGAATTGTCAGGAGCGATGAGCTGGTGAAGAAAGATATTTATGATGATGAACTTGTACTCGTAGTCGGACCGGAACATGAGCTTTTCAACCATCCGGGCATTAAGCTGAAGGAGCTGACAAAGCATGCTCTTATCTCAAGAGAGTCAGGCAGTGTGGAGCGCAATCAGTTTGAGCAGTTCCTGCTGGAGCATGACATAAAGATGAAAAACAAGTGGAGCTGCAGCAATACCGAGACGATCAAGAAGGCGGTATTAAACGGTGAGGGGATAGCCATTCTGTCCAGAATGGTGATAGAAAAAGAGATTGCCGCTGGGGAAGTGCGCGTACTTAATGTGGAAAATACAAGAATGAAAAGAAAAATCAAGCTGATTTATCACAAGAATAAATATATCTCCCAATCTATGAAACAGTTTATCGACATTTGCACGGATGGGAGATATTAGTAAAACGGGCTAATGGTTCATGCTGTCTGAACTGTTACAAATCGGGTAAGTCTCAGACCGCGAGGCCGGTGGCCAGATAAAGTACGGTTCCGACTACTCCGCTGCCAAGAATTACGGAGATGGAGCCGGCTTTCTTTTTTCTGAGCAGGTAAAGCCCGGCAATGAAGAGAATGCCCTCAATCACATGGAAATTCTCAAAACGGATCCCCTGGATTCCGGACTGGAAAAGTCCGAGAAGCAGGATGGAGAGACCGGCCGATGCAATCAGCGCCACGACTGCGGGACGCAGGGCACCCAATACGGTCTGAACGCCTTCAAAACTGCGGTATTTATAGTAAAAGTGCGCCAGTGTCAGACAGATGATAAAGGACGGTATGATACAGCCCAGGGTACAGAGGATTACGCCGAAGGGACCGGAGAGCCTCATGCCGACAAAGGTTGAGGAATTGATGGAGATAGGTCCGGGAGTCATCTCTGCAATTGTTATTAAATCGGTAAATTCTTCCAGGGTCATTAACCCGTGAATATTCACAATCTGGTTTTGAATCAGCGGAATTGCCGCATAGCCCCCGCCCACACTGAAAAGTCCTACCTGGATAAAGCTTAAAAATAATCTAATCAGCAGCATATGAGTTACTCCTTTTTCCTACCTGTTTTCTCATGGTAACAGCCAAATCGGCAAGACCAATCCCAAGACACACCAGTATGATAACCATGGCGCTGACGCCCAGGAAGAAGGTGGCGCCAAAAGACAGAACCATCATTCCAATGTACAGGAATCTCCTTGTTTTACATACGTTGGACGCCAGATTCCAGACTACATCCATGATAACCGCCGCAACTCCGGCTCTCATCACCTGAAGGGCGATGGCGATGTATGTGTTAGTGCGGAACTCTGTGTAAAACAATGAGATAACGGAAATAATCAGCATCGGGGGAATTATTGTACCGAGGATGGCTGTCAGCGAACCGAGGATGCCTCCCATTCTGTATCCGATAATAACAGAAGCATTGACCGGGAGAGGACCCGGTGAGGACTGGGTTATTGCGGTGATGTCCAGCATCTCGCTTTCATCCAGCCACTGTAATTCTTCCACAAACTTCTTTTTCATCAATGACACTATGACGAAGCCGCCGCCAAAGGTGCATGCGCTTAAAACAAACATCGATTTAAATAATGTCCATAGCGTCTTCGCGTCTGTCTGTTTTTTCATGATTGATAGTTCTCCTTTTATCCATTCCTTTTATGTTTGTCGAATTCGATAAATGGATTATATTGTGAATATAATAATATGTAAAATACATAAAAATGATTAAACTGAAAGGTAAATGGTTATCAAGTAATATTTACTGTTTATTATCATATAATTTAAGCAAATAATCAATTAGACAGGTTTTATGAAAATATTAGATGAAAATTATTTTGATTTGATTATGAACAATGTCTTACTTCCTCTTTATGATATTGACGGAAGCATTACTGACGCTGACAGCGTTACCTATATAAACGAACGGCATTCTATAATCCATCTCCCTGCAACTGATAATATCTGTGCTCTTGGCTCAATGCCATATCATATATTTCCAAGTCTGTATGAAGCCACCTCTCCCATCAGCATGAGAGCCTCAGGAATACAAACCCTGCAGGATAATCCTTATCTGGATCTGCGGGGGCAGGGCGTGCTGGTCGGCGTTATAGATACCGGCATCGATTATACTCATCCGGCATTTCGAAACCCCGACAATTCCACCAGACTTGTTTCAATTTGGGATCAGACTGAACAGAGCGGAAGTCCTCCGAAAGATTTTACCTTTGGCACTGAATACAAAGCTGAAATGATAAATAAAGCCTTATCCTCAGAAACACCGGAGTCTGTCGTTCCGATTTCCGATTCAGGCGGCCACGGAACTTCTGTTGCAAGCATCATTGCCGGCAGCCCCAGCATTACAGCTAATTTTTCAGGCGTGGTGCCAAAAGCTGAATTGGTTATAGTTAAATTGAAGGAAGCAAAGAGAAATATAAAGAATATATTTTGTGTTCCGAATGATGTGATCTGTTATATGGAATCGGATATTATGCTTGGTGTCAGTTATGTATACTCGGTTGCCCAGTCGCTTCAGCGCCCTGTCGTAATTTGTATCGCGCTGGGGAGCAGCCAGGGCGGCCACGACGGTCACGGAGCGCTTAGCAGTTATCTGGATTCGCTATCCCAGCTCCCGTGGACGGGAGTATCTATATCGGCCGGAAATGAGGGGATTGCAGGGAGGCATTATTTCGGTACGGCCGGTACGGCGCCTTTTCAAGATGACGTTGAGCTGCTGGCCGGAGCGGGAGACGTGGAATTTGCATTAGAAATATGGTCTTCCTATTCGCGGCTGTCGATCGAGATATTAGCCCCCAACCATGAATCAACGCAGCAGATATTCCCTTCCATACTCGACTGCAGAAGGCTGCAATTTATTTTTCATGAATGTGTAATCTGGATTAATAATATAATCTTTGAACAGGAAACAGGAGATCAGCTGATACTTATCCGTTTCAAAAAAATGCTTCCCGGCATCTGGACCATCAGAATCAGGAACCTGGAAAACGAGGCTTTTTCATTCCATGCGTGGCTGCCCGCAGGCTCCATGCTTACGAATAATACATATTTTCTCAAGTCGGATCCTGATACGACGATTACATCCCCGGGGAACAGTTATCATTCGCTGACAGTCACTGCCTATGATCAACGGGTGGGCAAGATCATTCAGGCATCCGGAAGGGGATATACCAGAAACGGCCATATTAAACCGGATTTGGCAGCGCCGGGCTACCGGGTCCCCTGTGCTTTGCCTCAAAACCGTTATGGAAATACTACCGGCAGCGGAGCGGCTTCGGCGTTTGCTGCCGGAGCAATCGCGATGATTTTAGAATGGTCGGTTGCCAGGGGAAATTATACGTCGATTACGGGAAATGATATCAACCGGTTATTATCACGCGGGGCAAGGCATAACCAGGATATATTCTACCCGAATAATGTCTGGGGTTTTGGGGAATTAGAGGTCAATAAAGTATTTGAACAGCTGGCTATGTTTTGAGCGGCCAAACAGCTCATGCAGGAGGAAAGCGGCGGAAAAGGCGGGGATTCCCGCTTAAGCTACAAATGCATACATCATAATGTAGTGGCAGAAACTTCCTCCCATAACAAACAGATGAAAAATCTCATGTGAGCCGAAATATTTATGTCTGGAATTAAATATGGGCAGTTTTAAGGCATATATCACGCCTCCCACCGTATATATGATGCCGCCGGCCAGCAGCCAGCCGAATGCGGCCCGCGGAAGAGCCAGGATAATCTGTCGGATGGCAAGGACACAAACCCATCCCATGGCAATGTAGATCAGGGAAGAAAACCATTTTGGACAGTTGATCCAAAGTGCATTAATAATAATACCGGCAATCGCAATTCCCCAGACGAGCGCCAGCAGGGAGTACCCGGACCGGTCTCCAAGAACGATCAGACACACCGGTGTATAGGTTCCTGCTATCAGGATAAAGATCATCATATGATCCAGTTTCCTCAAACGTTTATTTACCTCATCGGAGATATCCAGTGTATGGTAAATCGTACTCGCGGCATATAGAAGGATCATGCTGACGATAAATATGAGCAGCGCCGCAAAGTGGATATGGTCCGGTTCGCGGGCAGCCTTTAACAGCAGCGGCACAGCGGCAGCACCGGCTCCAAGCATGGCAATAAAGTGAGTCAATGCACTTCCAGGGTCTTTAATTTTAATTTTCATAATTCTGCCTCCTCTTTAACGCCTGCAGAGATTCGGTGAACCTGCAGCAACAAAGTTTATATTAATCTGTTACATGGTTTTTAAAACTACATCTTATATTTGACTATACTATACTCTTTTTCCTGGAAATATTCAATACAGTTTTAATAAATTTTTCAATCCTGTCTGAACGGTTACAAATTTCCGTTATCACTTGTAGAACCGGTCCGGTCATAGTAAAATGAGGTAACAGTTCATGCTGTCTGAACTGTTACAAAATGAGACAAAAGAAGATGAAAACGGTGAAAGAGGAATTGACATGTTAAAAATAATATATGAGGATCACGATATTCTGGTAGCGGAGAAGCCGGCCGGCCTGGAATCGCAGGCCAGCCGTGGATTTGAGCCGGATATGGTCAGTGAAATAAAGAACCATTTGAAAAGAGCGGAGTTATCCAGGTTGTCCACAAAGCCATCCACAAAATCGTCCACACGGCCTGTGGAGCCCTATGTCGGAGTTATCCACAGACTGGACAAGCCTGTCGGGGGAATCATGGTTTACGCTAAGAATCAGAAGGCGGCAGCCTCTCTTAGCAAGCAGGTTCAGGATGGCCGGATGAAGAAAATATACAATGCGGTAGTCTGTGGAAAACTTGTGGATATTGTGGGTAACTATGTGGATTATCTGTTGAAAGATGGCAGAAACAATTTCTCATTTGTTGTGGATAAAGACACGCCGGACAGCAGGCGGGCAGAACTTGTTTACCGGGCGCTGGATGTGAAGACAGAGGAAGAAAGAGAGATTTCCCTTGTGGAGATAGAACTGCTGTCCGGCAGGCACCATCAAATCCGCGTGCAGTTTGCAGCCCATGGAAATCCACTCTGGGGAGACGGGAAATATAATCCTGAATGGGGAGGAACGCTGCCGGCCGGTGAAAGAACGCATGCCGATCGGCATACCGGGGCGAAGCAGGGAAGCGGCCATGCTGCAAAGGCTCAGAGCAGCCGCGGGCGCAGAGGTGAAAGGGAGCTGGCGCTGGCTGCTGTAAAGTTATCCTTCGTTCATCCATCCACAGGCAAGAATATGGAATTTGCAATTAAACCGAGGGGCAGGATATTTGAGAGGTTTGGTGATTGAGATGAAAACCAGAAGACATATTTACTTCAGCGGAACAGTTCAGGGCGTCGGTTTCCGCTATCGGGCCATGTATGCGGCGAGGAGCCTTGGATTGACGGGATGGGTTAGAAATTTATGGGATGAGAGAGTGGAGATGGAAGTCCAGGGTGATTTAAAATCCATAAATCTCATGCTCAGACAGATGGAGGAAGGCCATTTTATCCATATCTCGGATATGGAAACAGAAGAAATGCCGATTGTTGAGAGGGAAGTCGGTTTTCATATAATTGGATAATAAAAACTCTGAATATTTTTATTTGATCTGCTTATAATACTGTCTGTACAAAAGAAGTACAAATCATAAATGGGCTGGACCATGGGTAAGCTCCTTAAAGAAACTGAAGAGAAGCTTACAAAAGAGACGCAGGAATATCGATGTATGGTGAGATACGGAGGATGTTCCTGCGTTTATTAAATCCATTTACATTGAGGTAAAATACAGATTTGGCAGGGAAAGCAGGTGAGGTGATGACCGGATTTACGGAAAAGCAGAGAAAAGCGCTGTTGACAGCAGGCGTTACGGCCGCTGTCTATCTCAGCTTTAAATTCATTCTGCCTCTTTTTCTCCCATTTCTGATATCATATCTGATTGCCCTGATTCTGCGCCCTTCCGCCAATTTTCTGGAACGGAAGCTGCGCGTGAAAAGAAGAGGAAAGACATATGCGGTTCCGATTGGCGTGATAGGCGGCATTGAAATGATTCTGATTCTGGCTCTGCTCGGGGCCGGTTTTTTCTACGGCGGACGGAGGCTGTTTATGGAGGCGAACCAACTCGTCAACGCTGTTCCCGTCTGGGTGCAGAATTTCGATGAATGGCTGACGGGAATGTGTCATTCCGTCGAAACCTTCTGCCGCCTGCAGGAAGGCGTACTTGTGAAAATGGTTCAGGACGTTCTCCTGGGAACGGCCAGGGCATTTAAAAATGCGACGATGCCCAATCTGGTAGTCAATTCCGTATCTGTCTTTGGATTTTTTATAAAAGTAGCAATTATTACGGTAATCCTGTTTATCGCATCAATACTTTCCCTGCAGGAGATGGATGAACTGAGGGAGAGAAGATACAATTCCATTTTCAGAAGGGAGTTTTCGCTGTTGGGAAAAAGACTGGCCCTGACAGGAAATGCATGGCTGAGAACACAGGCGGTGATTCTGTTCTTGACCACCTGTCTCTGTATCCTGACATTGATAGCGATTGGGAATCCTTATTATATTATTGCCGGCATCGGAATCGGCCTTCTGGATGCGCTGCCAATCTTCGGAACCGGGACGGTCCTGATTCCCTGGGGGATTTTTCTGATGCTGCAGCAAAAATGGTACCAGGGGGTGATGCTTCTGGGCCTTTATCTGGTTTGCTATTTTATGAGAGAATTTGTCGAAGCAAAGCTGATGGGAAAAAAAATGGGGCTGTCACCTCTGGAAACATTGATGTCCATGTACGTGGGCCTTCAGTTATTCGGATTTCTGGGATTTATTCTCGGTCCGGTGGGGCTTATGCTGATCGAAGATTTGGTGGAAGAGTATTGGAAAAATGGAAATAACACCTGCAATAAAAGGAATAATTGTGATAAAATATCAGAATAGGCAATTCTTTATAATGATAAACTTATTAAACACAATCATATTAAATACAATCATATAAGAATCACTGCGGACAACGAAAATACGGAGGAACGACATGAAGCTCTATTACCGGGAATGCGGCAAGGGACAGCCGATGATCCTGCTCCACGGAAACGGAGAGGACAGCACATATTTTGAAAATCAGATCCGGTTTTTTTCTAAGAAATACCGGGTAATAGCAATAGATACGAGAGGACATGGGAAATCCCCGAGAGGGACAAGGCCATTTACAGTAGAGCAGTTTGCAAAAGACCTGAAAGGGTTTCTTGATGAGAAACGACTGAGACATATTATCCTGCTGGGATTCAGCGACGGAGGAAATGTTGCCCTCACCTTTTCCCTGCGGTATCCGGAATATGTGGACCGGTTGATTTTAAACGGTGCGAACTTGAATCCATTGGGAGTAAAAGCGGCAACACAGATTCCGATAACTGTCGGATATGGTTTCTGTCTGGCCTGCAAAGCAGCCTCCCAATTCGGCCGGATGCTCACTGAAATCGCGGCGGTTCCGTCCGGGAGAAAGAAAAAGCGCAAGACCGTGAAACGAAAAGATACTCCGGGGCAGATAGCCGGGGCCGTTCCGTTACAGAGGCAGCCGTCACCGGAAAGGCAGTCCTGTAAGAAAGAACAATATAAAGGTTCGCTTGAGCAGAAGACGGAGCTGCTCGGCCTTATGGTCAAGGGCCCATGGATTGAACCGGAGGAGCTTAAGAGACTGAAGATGCCGGTCCTGGTGATTGCCGGGACTAAGGATATGATAAGAAACGGCCATACAAGACGGATATACTACGGCCTCCCCGACAGCAGGCTGAGGCTGATTGCGGGAAATCACTTTATTGCATCCGAAAAAAGCTTCGAATTCAACCGGGCCGTGGCAGCTTTCCTGCACGCAACGGAGGGCAGCAGGGTAAAGACGATGAAGCGTCTCTGGGCCGATCGCCATCCGGGACGTCTGGATCAGGAGATGGGCTTTGATTCTGCCGTACTCGTACCGCTTCTGGAGAAAGACGGTGAATACCATCTTCTGTTTGAGGTAAGAGCGGGGGTCCTGAAGTGCCAGCCGGGTGAAGTCTGCTTTCCCGGCGGAGCCGTGGAAAAGGGAGAGACGAGGAAAGAGGCGGCTGTCCGTGAGACAATGGAGGAGCTTGGCGTTTATAAGAGCCAGATCGATCTGGTCGCCCCACTGGATATTCTGATAACACCGGCCAATTTGGGGGTTTATCCGTTTTTAGCTGAACTGAAAGGCTATAAGGGCACGTTTTCCGGGGATGAAGTGGATCATGTGTTTACCGTTCCTCTTAAATGGTTTCTGGAACACGAGCCGGAATGCTATGATACCGACGTTCAGACTATTCCGGGAAAAGATTTTCCGTTTGACCTGATCCCGGGCGGTGAGGATTATCACTGGCGGAGGGGCAGGTATAAGGTTATGTTTTACCGGTACGGGGAAAATGTAATCTGGGGGATGACGGCGAAGATTCTCCACTCGTTTGTGGAAATGTATCGGGAAGATTTCAGGGCGTGATCAGCCCAGGATAAAATAAATCGGATAATCTCGAAATAAATAATTTTAAAATACTAATTATAGAGCGGTATATGGAGCGGATTTCATATACCGCTCTTTCATTTCACCCCATTATCTTATCAGAAGATTGAAACCTTTTTATAAAATCAGCGTACTGTTTAGTGAAATGAAGAAAGGAGGCCATCATGAACGATTCAGAAATACTGAAAAAACTGAAAGACAGGGATGAGCAGGCGCTCACCCATCTGATGGACCGTTATGTAAACTATGTGAGCGCTATTTTATGTAATATGACCGGCCAATTTCTCACGGAAGAGGATATTGAAGAGCTGGCGGCAGACGTGTTCCTTTCCATATGGAACAGCAGTGAGCGCCTGGATCCGGGGCGTCCGGTTAAACCGTATCTTGCACAGATTACACGCAACGCAGCGATTGGACGCCTCAGAAAAATGAAGCACGTGCCGGTTCCCTTTGACGATGATCTTATCGTGATTTCAAAAGAGGGAAACCCGGATGAACTGGCCGTAAAAAAGGAGCAGGCCGAGATTATTAATGATTCCGTGAAATCGTTTGGAGAGCCGGACCGTGAAATATTTATCAGGTTTTATTATATGGGAGAGCGGATCGAGGCCATTGGAAACCGGCTGGGTATTAACCAGGCGACAATCAAGACCAAGCTCCATCGCTGCAGAAAGAGGCTGAAGGCAGTATTTGAAGAAAGCCTGCTAATAAAAAGTCAAGCACTTTT
>NZ_KE992991.1 GCF_000466485.1 [Clostridium] symbiosum ATCC 14940 | reverse complement strand
GGACGCGTCCTCCAACCTCAGTTAAATCTCCATAGTGTCAACTAACTGACATTGGCCTGTGTACAGTAACGAATTTCTTACAAATTTCAGCAGGATACGGCATAAACCTTTACAAGAGAGTCAGGCTAATATAAAATATAGGGCAAACGGCTCAAATAACGTGAGAAAATTATGAGGAATCTGATATGTTAAAAGAAAAAATGGGAAAACTGTGGGCAAGGTTCGTGAACCGTGAGACGGTTTCCTACTTTATTTTCGGTGTCCTGACGACTGCGGTGGACTGGATGGTCTACCCGCTGATGAGGTGGCTTGATCATTCGGTAGCCTGGTCCTCTGTCGTGTCATGGGCGGCAGCAGTGATTTTTGCGTTTGTAACCAACAAGATATTTGTCTTTCAGAGCTATACGTTCCGGCCGAAGGAGCTTTCGAGGGAGTTTGTGTCTTTTGTCTCCTGCCGCGCCCTGACGGGGGCCTTCACAGTAGTGGCCATGGTGGTTATCGTGGATGTAATGGGCTGGAATGAGTGGATTGGAAAAGTAGCGGTATCGGCGATGTCGCTGGTACTGAATTATATATTCAGTAAATTATTTATCTTTAAAAAGACGGCAGACGCAAGAGAATGATTGAAGTTTTTAATTGAAGCGTGTGATTGCTCAGATCCCCGTTTCCCAACAGGGATGCGGAGAATAACGTTTTGGAGGAACTTATGGACAGGGATGAGATATCCGGAATTTCCAGAGAATTTGAAGAGGTGCTGGAACAGGTGTCGGCAGGAATTCAGCCTGCTGAGCAGGTAACGGGACAGCCGGTTCCGGATGAAAAGCTATCCGGACAGCAGAGCTTTGAAAAAAACGCAGCGGCCCGGGCCGTACAGGAACAGAGTGCCTCAAGCCAGGGTGCCCGGGAACAGCAGGAGGCCGGACAGCCTGTTTCCGGCCGGATAAAAGCATGGAAACAGCCGCAGGATAAGGCGGTGAAAGAATTGTTCTATGCGCAAGAACCGGACAGCTGTCAGAAAGAACATAACGGGGAAAACAGGACAGCCGGCAGAGCCGCCAAAGAAAATGAATATCGGGATGACGGTGAAGTCAACGGCGGCGGTAACAACGTCGGCAACAACAACGGCGGTAACAACGGCGGCGATAACTCAGAAGAATATAACACCGAAGAATACAGCGAAGAAGAATACAGCGAAGAAGAATACAACGAAGAAGAATACAGCGACGAAGAATACAGCGACGAGGGTGAATACAGCGTGGGCAGGGAGGAATCGACGCGGTGCGGCGGCATTCTCCATCCGTCGGACGGGCTGATAGCGGCATTTTTTATTCCGGTTATCGTTTTGGTCGTGATATTTGCCCAGCGGGGGATATTTCCGTTTGGACAGGAGAGCTTTCTGAGAACCGATATGTACCACCAGTATGCCCCGTTCTTTTCCGAGTTTCACCATAAACTGAGAACCGGCGGAAGTCTGCTGTATAGCTGGGATATTGGCATGGGAGTGAATTTTGCCGCTTTATATGCCTATTATCTGGCAAGCCCGCTCAACTGGCTTGTCATGCTGTGCCCCAAAGAATATATCATTGAGTTTATGACCTATATGATTGTGTTTAAAACGGGCTTAAGCGGACTTACATTTTCCTGGTATCTGAAGAAACATAATCGGACATCGGATTTCGGCGTTGGATTTTTCGGGATTTTTTATGCGCTTTCCGGATATATGGCTGCCTATAGCTGGAATATCATGTGGCTGGATTGTATTCTTTTATTCCCTTTGATTATGCTGGGACTGGAAAAACTTGTAAAGGAAAAGAAAGGGATGCTCTACTGCGTGACCCTTGGCCTTTCCATTCTGTCCAACTACTATATTTCCATTATGATCTGCCTTTTTATGGTGATTTATTTCATCTGTCTTCTGATTCTGGAGGGGAAGAGGCGCGCGCGGGACTTTTTCATCAGTCTTGTCCAGTTTGGAGGATATTCACTGATAGCAGGGGCGCTGGCCGCCTTTGTGCTGTTACCGGAGATCGCCGCCCTGCAGAGCACGGCCTCCGGAGATTTCAATTTCCCGAAGACGTATGAAATGTATTTTTCTATTTTCGACATGCTTGCAAGGCACATTGGAAATGTGCAGACTGAAACGGGACTTGAGCATTGGCCAAATATCTACTGCGGTGTGGCCGTATTTATGTTCTTCCTGCTGTATCTGGCGTGCAAAAAGATTCCGGTGAAGGAAAAGGCGGTATTCTGCGGACTGCTGCTTCTGTTTTTTGCCAGTTTTTCAATCAATGTACTGAATTTTATCTGGCACGGGTTCCATTATCCGAACAGCCTGCCCTGCCGCCAGTCCTTTATTTACATTTTCCTGATACTGTCCATGTGTTACCGGGCTTATATGCATCTGGAAGAAACACCGAAAAAACATATTGCGGCCGCATTCTGGGGGTCCGTCTGCTATGTGCTTCTGGCACAGAAGCTGGTGACGGACAAAGCGTTCCACTTTATTGTATTCTATGTGGCAATCCTCTTTCTGGCGATCTATGCAGGCCTTATCTATTTTTATAAGAACCCGCGCAGATCTAGGACAGCGGCAGCTTTACTGACTCTGGCCGTGGTTGCGGTGGAAGCTGCGGTTAACATGACCGTGACCAGTATCACGACGACGAGCCGTTCGGCTTACAAGTCGGACAATGAAGGCGTCATTGAACTGACCGGCGATTTAAGGACGGGAAACGGTTTTTACCGTGTTGACAAGGTGGACGCAAGGACGAAGAATGACGGGGCCTGGATGAATTTTCCGTCGGTTTCCCTGTTTTCCTCTGTGGCCAATGCCGATATGACCGCTTTCTTTAAGGAAGTCGGATGCGAAGGTTCGACTAATGCATACAGCAGCGTCGGCAGCACCCCTCTTGTGGATTCCCTGTTTTCCGTCAGATATTCGCTGTATAACAGCAGGCAGGAGAATCCTAGAATCCAGTTGAAGGAATTTTCCGGGGAGACGTTTCTTTACGAAAATCCCTATACGCTGCCCCTTGGGTTTATGATGCCGGATATTATGGAGACGGGTTGGAAGAGAGATCTTCCAAATCCGGCGGATGTGCAGAATAATCTCTGTGACGCTCTGGATGCCCCGCCCGTTTTAGAAAGTGTTCTGGGTGAGAATAATGCAAAGACATTCAGCTTCACTCCGGAGGAAGACGGGGAGTATTATATTTGTGTCATGAACCACCAGGTGAAATCCGTTAAGATGACTGTCGGGGAGACGACGAAAACCTTTGACAGCCTGAACCGCGGGTATCTGGTGGAAACCGGCTACCTGAAAGCGGGAGAGACCGTAACACTGGAAAATAAGGACAACTCGGACGAGCTGAATGCAGAGGCATATCTGTTCAGGGAAGAGGGCCTGAAGGCCGTATACGAAAGGCTCAATGGCAATCCGTTTATTCTCGGTGTGTGGGATGATGATTATCTGGAAGGAAATGTGGATGCGGGAGAAGGCGGGACAATGTTTCTGTCAATTCCGTATGATAAGGGATGGACGGCTACGGTAGACGGAAATCCTGTGACGCTCAGGAAGATGCTTGGAACCTTTTCCGGGCTGGAGCTTCCGGAGGGAAGGCATACTATTGTCCTCACCTATATGCCGGAAGGCCTGAAGATGGGAGCTGTCATCAGTGCAGCCGCCCTTGCACTCCTGCTTATGCTCGCTGTGGGGGGATGGCTGATAAGAAAGAAAAGCAGAAAGCCGACACCTTACGACAGGCTGGATGAAGAGTGGCATGGGGAAGCATTCCCGAAAAGAAAGCATATACAGAATAAATAGCAGTAATATTGAGAAAAGAGGAAAGCAGATGAAAAAGTTAGAAGAATATGTCAGAAGTATTCCGGATTTCCCGGAGCCGGGTATCATTTTCAGAGATATCACCACGATTCTTCAGGATCCGGACGGCCTCCATCTGGCTATCGACGGCATACTGAGAGACTTGGAGGGAGTTGATTTTGACGTGGTCGTGGGACCTGAGTCAAGAGGCTTTATCTTTGGTGTTCCTGTTGCCTATGCGCTTCACAAAGGATTTGTTCCGGTGAGAAAAAAAGGAAAGCTGCCCTGTAAAACGGTTGCTATGGAGTATGAGCTGGAATATGGCAGCGCCGTAATCGAGATGCATGCAGATTCCATAAAGCCGGGGCAGAAGGTGGTCATTGTGGATGATCTGATCGCCACGGGAGGAACTACGGAGGCGATGATTAGGCTGATTGAAAATCTGGGCGGAGAGGTCGTTAAAATCTGTTTTGTCATGGAGCTGGCCGGCTTACACGGCAGAGACCGTCTGGAAGAATATCCGGTTGATTCCCTGATCACCTACGAAGGAAAATAAGATTGTCAGATAGGCTTTGACAGCAGTGAAAAGCACGCTTGGCGGGATTTTCACTGCCGATAAGTCAGGGAAGGGCGCCGCGGCAGGATCTACGCGGCGCCTTTTCATTGACGGCGGTGACTTGTGCGCAGAGCGTGCAGCGGCGGTAGGGAATTATGCCGCCGAAGCGGTCCGCCGCAGGCGGGGAATACCCCGAGCGGGATTCTTTTTAGCGGAAAGGTTGGAGATAGTATGAAACGTATTTTAGTGACGCTGCCGGTTACAGAGGAGCAGAAAAGACAGTATTCGAATATTGCTCCTGAGGCAGAATTTATATATTGCAGAAAAGAGGAGGTTACGGCCGGTCTGGCGGCCAGGGTTACGGCGGTCATCGGCAACATAGCGCCGTCCCTGCTTGCCGTAAACCAGGGAATTGAGTGGGTTCAGCTTAACAGCGCGGGAACCGACGGCTATCTGGCAGAGGGAGTGCTGTCCGGCTCTGCCGTGCTCACCAATGCGACCGGGGCATACGGAACAGCGATTGCAGAGCATATGACTGGACAGCTTCTAATGCTTTTGAAAAAATTCCCCGTATATCTGGAAAATCAGAAAAACAGAATCTGGAAGGATGCGGGAAGGGTCCGCCCAATCATCGGCTCCCATATCCTGATTGTAGGGGCAGGGGACATCGGAATGGAATTTGCATCCAGAATGAAGGCGTTCGGAGCCTATATAACAGGCATCAGACGGACTGTACGGGAAAAACCGGACTGCATGGACGAGATGGACACGGCTGAAAATCTGGAGAAGCGTCTGGCCCAGGCCGATGTGGTGGCCGTATGCCTGCCGGGGACCAGAGAAACCTTCCATCTGTTTTCAGAACGGCAGTTTGCGGCGATGAAAGAAGGAGCCGTCTTTTTAAATGTAGGACGGGGGAATATCGTGGATACGGAGGCGCTTGTCAAAGTGCTGAAGGAGGGAAAGCTGTGGGGAGCGTCTCTGGATGTATTTGAGCAGGAGCCTCTTCCTGAGGACAGTGAATTGTGGAGCTGCCCCAATCTTCTGATTACGCCCCATGTTTCGGGAGGTTTCCATCTTCCGTATACAGTGGACCGGATCGTGGAGATCAGCCTGAAAAACCTTGCGGCATATATACATCACGAAGAGTATGTAAGTGTGGTTGACCGGGCTACCGGCTATAAAGTGTCAGGTTCTTTGTAAGCACAGGAAACGAAAGGGATGCGGCTGAATAGAATAGACAGGTGAGGGAATAATCCTGTTATAGACGCAGAATATCACATGACAGATATGCACAAGGGCGTCGGCTTATGAGATTTTATTACTGTTTACGGAAGCGCATTTGCCGGCGAAACGTGGACAATAACTGCATAAGACGGCTGAATCAGGCGTAAAACCCTGAAAGTCTTGCATTTTTTGACAAAAATATTTATAATAGTGATTATTCTGTTAAGAATTGATAAACCGACGGGGAAAGCTGCCCGGAGGCCAGGAGGCATTGTATATGGGAAGTTTGGAAATAATTAAAAAACTGGATCAGGAGATAGAGGCGCCGGCCGACTTTACAAGTCCGGAAAAACTCTACCAGGAACTGATTGCCGGTATTCGCAAGTATCATCCGTCGGATGACATTACGATGGTGGAGAAAGCATATGACATTGCATATAACGCCCATAAGGAACAGAAACGCAGATCAGGTGAACCGTATATTATTCACCCGCTTTGTGTTGCCATCATTCTGGCAGACCTGGAGCTTGACAAAGAGACGATAGTGGCGGGCATCCTGCATGATGTTGTGGAAGATACGGTAATGACGGAGGAAGAACTGACCTCCATATTTGGTGAAGAGGTTGCCCTTCTTGTAGACGGGGTTACAAAGCTGACACAGATATCATGGTCCATGGATAAAGTGGAGATTCAGGCGGAGAATTTAAGAAAGATGTTCCTCGCCATGGCGAAGGATATCCGCGTTATCCTGATCAAGCTGGCCGACCGTCTGCATAATATGCGGACGCTCCAGTATATGAAGCCGGAGAAGCAGAAGGAAAAAGCCAGGGAGACGATGGACATTTACGCTCCGATTGCCGACCGCCTCGGTATATCAAAGATTAAGACGGAACTGGATGATTTGTCATTAAAATATCTGGAACCGGAGGTTTATTATGAGCTGGCCGAGAAGGTGGCCCTACGCAAGGATGCAAGGGAAGCGTTCGTACAGGGGATTGTATTTGAAGTAAAAAGCCACATGGAAGACGCCGGCATTGAAGCCAAGGTGGACGGCCGCGTCAAACATTTTTTCAGTATTTATAAGAAGATGGTTAACCAGGATAAGACCCTGGAACAGATATATGATTTATTTGCAGTGAGAATTGTTGTGGAGACGGTTAAGGACTGTTATGCGGCTCTGGGAGTCATCCATGAACTGTATAAGCCGATTCCGGGACGCTTCAAAGATTATATTGCCATGCCGAAGCCGAACATGTACCAGTCCTTACATACGACGCTTATCAGCAGCAGCGGGCAGCCTTTTGAGATACAGATCAGAACTTTTGAGATGCACCGTACCGCGGAATACGGTATTGCAGCCCATTGGAAATATAAAGAGAGCGGAAGCAGTAAATCAGCGACAGACAGCGCTGAAGCGAAATTATCCTGGCTGCGCCAGATTCTGGAATGGCAGAGGGATATGTCGGATAACAAAGAATTCCTGAGTCTTTTAAAGAGCGACCTCGATCTTTTCACCGACAATGT
This sequence comes from [Clostridium] symbiosum ATCC 14940, assembly GCF_000466485.1. Classification (GTDB taxonomy): domain Bacteria; phylum Bacillota; class Clostridia; order Lachnospirales; family Lachnospiraceae; genus Otoolea; species Otoolea symbiosa. The sequence goes on along the minus strand of NZ_KE992991.1, from coordinate 3,331 downwards.
ATACTGTTTTACACCAACCGGAGATGTTAAGAACCTTCCGAGCGGTTCTACGCCTATTGATTTTGCCTATTCGATCCACAGCGCCGTCGGAAACAAGATGGTGGGGGCAAGGGTTAACGGGAAACTGGTCAATATTGACTATGTGATCCAGAACGGGGACCGGATTGAGATTATTACGTCCCAGAATTCCAAGGGACCGAGCCGGGACTGGTTAAAGCTTGTCAAGAGTACACAGGCAAAGAATAAGATAAACCAGTGGTTTAAGACGGAATTAAAAGAAGACAATATTTTACGCGGCCGCGACCTGATTGATAAGTACTGCCGCGCAAAGGGAGTCAACTTTTCAGATATTAATAAACCGGAATACACGGATAAGGTCATGAAACGCTATGCGTTCAAGGACTGGGATTCCGTACTCGCCTCCATCGGACACGGCGGCCTGAAGGAAGGCCAGGTCATCAATAAGATGCTGGAGGAGAGAAACAAGAAGCTGAAGAAGGAAGAGACGGACGCTACCATCCTGGACGGCATCAGCAGCGAAGGCAGCAAAGTGCCGGTGCTGGCGGCCGGTAAATCACAGAGCGGCATCGTGGTAAAAGGGATTCATGACCTTGCGGTCCGGTTTTCCAAGTGCTGCAGTCCGGTGCCGGGGGATGAGATCGTTGGATTTGTTACCCGCGGCAGAGGAATCTCCATCCACAGGACGGACTGCATTAACGTGATTAACCTGCCGGAGGAAGAGCGGGAACGGCTGATTGATGCCGAGTGGCAGCAGCCCGAAGGCTCGACCGGGAAAGAGAAGTATTCAACAGAGATTAAGATATTCGCCAATAACCGGATCGGCATGTTTGTGGATATCTCAAAAGTATTTACAGAGCGTCAGATTGATATTACCTCGATGAATGTCAGGACCAGCAAACAGGGGAAAGCCACCATAATGATGGCGTTTGATATTCATGGAATTGAGGAGTTAAATAAACTGACTGATAAGCTAAGACAAATTGAAGGTGTCCTTGATATTGAGAGAACTGCAGGTTAAAACGTTGTCACCGCTGTGCTGCCGAAGCCGGGCGTAGTCTGCTGCGCCGCTTCGGCGCTTTGTCCTGAACGGATGGCGGATGCTCAGTCACGGGAATTTACGCAGTATACTGGATTCAACAGCTGCTGGCTCCGGCATGTTTTCTGCGGATACAAGAGAAAGGCGGATATAAAATTGGAGATAACAAGACTGGTAGTAGGGATGGTGGAAACGAACTGTTATATTGCATTGAATCCTCAAAACAAGGAGGCTGTCATTGTGGATCCGGGGGATAACGCTCCGAAAATCATTGAAACATGTGGAAAACTGGGCGCCTCTGTGAAGGCCATACTGCTGACCCATGGTCATTTTGATCATGTAATGGCGATGGAGGAGCTGCGCCTGAAATATAAGGCGCCTGTTTTTGCATCTGAGCAGGAGGCCGGGGTTTTGGCGGATCCGGACAAGAACCTGTCCTGCCAGTTTATGAGCGGAGGCCTTTATTTAAAAGCGGACAGGCTTTTGAAGGATCAGGAGGAATTCGAGCTGATTGGATATCAGTTTAAGGTGATCCATACGCCGGGCCATACCTGCGGCTCCTGCTGCTATTATATAGCATCGGAGAAGGTGCTGTTTGCAGGCGATACACTGTTTGAAGGCTCCTACGGACGGATTGATTTTCCGACGGGGAATTCCAGGGAGATGATAAACTCGGTAGCTAATGTTCTGTTTGGGCTTCCTGAAGATACGGATGTATATCCGGGCCACATGGGCTATACCACGATAGGGGATGAAAAGAGATACAATCCTCTGGCCGGATACAGAGGGAGAGAATTATGATTGCAATTCTGCTGGATGACAATTCCTTTGAGCAGGATATCCGGGAGCTTCTGATGGCTTTTTATCCGGGAGAAGCATTTACTCATAAGAGGGAAGAAGCGCATGAGGCAAGATTTCTTGTAAAGGGAGGGAAATGCGGCTGTAATTTCGACCTTTATATAGAAGACAATGAAGGTGCGCCGGAGGACAGAACCGTCAGCTTTGCTTCGGTAAAGCCGGACTTTACCAACCGGTTTGAGGCAAAGAACCTGATTAAGCGTACACTTTACAGCTTGCTCCGTACCCGTACGGGAACGGAACTTCCCTGGGGGACGCTGACCGGGATACGTCCGACAAAGATAGCGCTGACAAAGCTTCAGGAAGGCCGTGACGCCCGGTGGATCCGCGATTACATGAGGGAAACCTACTGCACAAGCGATGAGAAGATAAGCCTCGCTCTTGATGTGGCAAAGAGGGAGCTTGCACTCCTGGAGCCGGTGAACTATGAAAAGGGCTACAGCCTTTATATAGGAATCCCATTTTGTCCCACCACCTGCCTGTACTGTTCTTTTACCTCATTTCCAATCGGGAAATGGGAGGGGAAGACAAAGCTCTATCTGGACGCCCTGTTCCGGGAGATGGATTACGTGGCAGAGAAGATGAAGGGGCGGCCGCTGGACACCGTTTATTTTGGGGGAGGAACGCCCACATCGCTGAATCCCGGGGATCTGGATGCGCTTCTGTGCAAAGCGGAAGCTGCCTTTCCGACGGACAAAGTCCGGGAATTTACAGTTGAAGCGGGAAGGCCCGACAGTATTACGCAGGAGAAGCTGGAGGTATTGAGAAAACATGGAATTACACGTATTTCCATTAATCCCCAGACTATGAACCAGAAGACGTTAGACTTAATCGGCCGCCGCCATACGGTGGAGGACGTGAGGGAGAAATTCCACCTGGCCCGCGGGCTGGGATTTGATAATATTAATATGGACTTAATCGTTGGTCTTCCGGAAGAGACGCTTTGCGATGTAAAGAATACGATGGAAGAGATAAAGGCGCTGGCACCGGACAGCGTAACCGTTCATTCCCTGGCAATCAAGAGAGCCGCGAGGCTGAATATGTTTAAAGAGCGTTACGGCAATTTAAAGATTGAAAACACCCAGGAAATGATCGACATGACGGCCCGTTACGCTGAAGAGATGGGAATGAACCCATATTATCTGTACAGGCAGAAAAATATGGCCGGAAATTTTGAGAATGTGGGCTATGCGGCGCCCGGAAAAGAATGTATCTATAATATTCTGATTATGGAAGAAAAGCAGACGATCATGGCCTGCGGCGCCGGCACCACGACGAAGGTTCTTTATCCCTCCGAAAACAGGATAGAGAGGGCGGAGAATGTGAAAGAAGTGGAGCAGTATATCAGCCGGGTCGGTGAGATGATGGAGAGGAAAGAAAGATTGATGGAGATTTAGTTAAGCAGGTGAGGACGCC
>NZ_KE992990.1:14008-16877 GCF_000466485.1 [Clostridium] symbiosum ATCC 14940 | reverse complement strand
ACGAAGGTTCCACAACAGGAGCGGGAAATGCCATTAAGGCGGCAGGAAAAGACGGAATTATCGGAGTAGGTTTTGATAAATCCGATGCCATACTCGGCTTAATCGACGACGGATATTTACTTTGCACAATGGCACAGAATCCAGACGTAATGGGTTCCATGGGTGTAGAGGCCTGTGTACAGGCGCTTGAAGGAAATTCCCTCGGCGGCGAGGTTAAGGATACAGGTGTTTCCGTACTTAAAAAATAACAGTACACAACCGTGTGAACAGTAATAATAAAACGCCGGACCTCAGGCTCGGCGTTTTTGTTGAATTGTAATATCGTACATGATATGATTAAAAAAAGGAGGGGTTAACGATGAAACGCAGTGAGATTAATGCAGCATTAAAAGAGATGGAAGAAATGGTGAAGGAGTACCGCTTTGCAGTTCCGCCTTTCTGCAGCTTCACACCGCAGGAGTGGGAGGAGAAGGGACATGATTACGATGAAATCCGTGACAACATGCTGGGATGGGATATCACGGATTACGGCCTGGGGAATTTTGAAAAGACAGGCTTTTCTTTGATTACCATCCGCAACGGAAACCTGAAAATGAACGGCAAATATACAAAGACCTATGCAGAGAAGCTGCTGTATATCAGGGACGGGCAGTATTCTCCGATGCATTTCCACTGGTCTAAGATGGAAGATATCATTAACAGGGGCGGCGGCAATGTTCTGATCCGCGTCTATAATTCGACACCGGAAGAAGATCTGGACAAAGTGAATGACGTCCATGTGCATATTGACGGCAGAGAGCTTGTGGTTCCGGCCGGTACGCAGGTGCGCCTGACTCCGGGGGAGAGCATCACGATTTATCCTTATATGTATCACGATTTTGAAGTGGAAAAAGGAACGGGGGCTGTCCTTCTGGGAGAGGTAAGCCAGTGCAACGATGATAATACGGATAACCGTTTTTATGAGGAGATGGGCCGTTTCCCGAAAATCGAAGAGGACGAAGCTCCCTACCGTCTGCTCTGCACGGAATATCCGGCAGCAAAATAACAGGGGAAGGAATAGCTGAATGGCTGACAAGAAGGAATTGCTGCGCTTCTGCGGCAGCCTGGAACAGGCGGCAGGGGTGCGCCGGATTGAATACCAGGATGGAAGAGCCTCCGGACTCAGGTGCGCCCTGGTACAGAACGGGCCGCTGGAGTTTTTGCTGATGCTTGATAAATGTCTGGATCCGGCCTGGATCCGTTATAAAGGGCTTAATATGAGCTTTCTGTCAAAGCCGGGGCTTCAGGGGAGGAATCCCTATGATACGGCAGGCAGGGAGGCGGTACGTTCCATTATGGGCGGAGCAATGTTTACCTGCGGCCTGGATCATGTCCATGGGTACAGGACGGTTGACGGGGTGGAGTATCCGACGCATGGAAGAATCAGGACAACTCCCGCTGAAAAGATTGGCATGGATTCATTTTTTGACGGGGATCAATACAGAATCCGCGTGACGGGTGAGATGCGTCAGGCTGAAATTTTTGGGGAAAACATGATCCTCAGAAGGACGGTGGAGACGGTATATGGCTCCAATGAGATTCTGTTTCATGATGAGATTGAAAATCAGGGCTTTAAACCGGAGCCTTTATGCTTTTTATATCACTGCAATGCCGGCTATCCTTTTCTGACGCCGGAAAGCAGACTGATTCTCCCGGAAGTTTCCTGTATTCCGAGAGACGGGGAAGCGCAAAAAGGAATGGCCGGCCGGCTTTCCATGGGACAGGCGGAGGACGGACAGGCGGAGCAGGTGTTCCAGTACAGTCTGGCGTCGGATCGTGAAGGCAATACATTCGGAGCATTTGTAAATGATGACAGGGAGCTGGCTTTATGTATCAGATGGAACGTTAAGAAGATTCCGCTTATGGCTCAGTGGAAGAGCTGCGCTTCCGGCGACTATGCAATGGCGCTCGAGCCGGCCAACTGCGGATTTGACGGAAGGGCGGGCAGAACCAGGCTGCTGGCTCCTTTTGAAAAGCATATTAATGAGATACGTTTCTGTATCGCCGAAGGAAGCCGGGAGATTGAGGCGCTTGAGGAAGAGTGCAGAAATTTGATTAGTGAACAAGATTACGGGACGGATGGGGGAATATCATGTATGATGTAACGGCAATTGGAGAACTTTTAATCGATTTTGCGGCGCTTTCTTCAGATTCGGCAGGATACCCGACGATGAAGGCCAATCCGGGCGGGGCGCCGGGGAATTTTCTGGCGGCGCTGAATGCTTACGGTGCAAGGACCGCATTTTTGGGAAAAGTTGGCGGCGATGCATTCGGAACGCTTCTTGTACGGACTCTTGCCGATGCGGGAGTTGAGACAAAGGGGATCGTGACGGATGATACCGTGTTCACCACTCTGGCTTTCGTCACTTTCAGCCCTGAAGGGGACCGCTCCTTCAGCTTTGCAAGGAAACCGGGGGCTGATACCAGGCTTTTATTCGGAGAGCTGGATTTAAGCCTGATTGATGGAGCCAGGGTCTTTCACTTCGGTACGCTGAGTCTGACGGATGAACCGGTCCGTACGACGACGCAGAAGGCAGTCGCCTATGCACGGGAAAAGGGAAAGATGATTACATTTGACCCTAATCTGCGGCCCCCTCTCTGGAAATCCCGGGAGGAAGCCAGAGAACAGATACTGTGGGGACTGTCCAGGGCGGATGTGGTTAAAATAAGCGATGATGAAGTCGAATTCTTATGGGGAATCACAGATGAAACAGAGGCTGCCGGCAAGCTGCTCAATGAATATGGTGTCAGGCTGGCAATGATTACGCTGGGGCCTAAGGGGGCGTATCTGGCCAACAGAAACGGCGGGGCGCGGGCAGTATGCCCGCCT
>NZ_KE992990.1:0-13908 GCF_000466485.1 [Clostridium] symbiosum ATCC 14940 | reverse complement strand
GGGGCGCGGGCAGTATGCCCGCCTGTGAAACCGATCGATACAACCGGTGCAGGCGATATTTTTGGAGGAAGCGCCGTGGCGCGTCTTCTGAAAACTGGGAAAGAGCCTGACTGCCTGACGGTGGAAGAGCTGGCGGCTATTGCGGCGTTTGCATCCACCGCGGCCAGTCTTTCAACCCAGGTGACGGGAGGAATTCCCAGTATCCCGTCTGAGGAGGCGGTTCTTATGCATCTTTGCACCGGTAATGCATAGGCGTACCAGTGCAGCGCTGTGTAAATTCCTGTGATATAGCACCATCTATCTGCGCCAGGTACACGCCCGCGAAGCCAGCCGTATGCGTATGGCAGCAGGAACATATATGGGGAGGGGCCAAGTATGATAAGAGTAATTATAGCGGACGATGAGAAGCTGATCTGCCGGCTTGTTCAGGCCCTGGCCGATTGGGACTCACTGGGAATGGAGGTGGCAGGCACTGCGGAAAACGGCCTGGAGGCTCTTCAGCTGGTGGAGGCTCTGGAGCCTGATATTCTGATCACGGATATCAGGATGCCGGGATGCGACGGCCTTGAATTAATCCGGCGGGCCAAGGAACTGAGACCGCAGCTTGAAGTTGTGATTATCAGCGGTTATGCTCATTTTGAATATGCACAGAGCGCGATCCAGTTTGGTGTAGGCAATTATTTACTGAAACCGATTAAAAAAGAAGAGCTGATGGATACGCTCCGGAAGATGAAGGAGCGCTGTGAGGCCCGGTTTGATAAAGAGGAAGGGATGGCGCAGCGCCATCAGAACAGCCAGAAGGATCTGAGACGCCTCCGCAGCAGCCTTGTAAAAGACCTGTTGTCGCCCAATCCCCCGGAATTGACGGAGGAAATCCTTCACGATACATACCATTTTCAGATACAGGGAGACGCCTATCAGGTTTTTCTGCTGAAAATAGACTGTGATGTGAGGAAGGTCGGCGGCTCTCCCTATGAGCTTTTGCGGGAGAAGGCGAGGGAGATATTTGAAAACGGGCTGTCGGAGGTTTGCCCCGAATACCATCTTTACTTTCAGGATTATACGGGCTACGGCATTTTAAATTATGAATCGTCGAAAAGGGGAGAAGTGAGAAGGCACCTGAGAGAATGCCTGAACCTGCTGGACGCCAAAAAGAACCTGTACGGGCCTGTAGAATTTACACTTTCTCTGGGAACGGCGGTGAGAGAATGCGGCCGTCTGGTTACTTCGCTTGAGGAAGCCAGAGGCGCGGTGCTGGAACGCCTTGTGGAGGGACCGGGGCGGCTTCTGGAGGCCACTCCCGTAGGTTCGGGAATAGAGAAGCAGAATCTTCTGGATAAATATGTAAAGGCGACGGAACATGCCATTGAAACCTTCAGTCTGGAGGAGGCAGCCTCAGCCTGCATGATGCTCAGGCAATCGGCCATTGAAACCCACGGGATCTGCGGCAGGGAGATTTATGAGCTGGCGCTTGCGGCGGGCCACCTTTTTATCGCCAGATGTGCCGTCGGAAACGTGGAAGGAATGAAACAGGATTTTGAATACCGCTGCCGCCAGTGCTGCCGGGTGGAGGAACTGTTCGCACAGCTTCAGGAGCTTCAGGAGCTTTTGCTGCGTGAGACCGGGGAGCTGAGAAAAAGCGAGGCGGGCCGTCCCGTCAGACTGGCAAAACAATACGTAATGCAGCATTTTCATGAGCCGATTACCCTGGAAGACGTCTGCGAGGCGGCCGGTTTCAGCGTCAGTTATTTCAGCGTTCTCTTCAAAAAAGAGACAGGGGAAGGATTTGCTAAATATCTGACACGCGTCAGGATGGATGAGGCAAAACGGCTGCTGAGGGAGACAAATCTTCCGGTCGCGGAAGTTTGTGAGAGAGTAGGGTACAGCGACCGCAAGCATTTTACCCATACATTCCACAAAACGGCCGGTTTAAACCCTGCGGAGTACAGAAAGCTGTACGGATAGCCGGACTGCAGTAAATCAGACAGAGGAGGGAACAGAATTTGGATAGGAAGAACACAGAGTATCTGTCACACAGAGTTTTTTTGCTGTCTGCAGCGGCTGCGCTGCTGATTCTGTTTTTACTTCTTTTCTGCCTGAAGATGATTATCTTCGAGGAGGGCAGTCTTTGGCCGTTTTTCCTGGGACTTACGGCCTTTCTCGGGATAATCGGAGCCTCTTTTTACTTTGTGGTGAAGCCGTATCTGCGGTTTGAGAAAATGATGCGGCTGTTTACGGACGGCTATACGACGATGGAAATTTCGGATCTGTATGACGTGACCCCTACCCCGGCCGGATACCGCCTGCTTGAGCGTATGAATGATATGATGGATTCTTCTGAGCTGCTGAAGCTGAACAAACGGCAGGCACAGTACCTGGCGCTGCAAAATCAGATTAACCCCCATTTTCTTTATAACACGCTTGAGAGTATCAGGAGTGAAGCGCTGATTGCAGGACTGGGCAGTGTGGCGGAGATGACCGAGGCCCTTGCCACATTTTTCCGTTATACAATCAGCAAGGTCGAAAATCTGGTGTCGGTGGAGGAAGAAATCCAGAACTGTGAAACATATTTCAGAATCCAGCAGTACCGGTTCGGAACACGCCTGAGCCTTTCGATAGAGTGCGATCCCGACGACAGAGACGAGATATACTGCTGCCGCCTACCTAAGCTTACGATGCAGCCAATCCTGGAAAACAGTATTATCCACGGTACGGAGTGTAAAATCGGAAGCGGGCACCTCACCATCCGGCTGGAGCGCAGCGGCAAGCGGCTGCTGATCCGCATCTCAGATGACGGGGTCGGAATGGACGAGGCATCGCTGGCCAGGATGAATGAGAGGCTGGAGAAGAGCGGCAGGGCCTTTGCCTCACAGAATACGGAAACCAAGGGAGGGATTGCCCTTGTAAATGTTAATAACAGAATCCATCTTCTGTTTGGCGAAGAATACGGACTCCATGTATTTTCCATGCCCGGAATAGGTACGGATGTGGAAATTTCTCTTCCCGCAATTACAAGCGACAGGGACATCAAAAATAAAGAGGCATTAAAATGAGAGAAGAAACATTGAGAATGGAGCGTGTCACTTACCGGGAACAGGGAGTAACACAGCTGGAGAATTTCAGCATGTCTATCTGGGCCGGTGAGATTATGGGACTGATGCCTGTGAACCGTCATGGAATCTCCGCTCTTATCAAACTTCTCAGACAGAATCTGCCGCTTCATTACGGGTACGTTTATTACCATGAAAAGCAGGTTAACCACTGGCGGTATTCCGACTCTTCGATGAACCGGATCAGCGTAATTCAGAACAAAAGCTGTCTGGCGGAGGGGCTGACGGTGGCCGACAATATTTTTGTGCTGCGCCCCGGCTTCCGGAAACGCCTGATGCAGCCGAAAATCCTCCGGCAGCAGCTTCTGCCGTTTCTGGAGGATATAGAGATGGACATTGACGCCGATGCCTGCATTGAGGAGCTGTCCCCCTTTGAGCGTTTTGTCGTGGAGCTTTTAAAGGCGGTTGTGGCAGGAAATTACCTTGTTGTCCTGGATGATATCAGCTCCTTTCTCAGTGATATGGAGCTGCAGAAGCTTCACCGGATTCTCCGTCATTATGCAGACAAGGGAATGGCGTTTCTTTATATTGCGCCTCACTATGAAGAGGTAAAGCAGATATGCGACCGTACGGCGGTGATGAAGGATGGACAGATAATCAAATACTTTGTTTTATCGGAGCATGTGCCCGACACTTATATGTACCGCTGGTCCGAGGGTTTTGACAGACGCGTCAGCGAACAGATTGCCAAAAAAGCGGGGAAACCGCTGAAACAGGAGACAGCTTTTCTGGCTGAGGATTTATGCTTCGGAGAGGTGAAGCATTTGAGCTTTAGTGTAGCGCCGGGGGAATGTCTTGTCCTTCAGGATTTAGATAACCGTTTCCTTCCGGATCTGCTGATGGTGCTGTCAGGGGAAAAAAAGGCGGAGCAGGGACATATCAGGATAGGAGATGTGGAGTTCAGGCAGAAACCGGACCGCAGAATTGCCATAATCCAGGAGGTGCCGGTGCAGACAATGCTGTTCTCCAATTTAAGCTATCTGGATAACCTCTGCTTTACACTCGACCACCGCTTTCATGACGTATGGCTCACGAATAAGATTAAAAAAAGCCTGCGGCAGGAATATGCGGAACTCCTCGGTGAAGAAGTCTTTGACCTGAGAGTGGAGGAGCTGTCACACAAACAAAAGTATGATCTGATCTATATGAGAATTCTTGTGCAGAATCCTAAAGTCGTTTTCTGCGTACAGCCGTTTAAAAGAGCGGAGGTCTCAATCCGCATCCATGTTTGGGAACTTCTGGAACGGTTTCTGGATAAAGGGATAGCCGTGGTGATACTGGCGGTTAACCTTGCCGATTCCCTGGCTCTCGCCGACCGGCTGCTCCGGGTGGGAAAAGGAAGAAAGAGGGAAGAGTACGGCAGAAACGAGTTCGGGAACCTTCAGGTGGAAGCGCCTTGGCTCTATCTGTACCAGGAAAAGGAAGAGGAATAACACAAATCCACCATAATTTTTTCAAGTAAATAAGTGATTGGTACAGGCGGCAAAATATTCTTTGCCGCCTTTTTTCTATTATAGGTTTGAGAATTCATGCCCTCCACCGGTTCAGAAACAAATATCCCAATTTATAGTAACAATTGAAATAATAATTTACGGGAACTTTACATCAACGTTACAATTTGGTATAGTAATTTGACATAATTAATTTATTGAAAGGAAGGTTTAGTCAATGTCGGAATTCCTGGATGTTCTGCGTACGGAAAAAAAGTACACGGTTTCCCCTCTCACGGCAGGCCAGATAACGGCCAGGCTGTCATATTTGCTTCCGCTCGATGGAAACTGTGAAAATGCCAAACCATATATTGTTAAATCATTATATTTTGATTCATTGTACAATAGGGACTATATGGAAAAGGGCAGCGGATTAGAATTCAGAAAGAAAATCCGCCTGAGGAGCTATGGGGACGACGGTATCGTAAAGCTGGAATGGAAGCGGAAGCAAGGCTCCAAACAGAGAAAGCAGAGTCTGCTCCTTTCAAAGACGGATGCAGAAAAGCTGATAAGGGGAGATTACCGGTGTCTGCTGGACTATGACGGGGATCTTCCAAAGCAGTTTTACGCGATGATGACGGAGGAGGTCTACCGGCCCAAATGCATTGTCAAGTACAGCAGGCTGGCATTTACGGTTCCGACCAATGATATCAGGATTACATTGGACAGCGGCGTATCGGCGCAGGAAGGGCAGTTTAACCTGTTTCAGGATTCCGTGTCATATTACCCGGTCACGGAACCGGGACGGATTACACTGGAAGTGAAATATAATCATTTCCTGCTTGATTATATCAGAACGGCGCTTTCATCTTTCGAGCTGACGGAGACGGCAAGCAGCAAATATACGGCATCGAGATATTTTGGATTAGGAGGAACTATGTCATGAATGAGGATCTTTTATATTACATAACAAACCATGCGGGCAGCCTGAGTGTGCAGGAGCTTCTGATTAATTTTTTCAGCGCTCTGGTGATAGGTTTTATTATATTTTTGTCATACCGTTTTTCACACTCGGGAGCAGTTTATAACGGCCGCTTTAATGTATCGCTTTGGATGCTTACCATTGTCACAACGATGGTAATGTGTGTAATCGGCAATAATGTGGCGCTGTCACTTGGCATGGTCGGCGCTTTGTCGATTGTGAGGTTCCGTACGGCGATTAAAGATGCCAGGGATGCAGCCTATATTTTCTGGTGTATCGCAGTGGGAATCTGCTGCGGAATTTCTGATTTTGTTACGGCATCCATCGGAAGCGTTACCATATTCCTGCTTATGCTGGCAATCGGCGGAGTGCGCGCCAATACGAGATATCTGCTCATTGTCCGCGGCCTTGGGGGATTATCGGAAGAAGTTGAGACCTCCATTCAGGAACCGTTAAAAGGAAAGGCCCGCCTCTGTGTTAAGAACCAGGGAAGGGACATGGTGGAATATATCTATGAACTGTCGGAGAAGCAGGTGCAGGTCTGGCAGAATGAAAAGCTGAGCCGGAAGCTTCTGGAACTGGAAAAGGTGACGGAAGTGAATCTTGTGGGGCAGAATGATGAGATTTCGTCATAAGGCAAAGGATGAGCCGGATGAAAAAAGACAGGGAAAAAGAAAGAGTGATTTAAAATGGGCGCAAAATGGAAAGCGGCGACTGCCATAATTCTGTTCGGGATATCGGTTTGTGCTGTGTTCGGTTTCTGGAAATACCAGGAGGTCGATAAAAAGGAAGACCGGATTTGGCATCATGAGCTGGCAGCAGGCGCGGATCCGACGCTGGGCAGTGATACAATTCCTGAGGATTATATGGTGGACGAAAGCTTCACCTCACACCTGCCCCTTGTTATCATCGATACGGGTGGAGAGGAGATTGTGAATTATAAATATTATGATAAAGAAACAGATGCCATGTTATATCCGGAGGGCGTTGATGTTTATACGAAGATACAAATTTCAGTTATAGACAATCAGAATTCAGTTAACCGTATTGGAGAACAGCCTGCAATCACATCGTCTGGAAAAATAAAAGTAAGAGGCAATCACTCCGCATTGCTTCCAAAGCATCAGTACCGAATCAAGCTGCTTGATGAAGAAGGGGAAAAATCCGGCCAGCCGCTTTTGGGTATGGAAGCTTCGGATGACTGGATTTTAAACGGGACCCAGACGGATCGCTCTTACTTAAGAACCTATCTGGCTATGAATTTGATGGGGGAAATGCAGCCCTATACGCCCGATTTGAGATATTGCGAGGTTATCATAAAAAAAGGCGGCACATACCGCTATGACGGTTTGTATATGATGATGGAACCGATAGAGCGTGGTACAGGAAGGGTGGAACTCAGCCGTTATTCTCCGGGGAATGCTGCGGTGCCCTATCTTTTGAAACGCGATCGGTATGACGCTTCTGCTTTATCAATTCCTTCCTACTTGGATAACTTCCCGGACAAAAGACAGGACTGGGAATTGGAATGGGATAATGATGCGGTACTGAGCCTGGTTTATCCGAATAAAGATAAAATAACAGGGCAGTCGATACAGAAAATTTCGGATGAAATAACAGAACTGGAAAAAGCTCTGTATTCCGATGACTGGATGGAATTTATTCAATATAGGCAGATGATTGATATGGAATCCTTTTGTGATTATTTTATAATCAACGAGTATCTGACCAGTTACGATGCAGGGCTGCATTCTACCTATTTTTATAAGGATATAGGCGGGAAAATAAAGATGGGACCGGTTTGGGATTTTGACGGAGCCCTGGATAACGGTTCGCATACCTTAACCGATTATAATTATATAGTGATGAAGCAAAGGCCATGGTTTGAATGTATGATTCAGGATCCTGTGTTTGTAAATAAGCTTTGCGACCGGTACAAAGAGCTGCGAAAAGGCATTTTGTCGGACGAAAACGTTAAGGAAAAGGCAACGGAAGGGCTGAAATTTCTGGGAAACGCGATAGAAAGAGATTCTGTAAGATGGGGGACGGAATATGAAGCTTCTTCTTTGGATGAGGTAGTTGAAAAAAGTACAGGGCTATTGGTACAAAGGGACTGTGGCAATGCACAGGGGGAGGTTCAACGAATCATCGATTTTGCCGCCCTGCACGCATCGTATCTGGATCAGCATTTGTATGATATTTACGTACCATGGGATGGGCAGAAAAGGCGGAACAGCGGTTTAGGCATATTATTCATCATCGCATTTTTTGTGTCAATTATTCTGGTCCAGAGAGCAAGGGAAGGTCTTCGATAGAAGGTGGTAAAGATGGGAAAAAAGATTAAGATAGCAAAGCAGGAGAAGAAGGGAACAAAAGAAAAAGTATGGATTGTGATAGCCCTTATCAGCATGGCTGTCTATATAGGCTGGCGTCTTTTCTTCACAATTCCGGATCACAATGTTTATGGATGGCTTGCCACAATCTGCGGTATCTGCCTGGCAGTCTCAGAGACGATTTCCATGCTGGAGGGTACCGAGCATTTTGCCAGACTGGGAAAAAAATCAGAACCGGATATGCCGGTTGTGCCTTTCGGCTGGTATCCCGATGTGGATATTTTGATTGCAACGCATAATGAGGAGACGGAGCTTCTTTATAAAACAGTGAACGGCTGCCGCCATATGGATTATCCGGACAAAAGTAAGGTGCATATTTATATTTGCGACGACGGAAACCGCCCCGAAATGGCGGAGCTGTCGAAAAAAATGCGGGTGGGATATTTCGGCCTGGCGGACAATAAAGAGGCAAAGGCCGGCAATCTAAACCACGCCATTGGCAAAACTACATCGCCCTGGATTGTCACATTTGACTCGGATATGATACCGACCCACAATTTTTTAATGGAGACAGTCCCCTATATTTTCCTTCCCCGTATGAAAAAAAAGAAAGACGGTTCCTGGGAGGAACGTACAGAGGAGGAGAAGAATGAAAAGTACAAGATCGGTTTTATACAGACTCCCCAGAGCTTTTATAATCCCGATATGTTCCAGTACAATTTCTTCAGCGAATCGAGAATCCCCAATGAACAGGACTTCTTCTTCCGCGAGATCAATGTGGGACGGAACAATGCGAACGCCCCTATTTATGCAGGCTCCAATACACTGATATCCAGGGAGGCCCTGGAAGCGGTGGGCGGCATCGCAACCGGGACAATTACGGAAGACTTCGAGACAGGAATTAAGATACAGGCAAAGGGATACAGCTGTTATGCGGTAGACAAGACATTGGCCCACGGACTGGCGCCCACCGATATTGATAATCTGATTAAGCAGCGCGTGCGCTGGGGCCGCGGATGTATTACCTCACTGCGCCGCACGAATCTGCTGTTTAATCCCCATATAAAACTGAATGCCAAAATCAGCTATCTGGCATGCTGGATGTACTGGTGGACCTTTTTCAGAAGGTTTATTTATATTGTTTCACCTATATTATTCATATTGTTTGGCATTCCGGTCGTTATCTGCAGTCTGAAAGAATTGATTTTTATCTGGCTGCCCTCCTATGTCCTGTATAACCAGGCGCTGAAGGTGACATCAGGAGCAATCAGGAATAAGCGGTGGAGCAATACTGTGGATACGGTTATTTTTCCCTATATGATAATCCCGGTTCTGCTGGAAACTCTGTTCATCCGGCAAAAAAAATTCAATGTCACCAGCAAGAGGCGCGATATCGTCAGAAGGTCAGATATCATGCTGGCAATTCCGCAGATGATTCTGCTGGTATTTGACGCGGTGGCGCTGGTTATGGCAGTGGCCGGCGCGCTGCGGACACAAAACTACGGGGCGGCCGTTATTATCTATTGGCTTGTTCTAAACGCCCAGCATCTGATTATGGCACTGTTTTTCATGTCCGGGCGCCGTAATCTGCGGACTACGGACCGCTTTTATGCCGAGGTTCCGGTCGAGATTTCATATCAGGGAAAACAATATTACGGACTGACCTGCGATTTTTCCGAGACAGGACTTGCGGTGCTGTGTGATAAATCCATCTACATGCCCCATGGGGAAGAGCAGATGAGCATAAAAATCAAAACGGATCGATATAAAGCCAAACTGGATGCAAAATGCGTCCATGTGCAGAAGAAGGGGGATAAATGGAAGTACGGAATCCAAATTACCGGCATGGATGGAACGGATAAGGACGAATACTTCCAGATTCTGTATGACCGCGATCACAGTCTGGCAAAGACGATGAGTCCGTCGGTGAGCATGATTGATGATATATTCCTGAATGTCCAGAGACGTTCCGCACACACAAAAAATTCAAAACGCCAGCTTCCGAGGATTGAACTGAACCGGACGATGGAGACTGCGGACGGGAAAAGCATCCGGGTGCTTAACTGCAATTATGAATATCTCCTGGTTGAAGCTTCGGGAGAGCTTCCGGATAAGATGGAGCTTCGGATTCCGGGTACGGAAACAGTAATGAAATGTGTAAAGACAGGCCAAAAGGCCGGACTGTATTATCTGGATAACTGGAAAGAACTGCTTTTTTGCGATGCGTTTGAACAGTTATTTGCCCTGTCGGAAGCAAAAGAAAATAAAGTTAGTTGAAAGAGGTAAACAATTTTGGTTTTCTCCAGTATTGCATTTTTATTTTATTTCCTGCCAATCGTGCTGCTTTTGTACTATACGGTATGCAGGTTCAGTATCAGGCTAAGAAATATCTTTCTCCTGGCGGCCAGCCTGTTCTTTTATGGATGGGGAGAGCCTTATTATATCCTGCTTTTAATCGGATCCTGCGTTTTTAACTGGGCGGTTGCCCTGGCGCTTTCCAAATGGAGAAATGCAGACAGAATATGGCTGGTGATTGGGTGCGCAGGCAATCTGGGAATCTTGTTTCTGTTTAAATATTGGAACTTTGTGATATCTGTTTTGGATGATATCCTGGGATTTGGAACCGGGCTTACGTTGCCGCTTGCACTTCCGATTGGAATTTCGTTTTTTACGTTTCAGGCGCTCAGCTATGTGATTGATGTTTACCGCCGTACCGCTCCGGTTCAGAAAAATTTGCTGAATGTGACTTTGTATATCTCATTTTTTCCGCAGCTTGTCGCAGGGCCGATTGTCCGGTACTGCACGGTGGAGCAGCAGATACATCACCGGACCCACACATGGGATTTATTTTCTTCAGGATGTGTGCGCTTTGTACAGGGGCTGGCGAAAAAGCTGATTCTGGCAAACTCCTTTGCGGTGATAGCAGATAACATATTCTCGATGACTAATGCGGGGCACAGGTTCATGGCAGTCCCTGTGACTCTCGCATGGCTGGGATCTTTTGCCTATACGCTTCAAATCTTTTTTGACTTTTCCGCCTATTCGGATATGGCAATCGGCCTTGGCAGAATGTTCGGCTTCCGTTTCGAAGAGAACTTTTCCTATCCTTACATTTCCCGCTCCATAGGGGAATTCTGGAGACGGTGGCATATTTCACTGGGCGCCTGGTTCAGGGAATACGTCTATATACCGCTGGGAGGTTCACGGGTGGACAGCAAGAGCAGGCTGATCCACAACATGCTGATTGTATGGATTTTAACGGGCATGTGGCATGGGGCAGCGTGGAATTTTCTGTTTTGGGGACTGCTCAATTTTGCATTCCTGGTATTGGAGCGCCTGTTCGAGTTCGAGAAAAGAGAGGGAAAAACGGCCTGGAGACATCTGTACGTCCTTCTGGCGGTTAATCTCGGCTGGGTGCTGTTTAGGTGTGAAAGCTTTTACCAGCTTAAGGAGTATATGGGAAATATGTTCTGGATGAACCAAAACGGATTTTTCAGTCCGTATACCTGGATGTTTCTGAAGGAATATGCATGGCAGTGGGGAATTGGAATCCTACTGTGCACGCCTGCTGCAAAGACGGCAGGCACACGCCTGTTCAAACGGTATCCGAAACTGGCATGGGTGGTGTATCCGGCCGGGATGATGACCGTATTTGCGGCAGCTGTGCTTTATATATCCAAGAGCGGATACAATCCTTTTATTTACTTTAATTTCTGATTTAAGAAAGGAGAGGTATGGAAGAAGACGTAAAAAAAGGAAAACATATTTTTTCTGTGCTGTTTATAATATCCCTGTTCTTATTTTCAGGATTTAACATATTCTTTCATGGCCCTGTACTGCTGGAAGAGATCAAAGAAAACAGGGAGGGATGGCACAATCCCAAACAGGCGGTAAGGGGGATAGAGGAGGAGATGAGCGAAGAGCTGCTTTTTCGCTATCCTCTGATTGAAGGTTACGGCGCTCTTCAGGTGCTTATGGGAAAGAAGGAAGAAAACGCTTTTACCAATTTGAAAGGAAAAGACGGGATGCTCTACGGAGCGAATTTCTGGAACGGCTTTGGGGATGATCAGAAGGAACTGGCTGTCAGAACCCGGAGGCTGCAGGATGAACTGAGCGCCCGCGGGACAAAGATGGGCGCCGTGATTTTCCCGATGAAAGTGCCGGAAGAAAAGGAAGGCTATTATGGATTGCCTTACAATGATTATACGGAGGTGGCGGGAGATTTCGCGGCATGGCTCCGGTATTATAAGGTTCCCCTCCTGGATTTGGAAACTCTTTGTGAGACAAACGGGCTTACGCAGCAGGAGGCATTTTTCCGAACGGATCACCACTGGACACCCAGGGCAGCTTTTGAAGGATACAAAAATATTCTTCAGTGGATGGAGCAGTCGTTCGGAGTTTCCCTGGATCCGGACGGTAAGCTTAAGGATCTTGCTCAATATGAACAGGTAACGCTTCCGGGGTATATGCTGGGTTCCCAGGGGCGGGAGACGGGGCTGATTTATGCCGGAGGAACCGAGGATTATACGGTGATTTATCCAAAAACACCTGGTGAGTATTCTCTGAAACGGGGAATGACAGGGGAATATAAAACGTATCAGGGAAGCTTTAAGGATGCGCTTTTAGATTTGGAGGAGAATGGCCCAGGGCTTGAGAATGTCTATAATGGAAAGGCAGAGCGTGTCTATCTTCACAATGGAGTGGATGAATACGTCTCAATCCGAAATCTCGAAATGGATTCCGGACCGAAGATTCTTCTGCTCAGAGATTCCTACGCAACGCCGGTCGGAGCTTTTCTGGCCCAGTCTTTTTCACAGGTTGATATGTTATGGACGCTTCAGACGGATGAGGAAAAGCTATCAAAGTTTCTGGAAGAAAATCATTACGATTATGTGCTGCTGGCTCTTTATCCCGAAAATCTGAGCGGGCAGGCATTTCCTTTTGGAATGGAGAATAAACCATGAGATATTTAAGACGCATATTGTTTCTTGGCAGTATAGCCGCCATTGCGGGACTGGCCGGCTGCGGCTTTTCAGATGATACGGAGGAAAAAACTGCGGGGGCGGGAGTCAGCGCCCACGGCGCTCTTCACGTAAATGGCCCGGTTCTGACGGATGAGCAGGGCAGTCCCATGGTCCTGCGCGGAACCAGCAGCCATGGAATAACATGGTATCCCCGGTATTTAAACGGCAGCGCGATGAAGACATTGGCGGAGTATGGAGCGAATGTGCAGAGAATTGCCGTGTACACGGAACCGGAGAATGCATACATTGAAGCGCCTGTTCAGAGCCTTAATTATTTATATATGGGAATAGAGAGCGCCCTGGCGGCGGATATGTATGTGATAGTGGACTGGCATATTCTAAAGGACAGTGATCCGAATGAATATGCAGAAGAGGCAAAGGAATTTTTCGCTGAGATAAGCAGCCACTACAGCGGCAATCCTGCAATTCTTTACGAGATTTGCAATGAGCCGAATGGGGATACGGACTGGGATGATATTGTCGAATATGCGGAGCAGATCATTCCTGTAATCAGAGCCAATGCTCCGGAAGCAGTGATACTGGTGGGAACGCCCAATTACTGTACCGATTTTACCGGACCGTCAAAGCAGCCTTTGAAATATGATAATATCATGTACACGATGCACCGCTATATTGATGTTACGGAGGAAAAACCTTGTGAAAATGTGCTGCTTGAATCGGTTGTGGCACAGGGGATTCCCGTCTTTGTCAGTGAATGGGGGACATCGGCGGAGGAAGAAGCCGTCCTAAAGAGCGGGGAGTACGATAATGAAGCAGTAACATATCAGGAGAATGCAAAGCCATTCATTGATTATATGAAAGAACACCGGATCAGCTGGACCGCCTGGGCGCTTGGCAATAAAGAGGAAGCGCACAGCATGATCCGAAGCAGCTGTGATAAATACAGCGGATGGACGTCCAATGACCTGACGGATTTTGGCAGGCTGATATTCTCAAATTTTAAATGAGCCATTGATATGAGTGTTCACGGAGGTTTAGTGTGAAAGAAAGTAGAGGACAGCCCAAAAG
>NZ_KE992989.1 GCF_000466485.1 [Clostridium] symbiosum ATCC 14940 | reverse complement strand
CTTTGGAGTGCGCATCAGTGCTAAGCTCGTAAGGAACCTCGCTAAGCACCGGCGTCCTCACCTGCTTAATTATCCTCCGCCTCTGTTTTAGGTATCCCAAGATAAGGCAATATATTTTCAAATATGCTCCCCACGACAGGAGCCGCTATCGTGCCGCCGTAGTAAATTCCTTCCGGTTCGTCGATCGTGATGAGCGCTATTACCTGGGGATCGTCGGCCGGGGCAAAGCCCACAAATGATGAAATGTATTTCTTCAGGCTTCTGGGAAGCTTTTCCGATGTAGCCGTTTTTCCGCCGATTCTGTACCCCTCTATTTTCGCATTCTTTCCGCTTCCCTCGGAAACTACCTGCTCCAGTATATAACGCATCGTGCTGCTGGTCTCCTCCGACAGGATTCTGTCTCCTAAAGGAAATTCAAACTTGTGGACAGAACCTGTCTGCGGACTCACCGACTTCACAGCCAGGTGCGGAGTCACCCTGTTTCCCCCATTGATAACGGAGGATGCCGTGGTAATGAGCTGCAGCGGTGTAATCTGGAAAGACTGGCCGAATGATACGGTTGCCAGCTCCACCAGCCCCATATTTTCCTTTTTATGCATAATGGTGGCTGCCTCGCCCGGCAGATCGATTCCCGTCTTTCCGAGCAGGCCGAACTGGGCAAAGTATTTATAGTAATTATCTACTCCCAGCCTCTGCCCTACATCGATCAGCACCGGATTGCAGGAATTCATCATTCCCTGAAGGAATGTTTCACCTCCGTGCCCTCCCACTTTATGGCAACGTATTTTTCTGTCTTCCACAACCCGGAAGCCGGGACAGGAAAAATTATCGGTCAGCTTTACTACCCCGGCCTCCAGACCGGCCGCAGCCGTCACGATTTTAAACGTGGAGCCCGGCTCATACGTGTCATTAATGCATTTATTTCTCCACATCTGGTTTAAAAGATCCTGGGAAGTCTTGCCGTCTCCGTCCGCCGCAATGCCGGGTATCAGTGTAAACGGTTCATTTAAATTGAATTCCGGCACATTTACCATCGCGAGTATTTCGCCGTTTTTCGGATTCATGACAACGACCGATACGCTGTTGGCCTGTTTTTTCTCCATTACCTGGTAAGCGGCCTGCTCCGCATATTTCTGGATATTGACGTCCAGGGTGACGACCAGGTC
The DNA here is from genome assembly GCF_000466485.1 of [Clostridium] symbiosum ATCC 14940. Taxonomy (GTDB): domain Bacteria; phylum Bacillota; class Clostridia; order Lachnospirales; family Lachnospiraceae; genus Otoolea; species Otoolea symbiosa. The sequence continues at coordinate 7,078 of NZ_KE992989.1, read as the reverse complement.
ATTGCCCGCCACCGGCTCAATCCGGTCCTCGGCCGCATTCTCTATCTCTACCCCGGCCGCATTCGAAAGCGTCAGTATTTTTCCGTCCTGGCCTTTCAGATATTTCTCATACTGAACCTCCAGCCCGATGATACCCTGGTTGTCTCCTCCGGTGAAACCAAGCACTCTGGACGCAAGACTGTCATAAGGATAGTACCGCTTATAGTCCTCATCGACCTTAACGCCGGCAAGTCCCTGTGCACGAATCTTGTCTCCTTCTTTCTTGTCCACATTTGTCTTTATAATCTCACGCGCAGAATATTTTTCCACCTTTTTTCTGACCGTATCCTCCGGCACTCCCAGTTCCCCGGAAAGTATCCGGATGACGCTTTCCGGATCCTCAATCTGGTTATGGACCACCGATATGGTACAGACTGTCCGGTTGTCGGCAATCACCACACCGTTCCGATCCAGAATCCGTCCTCTGGCCGCTTTAATCGTCCTCTCCCTCTGATGCAGATCCTCAGCCATCTCACTGTAATAGTCCGCTTTATAAATCATAAGGAAGAACAGCCTTCCTGTCAGCCCGGCCATGCACAGGCATAACATGATACATACGAACGCTATTCTTCCTCTGTGATGTGTCTGATTTCTGTTCATGCGGTACCTTTATGCTTTCGTTGGTACAGTATATTAAAAAATCAGAATTTTATTCTTGTTACAACCCACGCTCGGTTTATTATCGAAGTGCGGCTGCATCCTATGCGGACACGTGGTTGACCTCATGGCAGTGGGGGATACCGGCTTCTCTCCGCCCACCGCTGCCGTTAAATTTGTTTCGGGCAATTCATTTCACCACCTTAGAGGATGGGAGAATCCTTGCTAATATTTGTTGAACATTATTCCCGGCTGCCTTCTGAAGACTCGGTCATACCTCCCCCGGTGCTTTCAGCCGCATTGGTACTTTCAGGCATTCCCGGGCTCTCCTGCGGTGCGGTTATACCTCCCGGCATGCTGTCGGGATAATTGTAATCTTCTTCACCCGAATCAATAAACTCATCATCAAATGACGCCCAAGTCTCCGTCGGGGCCTCTGATTCTCCTCCTTCTCCCGCGCCCTCCTGTCCTTCCTGGCTCTCTGAAGGTTCGCCGGATGTGATGCCCTCTTCTCTTCCCGCCAGATCTTCGTCTTCCTGCAGACCCGTTTCCGTATCCGGGAATACATTCATATACGGAAGGATTTCCGCCATGATTTTAGCCGAAATCTCGCTGGCAAATCTGGAATGGGCCTGTTCCTCACCCGGAAGGTTCGGTGTGTCCAAAACCACGTAAACGAGAACCTGCGGATCGTAAGCCGGCGCATAGCCGATAAACGATACCAGATAATTTTTGGCTTCTCTCGGCTGCTTCTGAGCCGTTCCCGTCTTTCCTGCCACCTGATATCCTGCCACGGCCGCGGCCCCTGCCGTACCTCCGTCGCCGGAAACAGTCTGATAGAGCGCATTGTTAATATAGTTCGATGTATTTTCCGAAACCGTCTCTCTTACCAGTTTCGGCTCATTCTTCTTGACGACGGCGCCCTGGTCATTTAAGATTCTTCTCACAACATGCGGCTCATAGTAAGAGCCTCCGTTGATCAGGGAGCAATAGCCGGCCGCCATCTGTATCATTGTACAGTTATAATTCTGTCCGAAGGCATTCGTTGCCAAATCGACCGGTCCCATATTATCCGCCCTGTATACGAGGCCGGATGTATCAGCTTCACCCGGAAGGTCAATGCCTGTCTTGGAACCGAAGCCAAAAATGCTCTGGTATTTTGTAAACTTCTCTTTTCCTTCCAGACGCACAATATTCATCATAACGATATTGCATGATTTCATAAGCCCCTGCGTGACGGTAAGAGGCCCGTGACCGCTTCTGGCCACACAGCGGATCGTCCATCTGTCGTCCATTTTCTGCCTGCCGCCGCATTCAAAGGTCTCATATCCTGTGATGGCTCCTTCTTCTATCGCACCGGCCACGGTAAATGCCTTCTGCGGGGATCCCGGCTCAAAGGTATCACTGACGCAGAAATTACGCCACATTTTATACCAGGCGTCGGCCTTTGTCTTTTCATCCATGGCAGCCTGTTCTTCCTGGGTATAATATCGGTCCATATTATAAGGATCATTTAAATCATAGCGGATGTTCGTATCCATCGCAAGAATCTCCGCCGTATTGGGATCCATAACGATAACGGCTGCCACTTTACTTCCAATGCCCGCCTGCCATTCGTCAATATATTTCTGACAGATTTTCTGGATATTCGCATCAATTGTCAGTTCCAGCGTTTCTCCGTTCTTAGCCGGCTTCACCACCCTCTCCAGATTGGAATCGTCATTGAGATATCCGTACTCTCTGCCGTTCACGCCGTTCAGGACGCTGTTGTAATACTGCTCAACTCCGCCGGAGGCATTGCCGTCCTTCATTGCAAAGCCGATCACGTTGCAGGCCAGCTCCTTATATGGGTATACCCTCTTGTACTCATCTTCAAACCATACGCCGGTGATTCGTCTCTTGCCGCCCTCATCGACCGGCAGTTTCTTATACTCGGCATTCTTCTCCTGCTTGTAATTTTCAAACAGCTCCTTCTGCTCCGCCGTCATCTGTTTTTCATAAACGACATAATAGCTGTCTTTCCTGTCATTGATCAGCTTGCGCAGCTCTTCACGGTCATAGCCGAAGCACTCGTTAAGCGCATCCAGCGTCGCTTCCAGATATTCGTAGTTTTCATCATTTTCCAATATCTGTTTCGGATCGATAATCAGGTTATACACTTTCTCACTGATAGCCAGATACGTTCCGTTTCTGTCTACAATGTTCCCCCGCTTAAAGGGGATCGTTCTGCTCTCATAATCCTGATGGCTTAAAACGATCTGATTATAGTCTTCCCCTTTATTTTTTACAATATTATAAAGCACCAATACCAATGCAAACAAAGCCAGCGTAATTACCAAAACGGTAATCGCCAGCTTTTCCTGCATGTACTTTCGAAAGGGCTGTTTGTTATTAGTGTTTTGGGATGTCCTCATACTGCCTTACATACTCACTTTCCGTTTTATTATACAAAAGAATCTGATTCTTGTTGGCATATACCATGCCAAGTTCTTCTGTAGCGACCTTAAATACATGGTCTAAATCAACGTAAGTGTCAATTCTTGTCTGAAGGGCATCATTTTCAGATTTTAAATGTTCCAGTTTCAGTTCCAGCGTTTCTATATTATTGATTCTTGATGTAATCGAAGCTTGTATATGCAGGTAATTCATACATAAAAACAGCGTAATGACTGCTGCTATGGTCAGAGCAAACACATACGGACCGTCCATATAGAGAGCTTTGTCCCTGTTCCTCCGTACAACATGGCTGCGTTTATAGTCGTCCTGTACCCTGCGCTCCGGCTTTGTCTGTGGTGTAGTTCTATTTACTTTTCTCACGGTATTGCCGTCTACATACGTTCCGGCATATTCAGGATGTCTTCTTCTGGCAGCCATAGGTCTTTACCTCCTACTCTTTTCAAACACTCTCAGCTTTGCGCTTTTGGAACGCTTATTTTCTGAAAGTTCTTCCTCTGACGGTAAAATCGGCTTGCGTGTCACCACACGGCCTTTACTCTTTTTTCCGCACATGCACACGGGGAAGTCGGGCGGGCAGGTACATGGATTTTCATTGATTCTGAAGCGGCTCTTGACAATCCGGTCTTCCAGCGAATGGAAGGTGATAATGGAAAGTCTGCCCCCGGGAGCCAGAAGATCCGTCATCTTGTCGATGGAATTTTCCAGAACCTCCAGTTCCTTGTTCAGTTCGATCCGAATCGCCTGAAATGTCCGCTTGGCCGGGTGGCCTCCCGTGGCTCTCACCTTGGCGGGAATCGCGGCTTTTATAATTTCAATCAATTCTCCTGTTGTCTCAATCTCTTTTTCCTGACGTGCCCTGACAATGTGCTTGGCAATATTCTTAGCGAACCGGTCTTCCCCATAATTTTTGATAATATGGAACAGCTCCGATTCACTGTAGGTATTTACAATATCTTTTGCGGTCATTTCATTTCTCTGATCCATCCTCATATCGAGCGGGGCGTCATCCTCTCTGTAGGTGAATCCCCGTTCAGCCGTATCAAGCTGATAGGAGGAAACTCCCAAATCCAGATAAATCCCGTCGACCTGACTGATTCCCAGCTCTTTCAAGACCTCATCGATATTCTCATAGTTGCTTCTTACAATCGTTACTTTATCTCCAAATTCTTTCAGACGTTCCGATGCGGCCGCTATGGCGTCGGCATCCTGATCGATTCCGATAAACCTTCCCTTATCTCCCAGTCTCCGGCATACCTCGCTGGCATGTCCGCCTCCACCCAGGGTTCCGTCCACATAAATCCCATCCGGCTTTATGTCAAGGCTTTCGATTGTCTCATCTAAAAGTACTGATTTGTGTCCAAATATCATATTCCAAGGCCTTCCATGTTCTCTGCTATTTCGTCCATGTCGTCATAGACATTCTTCTCGGTCCAGGTTGCTTTATTCCAAATCTCGATCCGGCTTCCCACACCAACCAGAACCACTTCCTTCTCCAGGCACGCAAACTCCCTGAGTACGGCCGGAAGGAGTATCCTTCCCTGCTTGTCCACCTCACAGGCAGAAGCTCCGGCCAGAAAAAAACGTGAGAACTTTCTGGCATTCGTATTGGTAAGCGGCAGTGACTGGAGCTTTTCTTCAAAGTTTTTCCACTCAGAATTATCATACACAAAGAGACAGCCATCCAACCCCTTTGTCACGACAAATTCGTCTCCAAGCTGTTCCCTGAATTTGGAGGGGACAATCAGCCTCCCCTTCGCATCGATTGTATGATTGTATTCACCCATGAACATAGCAATCACCTGTCATCCAATTTGCTCCACTAAGCTTCCACGCGGAACCATTTAGTACCACTTTCTACCACTTTCCACCACTTTGTATTCTAATTCTAGTACATCTGTAAGGAAATAGCAAGAAATATTTATTAAAATGTACAGAAAAAAAGATGGTAAGATCTGGAAATCTTACCACCTTTTTTAACGACTCTACATATGTAATTTTCTTAGCAATCAGCTACAACATATTGATTCAGCAGCTGATCAAGCTCCACACTGCATTGATAAATGATACCATACTCCTCCTTTTTATCAATGCTTCTATTCAACCGTTCTCTTGCATGTTCAATTTTACTGATCAATTCTTCTCTCGCGTTTGCCATATCCTACTCTCCTTTTGTTGTTGCTGTCTTCAGTTGTGGCGCTGTCAGAGGATATATTGTATTGTAAAACGTTTGCACAAACCGGTATTCCAGACCCTCAATCCAGGAATACAGTCTTAAAATAAGATATCCGATGTCAGCAACCGAAGCAACATTTACAAACAATAATGTTTGTAAATGCCTCCCCGGTGTATCTTCATTTTAAGTCCTTATTCCCTAAAAATCAAACAAATTCGGCCGATAATATTCGACAAAAAGTGACGCATCTCCCTTATTTATTATCCGATCCCCTTATAAATAATACCCAGAACAAACACGATAATTGTAAGCGGTACGTAGATTCCGCAGGCAATTTTCCCAAACAGGGAAGGCATTGATTTCGTTCTGCCCTGCTCAAGTTCCTTTCGTATTTCTTTGTAACCAAGCACATAATAAACGGAAACCGCTCCCAATACCGCTCCAAAAGGAACCACGAGGATTGTGATAAAATCCATCCATTTTCCCACGGAGGGTTCCGCTTCCAGGAAGACTCCGACCACAAAGCAGATAATTCCGCAAAGCAGAACGGCCAGCTTTCGCGGAACTTCAAACCGGTGCTGGATACTTTCAATTACCGCTTCAAACATATTAATTAAAGAAGTAATCCCTGCAAAAACCACGGACAGGAAGAATATGACGGCAAATATCTGGCCCATCGGCATCTGGCCGAAAATCTTCGGAATCGTGATAAACATTAAGGAAGGACCGGCTGCCGGCTCAATTCCAAAAGCAAATACCGCAGGCATAATGGCAAGGGCGGAAAGGAGAGCCGCCACCGTGTCAAATAACGCCGTACGCATCGACGAACCTACAATATCTGCCTTCTTATTCAGATAAGAACCATAGACAATCATTCCTGAACCGGTGATGGACAGGGAGAAGAATGCCTGTCCCATGGCCATAACCCAGGTATTTACGTCCAACAGCCTTTCCCACTTTGGCACAAAAAGAAAATTGTACCCGGCTGAAGCTCCCGGCAGGAAGAATACGCGGACCGCCAGGACGGTAAACAGAACAAAGAAAACAGGCATCATCACACGGTTAGCCCGCTCAATCTGGGTAACGGAACCTGTAACCAGGATAATCACGGTGATTAGAACCACCGCCAGGTGCCAGGGCAGGCTGCCGAAGCTTCCTGTGGCCTGTGCGAAATAAGCGGCCGAATCCTCTGTAAGAATAGCACCCGTCAGGGAACCTCCCAGGGAGCGGAGCACCCAGCCGATTATAATCGAATAACCGATCGCAATACCCAGGGAACCCATAAGGGGAATCCATCCAAGAAAACGTCCGACGGCTCCTTTGCCTCTGTGGGCCCAGCAAAGCTCATAAGATCCAAGGGTTCCTGTCTTTGCCTTTCTTCCGATGGCAAACTCCGCCGACAGGCCGGTCAGGCCGAACAGACAGATAAAAAAGAGATAAGGGACCAGGAATGCCGCCCCTCCGAACTGGCCCAGACGATATGGGAACATCCATATGTTGCCAAGGCCCACCGCAGAACCCACACAGGCCAGAATAAAGCCGAGTGAACTGCTGAAATTTCCATTTTTGTGACTCATGTAATAACCCTCCTCATAAATAGTGGTGAAAAGTCCCTGAAGCCAAAACCACGAAGGAACCTTTTCATCGCCCGCATACATGCGTCTTTAGCCCTCCCGCCTGGATTCACATGCATGCTATGCCGCTTTAAACGGCAAAATCAGTTCTATCATAATATATACTGCGGATAAAAGCAACCCGGGATGGAGATTTAATTGAGAATGGAGATTTAACTGAGGTTAGGAGGACGCGTCC
>NZ_KE992988.1 GCF_000466485.1 [Clostridium] symbiosum ATCC 14940 | reverse complement strand
CCTTTGCACTGGAATTTACTTTTTCAAGTCAGAATTTTGTATAATTTATGTTATTATTCATTGCCGTAATATTACCGATACTCCATCCGGTATCGGCCCACGGAATAATCATTCTCTCCGGAGGTGACTGCCATACCTTCCTTTTCCTTCGCAGAATGTTCCGCCATACCTGAGGATGACGGCCGGAAACAAAATTTATATGACCGAAGATTCCCACGAAAACATCCGGCGCTAACTCAGTTCGGAATATGATGGGCTGCTGTTTGCCCCGGAAACGTCGGAGTAACATGGAAGTACAAAAAGAAATACAGATAATACAATATGGCGCTTATGAATATTAATATTTAAACATGATACTATCCATGCTATAGGAAACGTAAGAATTGTAGGTGTAATCAAGTAAAACACGCCAAACTGCTCACAGGTCACCGCCATCAAAAAAAGAAGAACGCTTTCAGACATATCACCGAAAGCGTTCTTCTTTTTTAAATATGTAATTTTTAAACTGTCTCTTTCAAACTTGTTGACTCTTCTCTTAATTTAAAATAACCTTCTCTGTCTCTTTATCAAAAATATGTACTTTAGACAGATCCAGGGCAAATTCTACCGTATCTCCCGGACGTGCCGTTGTTCTTGGATTCACTCTGGCCGTGCAGCTATTCTCCTCCACATCAAAATACAGGAATACTTCGGCTCCGAGCATTTCATATACACGGATAGAAGCCTTAATTGTCGAGCCTGCGGCTGCTTTGACCGCTTCCTCCTCGTCATGCAGATCTTCCGGACGGATACCCATGATCACTTCTTTTCCGATATAGCCGGCCTCTTCAAGCGCTTTTCCCTTTTCTGCCGGAAGTACAATCGTATTTCCTGCAAAGGTAAGAGTCACGGAGGAGCCTGATTTGCTGACAGCAGAATCCAAAAGATTCATCTGGGGGGCGCCGATAAATCCGGCAACGAATTTATTAGCCGGTTTGTCATAAAGGTTCTGAGGTGTATCTACCTGCTGAACAAGGCCGTCCTTCATAACAACAATTCTGGTTCCCAGCGTCATAGCCTCTGTCTGGTCATGCGTAACGTATATAATCGTGGTTCCCAGTCTCTGATGAAGCTTGGAAATCTCAATACGCATCTGCCCTCTGAGCTTCGCATCCAGGTTGGACAGCGGCTCGTCCATCAGAAAGACCTTTGGATTACGTACAATAGCACGCCCCATGGCAACACGCTGTCTCTGTCCGCCGGAAAGAGCCTTCGGTTTGCGGTCCAGCAAGTGGGAAAGATCCAGGATCTTGGCCGCCTCCTGAACGAGCCGGTCTATTTCATCCTTCGGCATCTTTCTGAGCTTTAAGCCAAATGCCATATTATCGTAAACCGTCATATGCGGATACAATGCATAGTTCTGGAAAACCATGGCAATATCCCTGTCCTTCGGTTCCACGTCATTCATCAGTTTCCCATCAATATAAAGTTCTCCGGACGTAATATCCTCCAAACCGGCAATCATACGAAGTGTCGTGGATTTACCGCAGCCGGAAGGTCCTACGAAAATAATAAATTCCTTGTCTGCAATCTCCAGGTTAAAGTCTTTAACCGCTACAAATCCGTTCGGATATTTTTTTGTTACATTTTTAAGTGATAAACTGGCCATTCTTCCTGTTCCTCCTGCCTTTAATACATAGTCACGCTGTCTCTTCTCATTCTGTATGTATTAATCCTATCATGACTCCGCTTATCACACTATGTTTTAAATGCCACAAAATCAATTCTCTGTTTTGAGCATTTTGTATATGATGAAAAAAAAGTGTCCAAAATGTCAAATTAAAATGTTCTACTTCCGGCGAAACCGTTCATATTTGGTACAATTGTTTAAATAAAAAACAAATTTGTGAAAACTCAACAAACTTACACTTCCGCTTCTGTGCAATCCTTTTGACGTTAATTTTAATTTGTCTAAAATAGACAATTTTTTACCGTTTAAAAAGCTAAAAAGACGTGAAGGATTACCGCTTGACAAGTACTTTGCTCAAAGAAAAGATTGTTCTATTCCCAACAAAAAAATCCCCGAGCAGCAGGGGAAACGGTTTCTCCTCACCGGCTCAGGGATGTGTTCGGAAGGTGCGGTTATTATTTCAAAGCAATCGCTTCCATCTCCATCAGGACATCTTTCGGCAGTCTGGCAACCTCCACACAGGAACGTGCCGGACAATCTCCCTCAAAATATCTGGCATAAATTTCATTAATCTTGGTAAACTCGCCCATATCTTTAATGAACACCGTCGTCTTGATTACATTCGCCATTGAGGTTCCTGCCGACTCCAGAAGGTTCTTTACATTCTCCATGACCTGCTCAGCCTGGGCTTCAATCCCCTCCGGGATTTCTCCTGTAGCCGGATTTACCGGGATCTGACCGGATGTGTAAATGATCCCATTTACCTCAATTGCCTGTGAATACGGTCCGATTGCTGCCGGCGCCTTCTCTGTGCTGATTACTTTCTTCATGTTTTTTTCCTCACTTTCCTGTTCTTTTGATGTTTTTTTCTGTTATCTCTATCTTACCTTCTTTTAAGAGATGTCCTACTGCACGTTTAAATGCATTCTTGCTCAGGCCGAATTCCCGTCTTATCACCTCCGGGTCTGCCTTATCGTTAAATGGAAGCACTCCGTCAAATTCATCAATTGCCTTCAGCACAAGCTCCACATCGTTGTCCATCTGCAGATACGCTTTTTCCCTGAGGCTCAGATCCAGCTTCCCGTCCTCTCTGACCTTAGTCACGCGGGCCCTCACCACTTCGCCGGGCTGGCACTTGGAGAACAGCTCCTTCTTCGGAATCAGCCCGTAATACTGATCATCCACCGCAACAAAAACTCCCAGATTCTCGTTGATTTCATATACCCGGCACTCAGCCCAGTCATCTTTTTTATAAGGTGCATGATTATTTAAATACGAATAAACCTTCGTTGTTGCCGCCAGGCGGCCGCTCTTGTCCACATAAAGGGCAACCAGGCATTCCTCTCCGACTCTGACCTTGTGGTTCTGCTCCTTAAAAGGAAGCAGCACATCCTTCTCCAGCCCCATGTCCAGAAACGCTCCGATTTTTGATACATCATTCACTTTCAGAAGAGCCGTCTCCCCCACCTGCAGCTTTGGCATGGCGGTAGTCGCAATCAGACGGTCCTCGGAATCCTTATAGATAAATACCCGGATCGTGTCCCCGGTCTTTGTCCCTTCCGGCACCTGTTTTTTGGGAAGCAGCACGGAAGCTTCCGCATCCTGCTTCTCTCCCAGGTAAACTCCGAATTCCTTTTCCCGGAGTACTTCCAGTTCCTGTATTTTCCCCAATTCTATCATGTCATTCGTCCTCTCTTTTCTCGGCCAGCCATATGTTGGCAAATACATTACCCGCGGCGTCCTGAAGAGATACCACATATCCCTCCGCTGTTTTGCCGATCTTCGGGTACATGACATCACCCAGCACCGCGGCCTTTTTATATTCGGTCCTCAGCTCCCGGATAGTAAATTTCTCCGGCAGAAGCTCTCTGGCAATCTCCACGTACTGTGCGTTGTTCACATGCTGGTTCGTGTCAATATGGTGTCTCGCCGCCGTAACCGGCTCAGCGCTTTGGCAGTCTTTTGGCAGCACAATCTTCCTGGGCGCAGGCGGAAGCTCAAGCTTCTGCTCCCCTGCTCCGTAGCCCCGTATCTCGTCCTGTGTGACCCTGGCCGGACAATTATTCTCCAAATCATAAAAGAACCAGCATGAATCTGCTCTGACGAGATAATTTCCTTCTAAATCGGTGATCGTAAAATTCCTGTACCCATAGATCCCCTTAAAGCCATATGGCCATGTCGATATTTTGATACGCTCGCCAAGTCCCGGACAGCGGTCAATCAAAATCTGCCATGTGTTCAGCCACCAGGCCCTCTTCTTATCATAAAGATAGGATAGCCCTAATTTCAGATCCTCTGACTGGAATGTGGAACAGTCCTGCAGATAATTCATGATTCCGGTTACCGAAAGTTTCCCGAATTCATCCATCTCACTGTACCGCACTCTGCTTTCAAATGTATACATAGTCCACCTCGCTGTCGTATCGGTATGAAAATGGCCTGTCTCATCTGCCGCTATACCGATACTCTGCTGCTATTATAGCTGATTCGGCCAGACTTGTCCAGTTTGCCGTTTCGCGCCGCACAACTCGGGATTTTCGCAAAAAACAGCGAAAACACCCCGCGGAATACATCATGGCTGATCTGTTACCAGCAATTCATTCCGTTCGGCTCTCCCACACGAGCAGCCTCCCCACGGGGACGGAAGACTCAGAAAACCAGCCGAACCGCACCGGACCCGGTCCGTTGCGGACGCGTCCTCCGTTTTCAATCAGTTTTTTATTAATTTATTTTTACAATAAGGCTTGACATCTTACAAATCCCGAAGTATAATACAGATCGTTATTTCATTGGGCCATCGCCAAATGGTAAGGCAACGGACTCTGACTCCGTCATTTCAAGGTTCGAATCCTTGTGGCCCAGCTTTAAGAAGAGCATTTAGTCAGCCAACGGCGGCAGACTGATGCTTTTTTTATTTAACAGGATACTTCTCCTGTTAAATAAAAACCGCTCCGCGGAGAATCCCGCGAGCAGAATTCTTTCTTGTTTATTAATTCAAAATCTTTCATCATATTCGCGAAAAGAGCCTTGCCGGGATCCCTCCCTCACAATCCCGGCACAGGCTCTATTTATATAATTCTGTAATCATGATATCCGGGAACATCTTCCACGGGCCTTCCTACGATGCTTTTGTCCGCTTTGACTGCTGCTCCCGCCGCTCTTATCGTCTCATACCTTTTATAAATGTATATATCAGCCAAATCAGAATAATCGGGCCTGCAAAGCGCATCAGAAGTGCGAAAATTCCGCCAATCACAGTGATTACCGTAACCATGAAAAAGACTACGATTACAAGAAGGAGCAGCTTCCAGTACCATTTATTCAGATTGAAATAACGGAAGCTTCCGGTCTCCTGCTGCCCATAGCCGCTTCCCTGATTCTCATAATAGCCGCTTCCCTGTTCCGGGACATCACCGGCCGCCTCGCTGCTGTCTATAATCGTCCTGGCAATCAGTCTCGGACTGCCTATCTCATCAATTACATCCTCTTCCCTGCGTCCGGCCGCCGTCTCCTGAGTAATATAGTTGTCATAATATCTCAGGTTTTCCTGCAGCACCCCGCCGGAAACCTCCCCCTGCAATGCTTCCTTAAGCTCCTGTAAAAATTCTGATTTCCTCATGTTCACTCCTTAGCTTGCGCAGCCTGTATTACCGTATCCTCTCTTTCAGAGCGCCTTTCCGGTAGGCTGCCACCAGTTCTTTTAAGTCTTCAATTCTTCTTGCCAGTTCTTTACCGTCATCCGTATCAGCCACCATAATACGTTTGCGCATCTTTTCTACAATGCTGACCTTTGGAGTACTTTCTTTTTTCGGGTCAAAGGGTTTATGCTCCGCCAAAGCCAGATGCCTGGAGTTAAATATCAGCGTATAACCGGCGATACCGGTTTTTCCCTGATATGCTTTGGAAAGTCCGCCGTCAATAATAAACAGCTTTCCTCCCGCCTTGATTGGAGTCTCCCCATCCTTAATCTTTACCGGTACATGGCCGTTGATAATGTGGGAACCTGTCGTCGTAAGGCCAAACTCCTCCAGTATCATGTCGCAGTATTTTTCCTGCACACTCAATTTATAATATGGATTCATCCTCTCCCTGGAAGCTTCCTTATCTTCAACAAAATAATGTTCGAATATGGTCATCTTATCTTTCCCGAAAACAGGAGATTTAGCCCCGCTCCAAAGATACCACATAAAATCACGGCTGGCCTCCTTCTCCGGATCCTGATCCGGTAGGAAATATGCTTTTTTTACCTGCTTGTCGATAAAATCCATCAGCGCCCTGCCCTTATACGCTTTTCCATTAACCGCCATCTCATCAAAGCTGCCGTCCTCTTTCATTGGAATACAGCCGTGATAAAGAAGGTTGGAATTACAGCATTTATACATACTGCCGTTGGAATACAGGAATTTAATATGCTTGTGGAGAAGGGCACTGTGGCAGAACGACAGTGTCAGCGTATGTAAAAGTTCTTCCTCTTCCTCAGAAAGCTTCAGCGGATCCGACGGATCGATGGTGGGAAATTCCATATCCATCATCGGATATTCCTTTCCCTCTATCACAACCGTTCCTCTCTGATAGTCGATGGCCGTCAGAAGGATACGGCTGTCCATCTCGTACTCGGGATGGCGTCTGATAATCTGCCCCTCCACCTTAAACTGGATTACGGCTATTGCCTTATGCATCTTTGCAGCAAGCCCAGGATCCACCGCATCGTAAATATTCTGATCCAGAATACGCGGCATGAACCGCTCGCACGGATCATCACTGTACACCTTTGCGGCAAACATGGAAAGCGGCCTGATATTAATTCCATATCCATCCTCCAGGACGTCAAAACCATTATAACTAATGGCGATCCGCAGCACATTGCAGATACAGGCCGGATTGCCGGTGGAAGCTCCCATCCACGAGATATCATGGTTTCCCCACTGGATATCCACATCATGGAACTGCATCAGCTCTTCCATAATAATATCAGCCCTAGGCCCCCGATCGAAAATATCCCCGATAATATGGAGATTGTCAATCGTCAGATTCTGAATCAGACGGCACAGGGCTATGATGAAACTGTCCGCCATCTGGGTGTCGATAATCGATCGGATAATCTCACTGTAGTACACCTTTTTATTGTCGTCATTGTAGTCCACATGCAAAAGCTCATCGATGGCATAGGCAAATTCCGGCGGCATCTTCTTGCGCACCTTGGAACGGCTGTATTTAGACGACACCTCTTTGCATATCTGTACAAGCCGGTAGAGGGCTATCCTCTGCCAGTCCTCCGTATAGTTCTGCTCCTGCTTAAGCTTTGCAATCTGCCTGTCCGGATAGTAAATCAGATTAGCCAGTTGTATCTCATCCTCCTCGGAAATAATATGTCCGAAGGTTTCTTTAATCTTCTCACGTATAATACCGGAGGAACTGCGGAGCAAATGAATAAAAGCCTCATATTCCCCGTGCAGATCACTGAAAAAGTACTCGGTACCCTTTGGCAGTCCGCAGATTGCCATCAAATTTACAATCTCACTGGATGCCGACTCCAATGTAGGATACTCGCGTGACATCAATTTCAGATATGCCAGATCTCTCATTCCACATCCCCCCCTCTGCCTCCCGTCAGGCTGCGTATCGTTACAGTTCAGCCTACTGCCAAACTGCAGCAAACGATAACCTGCACGCTCCGCGCACAAGTCACCGCCTGCAATAATGCAATGAAACGGCAAAAAACGCCGTTGATTGTGGTGAAATGCCTGTCCGGTTGCTTTTATGATAGGTTTATAGTATCATAAGATGGAAAAAAAATAAAGATTTAGTTAATCTGTCTATCTTAAGGAGGTTTCCCCATGCAGAAAGAACTTCTCTATGTTTTCGGCACCGGCAATGCCGCCGTCACCAGGTGCTATAATACATGTTTTGCCATACGGACCGTGAACGGTGAATTCTTTATGGTAGATACAGGCGGCGGAAACGGTATTCTCGGTATCCTGGAGGATATGGAGGTACCTCTGTCTAAAATCCATCACATTTTCATCACCCATGAACATACCGACCATATCCTGGGTATTGTCTGGATGATCCGTATGATAGCAACCGCTATGAAAAAAGGCAGCTATGAGGGCTGCCTGAACATCTACTGTCATGACGGTCTGCCGGACACGATAAGCACGCTCTGCCGCCTGACCATGCAGAAAAAGTTTTACAGCATGATAGGCGAACGGATCCATCTGATTCCGGTGAAGGATCAGGAGTCCATGGATATTCTGGGACTTACCGTCACTTTCTTCGATATTCTCTCAACTAAAGCCAGGCAGTTCGGTTTTACCGCCCTTCTTGCCAATGGAAGGAAGCTGTGCTGCGCCGGTGATGAACCCTTAAATCCACGGTGCGAACATCATGCCGCGGGCAGTGACTGGCTGCTTCATGAAGCATTTTGCCTCTATGGTGACAGGGAGCGTTTTAATCCCTATGAAAAGCATCACAGCACAGTGAAAGAGGCCTGTGAGCTTGCCGAGCGTCTCCATATTCCTTCCTTTATTCTCTGGCATACGGAGGATAAAAACATTTCCGGACGCAAAAAGCTCTATACAAGTGAAGGAAAAGAGTTTTACCACGGACGGCTTTTCGTACCCGACGACGGGGAAATCATCGAGCTTTGAATACAAATTGGAGATTTAACTGAGGTAGGAGGACGCGTCCGGAACGGACCATGTCCGGTGTGGTGAGGGGGATGGCCCTGTCGCGGCCACTACGTGTTTCCGGCAGGCCGATATCATATCCTCCACAATTTTTTATAAAAGGCGTATTGAAGGCATATCGTATTTCCCACACACGGTAGCACTGAGTGCCCGCGACAAGGTCAGCCCTCCGCACTTAACGCGTGAGACACTCAGCGGCCGCA
>NZ_KE992987.1 GCF_000466485.1 [Clostridium] symbiosum ATCC 14940 | reverse complement strand
CGCGTCCTCCAAACCTCAGTTAAATCTCCATTTCCACCCCAGATTAACCTCTTCTTAACATGATTTTAACATCCTTTTCTTTCCCCCGGATCAATGGGCAATTTTAACGGAATCACACGATTCTTAGCGGCTTTTTAACGCATCGGATCAATTGTTTTCTTTCCTATTCTATGTTAAACTTAGGCCGAATACATGTGTAATACAAAGGAGGGAAGGGGTAAGCCCCGACTGATCATGAATTCTAAGAAAAGATTAGGAATCGATATCGGTTCCACCACTGTTAAGATTTCCATTATTGACGACGCAGGCAATATCCTGTTTGCAGATTATGAGCGTCATTTTGCCAATATCCAGGAGACCCTCTCCGCACTGCTGAAAAAAGGTGCCGGTCAACTGGGTAATCTGGATGTGGAACCAATGATTACCGGTTCCGGCGGACTGACTCTTTCCAAACATCTGGGCATTCCTTTTGTCCAGGAGGTAGTTGCCGTAGCCACATCATTAAAAGACTTTGCTCCCCAGACCGATGTCGCCATCGAACTCGGCGGAGAAGATGCTAAAATTATTTATTTCACCGGTGGTATCGATCAGCGGATGAACGGAATCTGCGCCGGGGGGACCGGCTCTTTTATTGACCAAATGGCCTCCCTGCTTCAGACAGACGCATCCGGACTGAACGAATACGCGAAAAACTATAAATCAATCTACCCGATCGCCGCGCGCTGCGGTGTATTTGCAAAATCGGATATCCAGCCCCTTATCAACGAGGGCGCAACGAAAGAAGACCTTTCCGCCTCTATATTCCAGGCGGTTGTGAACCAGACAATCAGCGGGCTGGCCTGTGGGAAGCCGATCCGCGGCAATGTGGCTTTCCTGGGAGGGCCGCTGCATTTCCTGTCAGAGCTTCGTGCATCCTTTATCAGGACATTGAATCTGGGGGATGAGCAGATTATCGCTCCGTCGCACTCCCATCTCTT
The DNA here is from genome assembly GCF_000466485.1 of [Clostridium] symbiosum ATCC 14940. GTDB lineage: Bacteria > Bacillota > Clostridia > Lachnospirales > Lachnospiraceae > Otoolea > Otoolea symbiosa. Next base: position 17,598 of record NZ_KE992987.1, on the reverse strand, counting down.
TGCCGCTGTAGGCGCTGCCATGAATTCAGAGGGTAAAGTGACCGCCAGTCTGGAGAGCCTGATGGAACGCCTCTCCCACGGCATTAAGATGGATTTTGAGGTTAACAGGATGGAACCTCTCTTTGAAAATGAAGAGGCTTACGCCGAATTTACCAGACGCCACGAAAGTCACAATGTCAGGAAAGCGGATATCTCCACTTATGAGGGAAACTGCTATCTGGGCATCGACGCCGGTTCCACCACTACAAAGGTGGCGCTTGTCAGCGAAGACGGAGCCCTGCTGTACCATTTTTACAGCAATAATAACGGCAGTCCGCTGGCTACCGCAATCCGCGCAATGAAGGAGATACACGATGTCATTCCCGAAAAGGCCAATATCGTATACTCCTGTTCCACCGGCTACGGTGAGGCGCTGCTGAAAGCGGCGCTGATGCTGGATGAGGGCGAGGTTGAAACAATCTCCCACTATTATGCGGCGGCGGCCTTTGAACCGGATGTGGACTGCATTCTGGATATCGGCGGACAGGATATGAAGTGCATCAAGATTAAAGACGGCACCGTCGACAGCGTACAGCTTAACGAAGCCTGCTCCTCCGGCTGCGGTTCTTTCATTGAGACTTTTGCAAAATCCCTGAACTACAGCGTTATCGATTTTGCCAAAGAGGCTCTGTTTGCCAAAAATCCTACCGACCTTGGAACGAGATGTACTGTTTTCATGAATTCCAATGTAAAGCAGGCCCAGAAGGAAGGAGCCACCGTCTCCGATATTTCCGCCGGTCTCGCCTATTCCGTCATTAAGAACGCATTGTTTAAAGTAATTAAAATAACAAGCGCTGAAGACCTTGGACACCATGTGGTCGTTCAGGGAGGCACTTTCTACAATGACGCCGTCCTCAGAAGCTTTGAGAAAATCGCCGGCTGTGAAGCCGTACGGCCCGATATAGCCGGTATCATGGGCGCATTCGGCGCAGCACTGATTGCCAGGGAGCGCTACGACGGTTCTAAGACTACCACGATGCTCTCAATCGACAAGATCCTGGGCCTCACCTATGAAACGAACATGGCCAGATGCCAGGGCTGTACCAATCACTGTGTGCTCACCATCAACCGCTTCGACGGCGGCCGTCAGTTTGTAACCGGCAACCGGTGTGAGCGCGGTCTCGGAGGCACGAGGGCCAAACGTGATGTTCCCAATCTTTTTGAATATAAATACCACAGAATGTTCGATTTTGAACCACTGACGGCCGATATGGCCCCGAGGGGAACCGTGGGAATCCCGCGTGTTCTCAATATGTATGAGAATTATCCGTTCTGGGCTGTTTTCTTTAAAAAACTGGGGTTCAGGACCGTCCTGTCCCCCCAGTCCACAAGGAAGATTTACGAGCTGGGAATTGAAACCATACCGAGTGAATCCGAGTGTTACCCTGCAAAACTGGTACACGGGCATATCCAGTGGCTGATAAAGCAGGGCATTGAATACATATTTTACCCCTGCATTCCGTATGAGCGCAACGAGTCCCCCGACGCAGGAAATCATTTTAACTGCCCGATGGTCACCTCCTACGCTGAAAACATCAAGAATAACGTCGAGGAGCTTACCGAACATAAAGTAAAATTCAGCAATCCTTTTATGGCTTTTACCGATGAGGAAATCCTGACAAAACGTCTGGTGGAAGTATTCCGTGAAGACTTTTCCATCCCGGAAGAAGAAGTACGCATGGCTGCAGGGGAAGGCTGGAAGGAACTGATTGCATCCCGGAAAGATATGGAGAAAAAGGGCGAAGAAACCCTGAAATGGCTGAAGGAAACAGGCAGACACGGAATTGTCCTCGCCGGCCGTCCATATCACGTGGATCCCGAAATTAACCACGGCATACCGGAGCTTATCACTTCCTACGGCTTTGCCGTACTGACAGAGGATGCCGTTTCACATCTGGGAAAGGTGGAGCGTCCTTTAATTGTCACAGACCAGTGGATGTACCACTCCAGACTGTATGAAGCCGCCTGCTTTGTAAAGTCACAGCCAAATCTGGATTTGATTCAGCTTAATTCCTTTGGCTGCGGACTGGATGCCGTGACTACGGACCAGGTAAATGAAATATTAACCCGTTCCGGCAAAATTTACACCCTGCTCAAAATTGATGAAGTCAACAATCTGGGAGCTGCCAGAATCCGTGTGCGTTCCCTGATTTCGGCAATTCGTGTAAGGGAGATGAAGCACTACCGTAAACCTGTCGTATCAAACGCGTACAGCCGCGTCTTCTTCACGAAGGAAATGAAGAAGGATTATACGATTCTCTGCCCGCAGATGTCTCCAATCCATTTTGAACTGATTGAGACGGCGGTCAGAAGTTTCGGCTACAAGCTGGAGGTTCTGCAGAACTCCGACCGCAGGGCCGTCGATACCGGACTGAAATACGTTAATAACGATGCCTGCTATCCATCCCTGATTGTAGTGGGCCAGATCATGGATGCCCTGCTTTCGGGCAAATACGATTTAAACCGTACGGCCATTATCATGAGCCAGACCGGCGGTGGCTGCCGTGCATCCAACTATATCGGATTTATCAGACGCGCGCTGGAGCGGGCCGGGATGCCACAGATTCCCGTTATCTCGCTCAATGCCAACGGTATGGAGACGAATCCGGGCTTTAAGATTACGCTGCCTCTGATAACAAAAGCAATGCAGGCCGTGGTATACGGGGATCTCTTCATGCGTGTCCTGTATGCTACAAGGCCATATGAGGCAAAACCCGGTTCTGCCAATGCGCTCCACGGCAAATGGAGGGACATCTGCCAGAAATCACTGTCGCGGCGCGCACCGACGATGCTTGAATTTAACAGAAACATCCGGGGCATTATCAAAGATTTCGATGAACTCCCGCGGAAAAATGTAACGAAACCAAAGGTGGGAATTGTCGGTGAAATTCTTGTGAAGTTCTCCCCTCTTGCCAATAACCATGTAGTGGAACTGCTGGAGGCAGAGGGCGCAGAGGCCGTAATGCCGGATCTGCTGGACTTCCTGCTCTACTGCTTCTACAACAGCAACTTTAAAGCAGATAACCTGGGCGGAAAGCGCTCTACCGCATATCTTTGCAATATGGGCATTTCGCTGCTCGAATATTTCCGCAGGACCTCCAGGAAAGAACTGGAACGGAGCGTCCACTTCCTGCCCCCTGCCAAAATCAATGATCTGGCATCCATGGCAGAACATTACGTATCCATCGGTAATCAGACAGGCGAAGGCTGGTTCCTGACCGGAGAGATGCTTGAACTTATTAAGAGCGGTACAACTAATATTATCTGCACCCAGCCGTTTGGCTGTCTCCCGAATCATATTGTGGGCAAAGGAGTTATCAAGGAACTGCGGAGCAGCCACCCGGAAGCCAATATTATCGCCATCGACTATGATCCCGGCGCCAGTGAGGTAAATCAGCTCAACCGTATCAAGCTGATGCTGGCAACGGCCCAGAAAAATCTTAATACAAAGGAAGATGTTTCATGACAGAACATGTCACCGTCTTCAAAGAGGAGGCAGTGAAAACGTTATAATCGTTTTTCACTGCCCCCCTTTTTTACCGATGCTTCCTGAATCGGTAACTTTTTACTTACATTCTTCCAATTTTTTGCTGACATTTTTCTTAAGGCATGATATAATGGACGGAGATATTTACTATGTCCCGTTTTCATGGCGACAAATACGGAGGGTTGAAGGATGCGATTCAGGACTATTATCTGTACCGCACTGTTGGCGCTGACATTCTCTGTCACCGCATTCGGTGCTGAACATACTGCCCAGGTTGTAAGCTTCGGTCATAGCGTTGATACCGATGCTGCCATTGAACTTACCGGTTCAAAGGTTATTACAGACGATTTTTCTTTTAAAATGCCGGACGGTTGGTCGGGTAACTGTGTTATGGTAGCCGACGGTTCCAGTTATGAGATTTATAATAAGACTGCATATGAAGAAGACGGCTCCGGCCTCCTCTTTTCCATCATCTGTTATGAAGATGTCGATTATCAGGATTTGAAAGGTTGTTCCATCCTTGGTTTTTATGGCAATAAGACCTACATATTGGAATCATGGTATGACGAATTTCTGGAAGACACGACTTCCAGGGAATATAAAGCATGCGCTGAGGCTTCCAAAGTTCTGAAAAAAAGTTTTGTATCCATAGTGAAAGAACCGACAGAATAATCTGCCGGTTCTTTTTGGTTTAACAGGAAATGTCTCCTGTTAAATAAAAACCGCTCCGCGGAGGATCGCACTGCGGCGGCAGGGAATAATGCCGCCACAGCGACCCGCCGCAGACTTAGCTTATCAGCTAATTCCCTTAATGGCCCACTGGTATGAAGCCACCGCCTGCTTATAGGCAATTTCAGCACTTTTATAGGCGGCTGCGGCCGAATACCATTCCGCTTCTCCGGACAGCCAAGTGCTTTTATTTATCATACCGGCCCCGTATTTTGTCTTAACCGCACCGTAATCTTTTTCTGCAGCCGCATAGGAGGCGCCGGCTCCCTCATAAAGCTGCTGCGCTTCTATTACAGCCCGGTACAATTCATCCATTGTCAGACCGGCCGCTCCTTCCGCCTCATATAGCTGCTGTCTTCTCAGCTTTCGGGCAGTGTCTCCGGTCGCTGTGCTCTTCTTGATTGATTTGACTTCGGGATCTGCAATTACCGCTTTCGCTTTATCGCTTTCCAGGTTCATCTGTTCAAGCTCCCTGGATGTCACGGCCGGAATTTCCCCAATCTGAACCGTTTCAGCATCTCTGCCGATCAGAATGGCAAGCTGGCGTTTCAGCTTATCTGCACTGTCCCGGACAGACTGCAGGGATGCCTGGGCATTTAACAGACTTTTCTCAGAATCCAGAAGCTCTGTTTCTGTAATAAGGCCTGCCTGTCTCCTGGCTGACGCCAGTTCATAGGCGGCATTTTGAGCCTCCGCCCTCTTTTCGGCTGCCCTTACCTGGTACTCCATCTTCTTAAATGAGTACATCAGCGTCTGCGCCGATTTTACGAGACTGTTGATTGTCCGGTCCAGGGATGCCTGGTTTGTGGCGGAATTGAGGGAATTGATGCTTCTCTTCATCTGAGCAGCCGACGAGGACAGAATCTGTGCATTCTGTTCATAACTTTCAATCAGGGCCGCATCCGCGCCCTCATCCTCCAGTTCATCGGCTTTATTTAACATATCCCGTTTGGCGCTTACCAGAGAATCGTATGCAGCCTGGTAAACCTCCAGCCTGGTTTCATAGCTCTTCTGCGAGTTGACGGCACTGCTGTTGCCGGTCCGGATAAGTGATTCCAGCTCTTCATATTCAATCAGGCCGTCATTCAGATTTTCCTCACTGATTGATGCGGTAACGGTTTTTATCTCCTCCTCTTCATTACCGGCTAACGCCGGGCCCTCAGCCTCCCCCGGTTCTTGAAGTCCTGATATCAGCGGGCCGGACGCCTTCGCCGGAAACTGATACAGGAGGCTGAAAGCAGTTGCTGCCGCCGCCGCCCAGCCTGCGATTTTGCGAATCTCCATTCTGCCTCCTCCTTATACTGTCGATGCCAGACCGTCCACTGCCCAGCGGTAAGACTGCTGCGCCTCCAATAATGTCATGGCAGCCGTTTCTTTCTCCGTTACAGCATTGTTATAAGATATCTGCCGGCTCTGATATTCATTCAGGCTCATAGTCCCGGCCGCTCTTTTGCGTTCGGCCGCCTGCATGGTCTTTTCCTCCAGCTCAAAGCTTTTTACGGTCTGGGCATACTGGGTTTCTGCCAGCAGGAGACTCTGCCAGGCTGATTTCACATTGGCCTTTACCGCCTCCTCACTGCTTTTTAACGTTTCCTCGTACTGCCGCTGCGTGGCGCCCTGCCTGGCATTCTTTATCTGCCTCGATAAAATTTTGATGTCATAATTGTTTTCAACTGCCTTTACCAGATCCTCGTCGAGATTGACAGAGCTGCTCATCGCATGCTCCGGCTCCGGCAGTTCTCCTATCTCAACCTCGTCCCCATATTTCCATCCCAACATCAGACAGAGATTCTCCTTTGCCGATGCAACCGCGCTTTCAGCCGATGTAATGGCCGCTTCCGCCTGCATAACCGCATCCCTGGCGCTGAGGACGGCAGACTGCGCCGCTGTTCCCGCCGCTGCCTGAAGCCGTGTCGTCTCATATGATTTTTCTGCCGTTGTTTTAGCGTTTCTGCTGCTGTCCAGCGAAGCCTGCGATTTCCAGTAAGTAATCATAAGAATCTGGGCAGACTGGACAAGTGATTTTTCCGTCTTATCATAACCCCATTTCACCACATCGCCGTCGGTGACATTTTCGTCTCCCCTGTCGATCATCTGCTCCGCCTGAAGCTCGCTGCTCTGCGCCGCGGCCAGTCTTGTACCGTAGTTGACATCGTCCGAATCCGGATACTCAATGCCGACATAAATTTCGTCGGCTGTATCATAATAGGTCCGGGCTACTTCGTCGCTGTCCTTCCCCTTATAATCCTCATAGGCAATTTGGTTGCTGAGAACGGTGCTGTTGTATTCATGTATCAAATCGCCAATCTCATCATATTCCAGTTTATTATCCCGCAGGGAATCCCATTTTTCCTCCGTATACGCAAATGGCGGACTGGCCGCCTGCGCCGCCTGCGGGACGGCGAAAGAGATTATGGCTGTTCCCGCCGCCAGAACACAAAACCGTGTCTTTATTTTATTGCTTTGCATAACCGGTTTTCCTTTCCTCAAGTTTTTATTAACCATCCGTCGCAATCTAACCATTTTAATCAATATCCTGGAATTCCTCTTTCGGTCTACGGCTCAACAATCCGTAATAAACCGGCAGCATAAACAGGGCCACGATAACGCCGACCGCCAGGCCTCCAATATCTACAATCGCTATACCCTGGGTTGTTGAACCGCTGCTTCCGATTGCCAGGGCCATCGGGATCATGGACAGGATCGTCGTCAGGCTGGTCATCAGGATCGGCCTGATACGCGTAGCGCCCGCCTCTACCAGGGCCGTATGTAAATCCATCTCCTGCCGGTACTGGTTCACCGTATCCACGTACAGGATACCGTTATTTACGACAGTTCCAATCAGGATCAGGAAACCGAGCAGGGTTGTCATACTGATTGTGACGCCCGTTATCTTCAGAAAACCGAAGGAGCCGACAAGGCTGAACGGAATCGTCGTCATGACCATCACCGAAAATTTTACGGATTCAAACTGGCTTGCCATGACGACAAACACAAGGAACACTGCAATGGCGATTGCCGAATACAAGGAGCCGAACTCCTCCTGCATCATCCTGTCCCGGCTGTTAGTTCCCAGGCTGATAGTTCCCGTCAGGTTAGGCGATATCACTTCACTGTCGATTGCCGCTTTTGTATTACCGCCTGTATAATCTCCGCTGATAGTAATCTCATACGCTTTGTCTGTCTTTGAGATAGAGGACGGGCTGTCTTTGAATATGACATCGGCCACCTGGGTAAGGGCAACTTTTTGGCCTTTTGAATCCGTCAGTATAATATCCTTAATCTGATCCACAGTCCTGTACTCATCCTCCGGATATTCCACCTGTACGGATATTTCTTCACCGTCCACCTTGAGCGTGGCTGCCTCCACACCGCTCAGCATCTGGTTGACCGTGGAGCCGATGGCGGAAGCCGTCAGTCCGTGGGCCTTAGCCATGACCGGATCTACTTTCAGTGTAATGATCGGAGCATTATTTTCGATACTGGAGTGTACGTTGATAATATCGTCCCTCTCCGTCATCTCCTTCACAATCTTATCGCTTACCTCTTTCAGCTCATCATACTGGGTACCGTGCAGCAGCACTTCATATCCCCTCTGACCGCCCATAAAGCTCATCGAGGTGGAGGCCGATACATCGATGGTGCAGTTCTCTATGCTGTCCATTTTTTTCTGCCACAGTTCGGCCACATCTTCCGTATCCATTTTTCTTTTATCCTTCAGATAGGCCGTAATGCTGCCGCTGCTGCTGTTGAAACGCAGCATATAGGAATCCACATTTTCATCCGCCGCCACAACTGCCTCCGCCTGCTCCAGGGCATCATTTACTTTTTCCTGCAGGAGGCCGGGCCTCGTCTCAATGCTAACGCTGACCGTTCCCGTATCATCGGATGTCATCAGTTCTGCCTGCATCCCCGACGCCAGATAGACGGTAGCCGCCAGAATGGCAACAGATGCGAGCATAACCATACCCTTGCGTTTTAACAATTTCTCCATGACCTGTCGGTAGAATCTCTGAAAACGCTCAATCGGCAGGGACATCACCGCCTTTTGTGTTTCTGCCGGCTTGTAGAACAGATAACAGAGCGGCACGATTGTCACAGCCGACAGCAGGGATGCCGCCATACAGAATACAACGGTATAGCCAAGTGGCTTAAACATCTGCCCTGTCATGCCCTGAATGCCGGCCAGGGGCAGGAATACAACGCAGGTGGTGATCGTGGAGCCGATAATTGAATTACCCACAAGCGCCGTCCCCTCAAGAGCCGCCCTGCTGTAGCCCAGTATTCCTTTGTCCCTGCTTCCGGCCGTCGCTCTGAAACAGCTTTCCAAAACCACAATCGAGTTATCCACCATCATTCCGACGCCGAGAACCAAAGCACTCATCGTGATGACGTTCAGGGAGAATCCGGCGGCAGTAATTGCAATCAGCGACATCAGTATGGAAGCCGGAATGGAACTTCCGACAATCAGTGACGCTTTATAATCTCCGAAAAACAGGAAGATAACTATCATGGATATGATAACGGCCAGCACCATGGTGACGGCTACATCCATCAGTGAGTCGAGAATGCTCTCCGATGTGTCATTTGCCACGTTGATGTGCAGGTCTTCGTCCCCGGCTTCCAGTGTGGCGATGACGCTTTTTACCGCACTCGAAACCTCCATTGCCGTATTGCTCTGCTGCTTAGTAATGGAAAGGGATATCGTCTCCTCCCCGTTATAGCGGGAGACGCCTCCCCTGTCTTCCTTTGCCTCATAGATATTGGCTACATCCGACAGCATAACCAGCTCTCCGGTGGCGGTAGCAATTGGAATATCCGGCAGTTCCCCGACCTGCTCCGTCTCCAGGGATGTCGTCACAGACAATTCCAGGTTTCCTGCCACGGCTTCTCCGGAGGGATATGCCAGATTGGCCGTGCTGATGGCCGAGGTTACGTCGCTCATGGTCAGACCGTACTGCTCCAGCTTTTCGGACAGCAGCTCTATTTTTATATATTCGGAAGAACCGCCCATGGCGCTGACCTCCGCTACGGATGATATTCTCTCAAATTCGGGGACTATATTCTGATCCACATAGTCATAAAGATTTTCCTGCCTGGAATGGCTTATGGAAAGCATCATCGTGGTCCCGGCATTCATGCTCATCTCCATGATGGAGGTGTCCACATCGTCGGGAATGTTCCGTTTGGCATTCTCAAGCTTCTTTTTCAGGTTGTCATAGGCCTCATCCATATCGGTTCCGTAATCGTACTCCAGCATTACCATGGCACTTCCGTCACTCGATGTGGAACTCATGGTTTTCACGCCTTCCAGCGTGCTGATGGCATCTTCAATCGGCTCCGTCACAAGCTCGCATATATCTTCAGGGCCTGCGCCGGAATAGCCGGCCCTGACAATCAGCATCGGCGTCTCCATATCCGGCATCTGCTCCAGCTTTGCGGAGAAAACGGATGTGATACCAAACACAATCAGGCAAAGAAGCGCCATTACTGTGGTGACCGGATGCTTAAGGACGTATTTTGTAATTCCTGTTCCCATTAATTATCTCCTCCTGCCCTATTCTGCCGCTGCAGAAGTCTCAGTCCTGCCCGTTCCCGGTTCTTTGCCGGCCGGAGCGGATTCCCCGCCCTCCGATTTAAGATTGACCGTAGAACCTTCATAGAGCTGGGAGCTCCACGTGCTGATTACCAGTTCGTCCGCCGCGAGTCCGGACCTTATCTCCGCAAGCTCAGAATCATAAAGCCCCACCTCCACTTCTTTTTTGTGAACGGCGCCGTCCTCATAAACATAGACATTTCCCACACCGCCGTCATAGTAAATGGCATCGACCGGCACCGTCATCACATTATCCGAACGCCCGGAAATCACCTTCACCTTGACGACGCTTCCCGTTGCAACCGAATCGGCCTGCGCCAGGTCTGCCTTTATTTTAAACAGTCCGTTTGAATCGTCCACCATGGTGCTGATATCGTTTATGACCCCCTCATAAGCATTTCCTTCTTTTTCAACGGTCATTTTGTCCCCCAGGCTGAGATTCCTGACAACGCCTTCGGTTACGTAAAAGGAAACCCTCTTATTCCCCTGACCGGAGATAACGCATAGCTGATCCGACTGGTTTACGCGGTCATAAACCTCCAAATCGCAGCTCTCGATCTTCCCTCCGATGGGCGCTGTGACAGAGCTGTACTCCACCTGCTTTTCATAGGACAGTTTCGCCGACTCGTACTGGAGTTTCGCACTTTTCACATTGTTCTGGTACTGCTCCCATTCCTGGTCGGAGATATCGCCGCCCTGATAGAGAAGCTGCATCCTGCTCAGTGTGCTTTGGGCCTCCGACAGGGAAATCGCCGCCGCATCCATGGAGTTTTTGGCACTGTCCACCTGTTCCGTATCAATCGTGCAGAGAAGCTGGCCTGCCTGAACCGTATCACCTGCTTTCACAAGAACCGAGGTTACGTCACCTCCCGCCTTGGCGTAAACATATACGACATCCGCCGGCTCCACCTTCCCCGCAAGGCTGGTCGTTTTTTCGATACTTCCGGTTTGAGGCGCCACAGCCTTCACGGTTGCCACATTGTTCATCGTCTGCTGCCCCATCATTCCTGCCGGCATGGCATTCTTTTTACCTCCTCCGGCTGCTGCTGCCAGAACGATTACCGTCACGGCTGCCGCCGTCAATTTCTTCCTTTTTCCGGCCGATTTTATCAATGCTTTCACTCTTCCTTTTATCATGATTCTTGGTCCTCCTCGATGACCGGTGCGGGAATTTCCCTTCACCTCGGGTTTCAAATTTAACTGAGTATACCACCCCTCTTTAAATCGAAATTAAACTGAGCATTAACTGGATATTAACAAACCGTGATTTTTTTGTGTTCCTTCTGCATAATGAATGAAAAATTCAAAAATGGCGCTTTGGGTTTATAATTAGTTCATAAAGATGTGATATGAATTTTAGAAGCAGTGATTTACATTATGAACGGAGGATAAATCTATGTTCCATATTCTTGTCGTAGAAGACGACGCAAAGCTTCGTTCCCTCTTCTGCACCGTTCTGAACCGCAGCGGATACCTGACGGTTCCGGCATCCGGCGGCAGAGAGGCGCTCGAACTTCTGGATTCCGAATATATCGATTTAATTATTTCCGACATTATGATGCCGGGAATGGACGGTTATGAGCTGATCCGGACGCTGAGGGGGAACGGCTACAGCCTTCCCATACTCATTATTACGGCCAAAGAACGGTTTGAAGACAAACAGGAGGGATTTCAGGCCGGTACTGACGATTATATGGTGAAACCCATCGATGTGAATGAGATGGTTCTGAGGGTCGGCGCCCTGCTGAAACGGGCCAGAATTGCCACGGACCGCCGTATCATCTGCGGCAAAACAACGCTTGATTACGACGCGCTGACTGTCACCGTAGATGGGGAAGAAACGCTGCTTCCGCAGAAAGAATTCTATCTTCTTTACAAGCTGATGTCCTATCCCAATAAGATTTTCACAAGACAGCAGCTCATGGACGAGATATGGGGAATGGACTCCACTTCGGACGAACGTACCGTGGATGTCCATATTAACCGTCTCCGGGAGCGTTTTCGTGACTGTGATGATTTTCTGATTATGACCGTGCGAGGTCTCGGATATAAGGTGGTGAAAGCAGAATTATGAAAAAAAAGAACTTTCACCTGCCTAAGTACTGGTTTTATATGCTGATACTCAGTTTTGTCATACTGTCCGTAATGCCGCTGATGGCCGGTTTCCTGGTGAATCTCATCGCAAACGGCGAGGAGGGAAAAATCCGCTTTCTTCAGTTTAATCCGCTGTTCCCGAGCCTTGTATTTTTTCTCAGCAGTATTTTTATCAGTTTTATCATATCGCTGGTGTTGTGGTTTAAGGTTCTCGTCCCCCTGGGTAATCTCAGCCAGGCTGCAAGGCAGGTGTCAAAGGGCGATTTTTCCATTAAGGTGGAGACCGGCAAATCCCTGCGCGAACTGAGGGAGCTGACCGACAATTTTAACAGGATGGTGCAGGAACTGGGCAGTATAGAATCGTTCAGAAATGACTTTGTAACGAATATTTCACATGAGTTTAAGACGCCGCTGGCGGCAATCGAAGGATATGTGACCCTGCTTCAGGAGCCTTCTCTTACCGAGGAAGACAGGAATGAATATATCCGCATTATCATGGACAGTACCAAGCAGCTCTCTTCGATGGCAGGCAACATTCTCATGCTGTCACGGCTTGAAAAGCAGGAAATCGTGACCGGAAAAACTCTGTTCAAGCTGGATGAGCAGATACGCCAGTCCCTTCTGATGCTGGAACCCCTGTGGGAAAATAAGTATCTGGATCTCGATATCAACCTGCCGCCGGTGCGCTATTTCGGCAATCCCGATCTGCTGATGCAGGTCTGGCTGAACCTCTTTCAGAACGCCATCAAGTTTACGCCTGCAGGAGGCAGCATCTCCGCTTCGATGAAGCTTTTTCCTGATTCTGTGGAGGTGGTGATTTCCGATACGGGAATCGGGATGGATGAGGAAACCATGAGGCGGATATTTGAGAAATTTTACAGCGCGGGCAGGGAGCTGGGACTTAGCGGAAATGGCCTGGGACTTTCGATTACGAAACGGATTCTGGAACTGTCGGGCGGTACGATAACCGTTGAGAGCAGTCCGGATGAAGGCTCCCTCTTTACTGTTACGCTCCCCCTCCGAGAACCGGATGTCAGGTCCGTTATGGTATGATGAAACAGATAGATATACCATGACGTAAAACAGACAGGAAATCATGTCGGGCGCACCTCGATTTAGAGGCGTCCGACATGATTTCCTGTCTGTTTTACCTGTATAATTTAAAGCGGTTATACCCGTCTTCCATTTACTTATTACACATTTACCGTTTTCCCACGTATGCCGCATACATCTGTGTGGTAGCCACATCCGAATGCCCCAGTATCACCTGTACGGCTTTCATATCAGCTCCCCCTCCTATCAGGTGTGCCGCAAATGAGTGCCGCAGCGTATGCGGTGTGATGTCTGATTCGATTCCCGCCTTATCGCCGTAAAATTTGATAATCTTCCAGAAACCCTGGCGGCTCATCTGGCCTCCGTTGCAGTTGACAAACAGCCAGTCCGACTCTTTTTTTCTCGTCAGCTCCGAACGGGCATTCTCTATATAATCCTCCATTGCTCCCTTCGCCACCCGGCTGAAAGGAATTGTCCTGTCTTTCCCGCCGTCGCGGCAGGTGATAAAGCCGATATTCATATTGATATCCGTCAGCTTGAGACTCGTCAGTTCCGAGACCCGGATACCCGTAGCATAGAGAAGTTCCAGCATCGCCTTATCCCGGATCTCTTTTGAAGAGCGCCCGGAAGGCTGCTTAAGCAGTGACGTAACTTCCTCTACGGAAAGTATCACCGGCGCTTTCTTTTCAATCTTTGGAGCATGGACAAGCTCTGCAGGATTGCGTCTGATTTTACCCTCTGAAAATTCATAGTGAAAGAACGCCTTCATGGATGCCAGCATACGCGATATGGTAGTGGTAGCCTTTCCTTCTTTTTCCATAAAAAGAATATAGGAAGTCAGACTGGTCTTCGTTACCTTCCCAGCTTCCGTAATTCCTCTTTCCCCCATATAGGATGCCATCTGAAGAAGATCACGGTGATATGACAGCACCGTGTTCCGGGACATCTTTTTGACCTCCTGCAGGTATTTTATGAAAATATCTATCTCTGTTACCATACTGCTTCCCCTATCCCTTACGATTCACCCTTGCAGGCTTTTACAGGGACAATCATCATCCCTCCAAAACAAGGCCAAAAACAGCCTGTACGTAACATTATATATACATTTTTTGATAAAATCAAACACATTTTTCCCACTTTTACAGTATTTTCAGGCTGATTAACATAAAAAATACAACATGTTGGAAGGCAGTTTTTGCCTCCCCTACATGTTGTTAAAAAATTTTTAAAGATTTTTTAATTTTTTTCTTATTTTCCTTAAAAACCGGACGCAAAATGCAGGAACCAGGGATTCAGCCACAGTTCAGACGCAGCCCCTGCTGCCGTCAGAATAAGAAGGACGGCAAAGCCTCCGCCGTGAATTTTATTTCCCGGAGCCATCGCCCATATGTAGAGAACCGCCAATACCGGAAGATAAAATATCATCTGCGGGAATACGGAAAGCAGGAAGAGAAATACTCCCATCAGCCCCGCCTGCACCGTCATTGAGGATATAAGAAATGCCATCGAAAAACCGGCGTAGACGGCCGCCAGGCAAAAGCCGGGAACGGCAAACAATGACATCCCGAGAAGCCATAAAATTCCGATTCCAAGGCTCCTTTTAAGCAGCAGTTCCGCCAGCAGCTCCAGGGAAGGAGGCTGCGTACTCCCCGTCAGAAACGCCTGTCCGAATACTCCCAGCTGCTCTTTGAGACCTGCCCCCATCCTGTTTACCCACATGGTTCCGGCAAATATCCCGGCAAAAAAACAGAACACCGTTAGAATGGACGGTTGAAAACGAAACGGTGTATGATATTTTCCCATACAAAAGAACCTTTCCCGTTTTTTCCAGTCTATGCGGCGTTCTGTCTCTCTATTCACAGCAGTTTATCGTATCACTGTATGCCATCTGAACGGCTACTGCTATCTTCCGTTACTGTTCACACGGCATGCATATGCCAGAATGGAGGCAACTGTCTTTCCGTCCGTCATCTTTCCGGAATATATCAAATCCAGAAGATCACTCATCTCCCATTCCTCCACCTCTATCTCCTCATCGGGATCCAGATGCTGTTCGGATGGAATCAGGTTCCTTGCCAGAAATACATCGATCGCCTCATCGCAGAATGCAATCGTGGTATTGAGGCTCAGCAGATATTCCAGTTTCTCTGTCTTAAATCCGGTCTCCTCCTCCAGTTCCCTGTAAGCGCAGTCAATCATAGGCTCTCCCGGATAATCCAGCTTCCCCGCCGGAATTTCCAGCGTATAACGGTCCAGTGCATTCCTGTACTGGCGCACCATAAGGAGTTTCCCGTCATGGTTGACAGCCACAACTGCAGCCGCACCGTCATGATGGATGAAATCCCATTTTGCTTCATGACCGTTTACATTAACCGTATCCTCGTACATTTTCAGGATAGTTCCCTGATATTTAAGTTCTCTTTTCAGCCTTTGCACCGGGGGGATATTCTCTCCCCTCACTTCAGACCCGGCAGAAAATGTTTCTTCTTCCTTCTCTTTCATATGGCATGCCGCTCCTTCTGTCTATTGAATTTTCATATATAACACGCGGAATACAACCGTGTGAACAATACTAACATTATTTCAAATTCGTGCATTTATCATAGCATGCATCCGAGGCCTTCATGACGGCGTTC
Organism: [Clostridium] symbiosum ATCC 14940; assembly: GCF_000466485.1. GTDB lineage: Bacteria > Bacillota > Clostridia > Lachnospirales > Lachnospiraceae > Otoolea > Otoolea symbiosa. Next base: position 1,964 of record NZ_KE992987.1, on the reverse strand, counting down.
CTAAAGCCGTATTCCTCGAGGGCGGATACGGCAGCAATTGTCGTACCTCCGGGCGAGCATACCTTATCCTTCAGCGCTCCGGGATGCTCTCCCGTCTCAAGCACCATTTTAGCGCTTCCCAGGACTGACTGGGCCGCCATCTTATAAGCTGCCTCTCTCGGAAGGCCGTATTTGACCGCGCTGTCCGCCAGAGCTTCAATAAACATATAGACATAGGCCGGTGAGCTTCCGCTGACGCATACTACGGCGTTCATCAGGCGCTCTTCCACTGTCTGCATTTTTCCGAAGGATTCAAACAGTGACCGGATTGTCTCCTGTTCCTCTTTGGCGAAAAGAGCCGGGTCATAGCAGACGCCTGTCATTCCTTCACCCAGCAGGGCCGGGGTGTTCGGCATGGCCCGGACGATTCTCTTATCTGCTCCCAGAGTTTCCCTGATGCTGTCCACCGTGATACCAGGAGCAATGGAAATAATAATATGGTCTTTTGTCACCGTACCGGCGATGTCAGAAAGCACCGGAGCAAAGAACTGCGGTTTGACTGCAAGCACTATGTATTTAGCCGAAGCTGCACATTCTGCATTGCAGGCCGCAAAGGAAACTCCAGTCTCCTCTGAAACCTGCCGGCATCTGCCGGGATTGACATCCGTAAATATAATCTCTTCTTTCCCGTATACGTTTAATAATCCTTTCAGAATCGCATATCCCATGTTGCCCATTCCGATAAATCCGATTTTTGCCATATTTCTGTCCTCCAATTTGTCTGATTACCAAATACGCACGCCGCCGCCGTTCACCATGTGGCCGTCCGGTGTCTGGATGTTCGTCTGCATGTCTCCGTCAGGCCCCAGGTAATACCAGAGTTCCTTCCACTGTATCCATCCTGTGGCCATATAGCTGTTTTCGCCGAAATAATACCACTTATTATTGATAAACGCCCAGTTATTCACCGTATAGGAACCGTCCGGATTGAGCCAGCGCCAGCCGGTCTCATCCTGCACCCACTGTCCCGGGGTATTCCCGTTGTTGCCGTCCGCCGCTTTGCTGTTGCCGGCACTTGCCAAGGCCTGCGCCTCAGAAGGGCTGACATACCGGCTTGCCGACTCCGTGTATTTTCCTTCTTTGCTTCCTTCGGCGCCCACAGCGCGCACTTTATAATAGTACTCCCCGTCTTTTCGGATGGCTGTTCCGAAATCATACGTTGTTTCGGTGGTCGTCCTCTTGCTCCCCACAGCTTTGCTGTCGCGGTAAAGATAAAGCTCATAGGCCACCGCTCCCTGTGCAGGAGCCCATGTTGCAACCGTCCCGTTCAGATAAGCGTACTCAATCGGGCCGACTCTCTCAGCCATCGGCTTCAGATCGAGGGTAATAATCAGTGTCTGGGAGTCTTCCTTTTTCGTGGAAACCACCTTTGCCGCATCTCCTTTAATCTTTACTTTATCCTTAGATACGGAAAAATAATAGTCATCATCTGCGGTAACGGTCACCTTCACACGAGGCTTATGCTCTGAATTCCAGGTAAAACCTTCATTATCGATCTCCCACTCCGCCACGCCGTAACTGTCGGCGCTTGTCTCTATCTCCAGCTCATCCTCTTCATCCAGCGCGCTGCCAAGCTGCAAATTATCCTTGACTTCCAGCTTGATCGCTGTTATTTTTTCTCCTTTGGCCGCAAAGGACGTGATTGTAAATAATCCAGTCATCATCACAAGCGTTATAGCCGCCGTATACCATACCCTGCCTCTCCTCATGAAAATCTCCTCTCTAAAACGTATAAGCCTTCCGGTACCCATATCCGGATTTCTCTGTCTGTAACCTTTTCTAATTAATAATACCGCACTATTTTGCAATATTCAAGGTAAAGCTGTGACCTTCCGCCTGCATACGGTCTATTTTCGTTCGTGTTCACAGGTCAATGTCTGCGACAAGGCTTTCCCCATTTAAGGTTGGAGACAATCAGCGCCCGG
>NZ_KE992986.1 GCF_000466485.1 [Clostridium] symbiosum ATCC 14940 | reverse complement strand
GCCGTACCGGCGGCGTCCTCACCTGCTTAATTAACTACACAAGAAACCGGAACGGCGCCATCACAATCCCCGTTATTTTCATGGCCAGCTTCTTCCATCCCGGGATTTCAGCCACCTTAATATGAGAAGGCGTCTCATACTCCGACGCATTCACTACTCTGCGGCAATCCTCCCTGATGGCATCGAAATGACCTTTGAGTTCTCTGGTCAGCCCCACGCTTTTGATTACCAGCATCAGCTCCGTATCGAGATATGTGCTTCTCAAGTCAAAATTATAGGAACCGACTGCCGCGATGTCGTCCCCGAGTGTAAAGGACTTTCCATGGGTCGAAATCCCTCCGTCATATTCGTAAAGAGGGATTTCCAGAGCCGTCAGGTCTTTTTTTCTGCGCAAATAGTCGCTGGATGCAAAGAAATTGTCTCCGTTTTCTACCGAATTGAGGACTATTTTCATATCCGGTACGGCTTCCTTCACTTCTTTTAGGCGGTTTTCCATATATGTATTGCATACGAGATAAGGGGTATGGATTTCTGTCTCTTTTCCGGCCGCTTTCATAAGCTGTGTCAGCTGATAAAATACCTCCGGCTCTTTTGCGTATATCCCGGTAGGATTAGTTACCAGGCAGATGCCTTCCGTCTCATAGGTCTGCTTTTCATAATCCGGGCTGGCAAACAGCTCCGGATTGTCTTTTCTGAGGGAGTTCATCCTGTTTCTCAGCATCTCCCGCTTTTCGGCAACGCTTTTCCTGTCCTCCAGTTTTTCACTGTCGGCAAACGGCTTTGTCACTTCAAGGTTCCAGACGCCCTGAAAATAATTTTCAACCTGATAAAGGGAGCTGCTCAGTCCGTCGTTTGTGCCATGTGCCGAATTATAAACAAGAACCTCCCGATCCAGACTCCCGTGTTCCGTGTCATAATCGCCTATAAAGTAATCAAAGGAATTGCGCCCGCCGAGAATATAACCGATATCATCTACAATCACATACTTGTCGTGCATCCTCCCCTGGGTTTTCCAGGGTTTAAGTAAATTAATCGGGTTGTAATGGCGTATCTCGATATTAGGATGGGACGACACGGCATGAAACAGGCTCCTTCCCGTCATTCTGACCAGCCCGGAAAAACCGTCCACCATTATCTGCACCTTTACTCCCTGATCCGCCTTCTCCAGGATCAGGGCAAGAAGATCTTTCGTGCTTTCCCCATCCCTCATATCAAAGGTGGACAGAATAATCCGCTCCTCCGCCTGGTTTATCAGACGGAGACGTTCCTCCCAGGCGCTTAGATTTGTCTCAAGAATCATTGCACGGTCAACAAAAGCATCCTGCTTTCCGTCCACCATTGATGCAAGTTCCGGCAGCAGACCGGTTCCCTCCTTTACTTCTTTATAATTAAGGAAGGGAAAAACGGCCCCCACAGCCAGATACAGCAGAATTAGGACAGGCAGGAGCCAGAGGCGCTTTTTGTTTTTATGTTTCATTCCATTTCCTCTTTTTTCAGCGTTTTAGTAATATTGGCGGCAAACTTTTCAATCCGCGCTTCAATCCCGGGCAGCTTCATCGCCGTTCCCGCTTTATTGGCCGTCTCCATCATCGCAAAATTTCCCGGAAGATAAAATGTCTTGTTCATGTTGAGAGCTGCAATCAATTGTTCGGCAACTATATCACTGCCTGAATAACCGGAGACTATAATGCCGAACAGCGCTTTGTCGTAAAATCTCGTAGTTCTGAACAATGCGGTCAGCCGGTTGATAAATGCCGTCATATTTGCCGAGAGGGCATCGTTATAATTGGGACACAGCATCACAACAGCATTGGCCCGTTTCACAGCCGGATAAACATCTTCCGCAATAACCCCGCCGTAAAAGCAGCTTCCCTGCTCCCCGAAGTGGAGACACATTCTGTAGGGGCAGCCGGAGCAGTCGGACAGAGTGCCGTTTCTAAGCCCAATTTCCGTAATATGAAAACCTTCCAATTTTTCCCTCACCGCATTCCATACGGCAAATGTATTGGATGTCTGATGGCTGGATGCGTGCAGGACGAGCAGATCCGGACATTCATACACGGGATTTTTAAAATCCAGAATCTCCTGGACCAGAAGCCCGGCGCTCTTTTGGTAAGCAGTCATTAAATCCGTATCCATATTCTGGGCTACGATGGCAAAATTCGCCAGGGAACTTGTACCTTCAACCAGAGGACGGCCCACAAAAGTACAGCCGGCGAAGTTAGCCGTAAAGGTAAGTTCCCTGGCTGCAGATTTGGTAAAAAGTTCACTGTCGGCATCTACGATAATTCCGCCTGTCCAGCCCTCCAGCATACCCGGATGTTCCCTGAGAAATTGAATCACTCTGTAATATTCCAGATTAATTCCGGTTTTCCCGAGGGAAACGGCAAACAGCAGCCGCTTTGAACCGCCTGCTGTGTCTTTTAAAAAATAAGTCATTTCCTCCGCTCTGTGAATCTCATAGACAGAACGCCCTTTAAGCGCTACATCCAGCACGCCCTCCAGACGCCCCGACTGTGCGCTCTCAATGTCCGTCAGCTTAACCACAATGATATCCGAACTGTTCACACCAACGCTTCCTTTCTTACGGCACGACTCGCTTTCTATGCAGAGTCCGCGACGCTTAGTCTGCCAAAAGCGCCGGGCTCTCTCTGAACATCAGGTTATACAATTTTCTTTAAATTATCCTCTGCTGCGGCAATTCTACGGTAGAGCTGTTCCGGCAGAGGCAGAACCTCTGTCTCAAGGCCGAATGCGGTATACCGGTTCTTTACACCCATATAGATTCCTCCAAGGAAGACGGAGCCGCAGTGCCATTCTCCGCGCATCATCAGAACCAGGGAAATGGCTCCCGAGGAATAAGCAGGGGCGATAAACGGTTTGAAGCCGATAGCCCTCATATGAAGATTTGCCGTCACGGTTAATTCCGTAAGCTCTTTCGACAGTTCATCATTATAATCCGTGATGGAATCCGCTACCACCAGATCCTGACCGTGTGGGCCAAAGGAGCGGCCTTCTGTCAGAAACCGTTTAAAGCGTTCGTCACGTTTTGCAAAATATGCGGCCCGGGCATTCATGACGCCCAGCCCGAATCCATGAACCTGCTCAGGGCGGAGTCCCTGATAATCCAGAACACCGCTGTCATCCTTATTGCTCTCCAGCCAGGCCGTTTTTGCCAGCGGATCGACCGGATCAGACACGACGGCAAAAAGACCTTTAAAATTTTCTTTTCTTGCCTGTCTGGCATACTGGGCCACGATTTTAGAATTGTTTTCAAACTGGTACATTCTCACGTCCTTGACTCCTGAACCAACCGGCGGAATCCCTTTGGAGGCCACAAAAACAAAAACGTCGCATTTGAAGAGATCCTCCGCACTCACGATATCTATTTCCGGAAGGGCGTCGTAATCCCACGGGTATGCAATCTGGTTCTCCTCAAATTCCCATCTGGCCGTCACTTTATCGGAAATATCACATATTCCGATGGAGCTTATCACATCGCCGCCCAGCAGGTGAAGGCCGGTGAGAAGCGTACTCCCCACATCCCCGATTGCCAGCACATTCACGCGCTTTTTGCCGCCCTCCTGTCTTTCCCTGAGTATCTCGATAAATTTAGGATGACGCAGGTTCACGGCGCGCATTTTTCCTGCCCTGATTACGCTTTCCGTCCACTCGTCAGCCTTTTTTCCCCCGGCCGCCTCTTCCAGCTTCACGCTGCAAAGCCATGAAGAATCCTCTTTTTCAGCAAACAGCATGGAGGAATCATTGACCTTAAACGATGCGCGGCAGCTTCCCGGCTCCCTGTCAAAAAGATATACAAGAGAGGTCACCTCCTTCGGGGCTTCTGTTTTTTCATACGGCAGGCTGCCGTCCAGTGAACAGCAGAGCTGTCCCTCTATTTTGTAATAGTACATTTTTCTCCTCCTTCTTTAAAATGCTTCTCTACCTGTCATGCTCATGCCCCGCCGCCTTTTTTGTCCGGTAGAGCATCTGGAGATCATTTTCCAGATATACCGACGCAGCCAGGTTCGGATCATAGCTTACGCAGTCCCCTTTATCCGGGCAGAGGGGAAGAATGACCGCCTCTGATAACCGGCTGAGAGTCAGGTTTCTTGCAAACAGATCGCGGTATTCGGCCTCGAGGACCAGCATAATATCCCTGGCATTTCTGATACAGCAGGCCGAAAATTCAAACAGTGAATCGCTGCTGCAGTCTTTCAGCGGCGGCACCGCATAGGGCAGTATCATATTAATGGATGGAGTCAGGCCGGCCACCTGTACCGTATCACGGCGGACCGTATCTCCCCCGACAAAGGGATAAAGCGTGGACTCCACGAACCAGAATTTAAGGTTCGGCACAAAGTAAACGCTGTCTGCCTCCACTCCCTTTGTCGCCATCGTATCGCGTCCATACCCGGAAATCAGTCCAAGAAGCACTTTCTTGATCTCCACCCCTGCTTCCTTGAACATCGGTTCCAGAGCCTCAAAACGGCCTCCCCGGTGCAGTAAATCATCCACCAGGATTACAGGCCGGTCAAAGGATTTGATTCCTTTTATCTGGCTGCTCAGAGGGGAATAGTAAGGGAATGCTTCAATGGCATCTTCCTTCAGTTCCGGGTCAAATACCTTATCGGTATGGAGTGTTTTTGTCACCGTATTAGGTATTACCTTTCCTCTCAGAATCTTGCCGAAGGGAACACACATATACTCACCCAGTATTCTCGGCTCCACCGGTTCTCTCGGCACCCCGTTCAGAGTAGTTATTTTATCTACAAGCCGGTGATATATCAGACTTGCGGAAAGTGACAGAACCAATTGCCCCGGATACAGACCCGTCATCGTTCTCTGCAAATCATGATGCGCTTTGTAAATGGCTTTTAATACCCTGGGATTGCTGGAAAACGGTTCCTTCAGCGTTGTCTCCAGATTCTGCATCAGCAGAAGCGGCGCATGCATATCCACCAGGAACAAAGGCGCATCCTCCTGGAATTCCGGCGCCTTAACGAAGCCCTGCCGTTCAATGACTGAGCTTACGCGCTTCGGGCACACTCCCTCATATGGGAAAAATATGGCATAGCCGCATTTCCAGGCGAAGGAGCGGGCGATCACCTCCGCCAGAAGAAGCTGCTCCGCGTCATAAATCGCCGGTTCCTTTTCCACATGGATTCCCGATATCAGAAGAATTTCCCCTGAAGTGTGGCGGCGGACCAGATCTGCCAAATCTACCTTTTTCAATACTGCAAACAGCTCATCCGGAGCCAGATAGCGGAACCTGGCAACTCCCACCAGGCGGTTGTCCTCCACCGTATTTCTCAGCAGAAGCAGGTTGTCACCCGCAGCGCGGATTGATTCCATTATCTGGGCCCTGTGTTCCTCATCCCGCAGTACCGACTCTGAAATCTCGCACAGAAGCGCCTCATCCGGCTCCCCCGGTTCCTCAAATACAATTGCCCTGGCCCGGATAATTGGCTTGTATTCCGGCTCTCTCAGATACAGGCCGTTGTAATAAATATATTCCTGGACAGACGGATCAATCAGGTTGGAAATGTCGCGGTTCATATCGATATTTTCCCTGATTTTTGTGGAGCTGATGTCCTCCAGGTGTTCCGGAAGCTCCAGTTCATATACTTTTCCCGTAATGGACTCCATCATTTTTCTGTTAAACCGGTTATCAGACCTGACATCTCCGACACGGCGGAAAGCTATATGGTTCATCGAATGGATGGAATTCTCACATGGTTCCTTTTTATAGGAAGAAGCGTTGGCTATCACGTCGCTTCCGGCCACAATATATACTTCCCTGCCGGCAAATACTTCCTTCAGCCGCTTTAAATCCGCCGGATTTGCAATATTAACGGGAATGTCATCCGGGAACAGGTTTACATGAAATTCATCGGCCACAGACATATTGACAATCTGGCGCCGGATCAGATGGGGCTGCGCCTTCTTGGACCATGAAAACTCGTCCACCGCCAGATAAACCTCATATCCCATATTCCGTATTTCGCGTACGATTTCCTTATGCGACAGAGTAAACGGATCAAACGTCCCCGGGAAGAATGCCACCGCATTCCGTTCGCCTATTGTAAAATCCCCTTCCGTCAAACGGTATTCCGTGATGAAACGGCAGATATTGGACAGAGCGGCCGCACGGTAGAAAGCGGTCAGCTCATCCCCTTTATTTTCATTTAATAAAAACAGCAGTTTTCTGAAGCAGAGTGAGAATATTTCATTCTTTTCACTGCAGGTTAGCCGCTTTGAACCAAACACCGTCTGGCCGATTACAAGAAGAGCCTCCTGGCTTACTGTCTCCCTGTAATTGGCGAGACCGTTCAGAAGCATTCCCAGAAATCTGCGTCTCCGGCACTCCCAGCCGTCCTTCTCATCCATGAACCGCTCCCGGTAACAGGGATAGCACTCCAAAAGTATGCCCACCGTATCGAGCGCCACCGATACGATTCTGTCATTCGGGCTGGCCATCAGGCTGCTTAAATAAACAAGTATTTCGTCCAGCTGTTCGGTCGGCAGCCACAGTGCCACTTCTCCCAGATAGCGGGGAATATATTTGGAAAATTCATATTCTCCAACTTCCAGGCCCTTCACCAGCTCGACCGAGATCTCATTTCTCTGATCCGGGGTCAGCAGCTCAATAATCCGAAGCAGGGCATGGCCGGCGTCATGGCGGACAACCACATGCTCACTCACTTTGATCAGATTTGAAAAATGGGCGGCAATGTGCAGTATATGCTCATATTTTCCATGATCAATCTGATCCACCAGAAGTTTTATGTTGACCGCCTTGATAATCCAGGGCGTGGATGTCTTCAGGTTATCGAGGAAAATGTCGGAAACCACATCGCGGTCGTAAAGCGCTTTCTGCTGAAGCTCCGTATCGTATCCAAGATTATTTAACACACGGTACTGAAGGAAGGTCATCGTAATATCACCTTCCACCGTTGTCTCCATCACGCATTCAGCGATGTCCTTACAGCAGGGATGAGACGGCTGATATGCCGTGATGAGTTTGAATGCGCGCCATGCGGCAATTCTCACTTCCGCCTCTTTGGAATCCGCCTCATAAATGGCGAATCTTCCGACCCTGCCCAGTTCCTCTTCACTGAAAAGTTCAAACGGCATGAAATGCACGGTATCCAACAGTACGAATGCCTCCCCCGGCTCCAGCTCTTCCCCCCGTTCATACCATTTTAAAAATGCATGGAGGAAATGATGGAAATCCGCGGCTCCCGCATACTCCACCACAGAATCCAGAACCACCTTCAGGTTGTAACGGATACGGCGTTTCTGCTGGACTGTGAGCTTGTGATCCGGACGGATAATCATCTCAAGATATTCATTCCAAAGCTCCATCACCCGTGCCTCGGCGATGTCCGGCATATCGGCCGGACGTTCTTTCCGATACCCCGCGTTAAACCGGGCAATCACGTGGCCCAGGAGCTTGCCCGCCTGCGCCCTGATATCACCTTCCCTATGCATGAGAAGCTCATATAGAAACCCAAGCGTCTGTTCTTTCTGCTTATCGTTTGTATAGGTGAAATATTCTTCAAAAATATTCAGGTAGGCGCGGACATTCTTCCAGCTCTTCTCACTTCTGGCCGCCTCCAGAAGATTTCCAAACTGGCGTTCCGCCGCCATGCGGTGCATGATTTCAATATTATGTTCTATTCCCATAAAAACGAGAGACTCTATGGTCTGCTCCGTATTTCTGAGCGAAATGTCGGGAAGGGGCGCCCGTTTTACCGGATGGCCGTCCAGCCCCACATCCACTCCCAGGGAACGCATGTAATCCTCGAAGTCATGCAGCTTGGAATATACGAAGCGGTAGCGGTTCAGCTTTGTCTCGTCCACATTGTCCAGTTTGGACAAGATGACATTAAACGCCTCATCGAGACTGGAAATATAAGTAATCTCCCTGCCATCCTCTCCCCGGCTCTGTTTTACCCGGAAATCCGAGTAAATCAATACCAGCGATTCCACCGACAGGTTCTCCGGTTCCAAATCCCAGGTAGAATGATTGGCCGCTATATGGCCTGTATATTCCATGGAGTGATTGTTAAACCACTGGTTTGTATAGTAATAGTGGAGATAGGGAACGCGCTCATTCGGCTTGCAGCCGAATTTACCCAGATCATGGCCGGCGGCGGCCCCGGATGTCAGCGCCAGATCGATGGGAACTCCGGCCTCCCACAGGCCGCGTCCCACGGTCATAGCCACATAATGGACTCCGGCGATATGTTCCAGCGTCCTAAAGGGAGTGACATCGGCATTCAGACGCATCATCTCATAGATATATTCTTTAATGAAAGTTTGTTTTAACCGTTTGTATTCCTCATAGGTCTCAAATTTACCGGCCTCCTCATCAATCAGAAAGCCGAAATCGTAAAGCGGATCATAGGGCAGTATCTCGCGCTCCATATTGAAAAAATACTGGAGAATTTCGAGATAGAACAAAGCTCCTGCTGAAAATCTGTCCGTTTCTTTGGAAAATTCTGCGTCAGGATACAGAATATGGCAGGCATACTGGTATGTGAATTTCATCCAGCCCTCTTCCGGCTCCCTGCCGAGCAGGGCCAGCGGTTCTTCACAGATTTCAAAGACAAGGCGGCAGGATACCCGCTTTTTAATAGGAATAAGACGGATTAACTGCTCTTCCCAGTGTTCTTTATTCATTAACATCAAAATGTTTTTCTTGCTTAAGCCGGATTTCTCAAGAAAATCTTTGCGGCACAGCTTTTCGGTGAGATCGGTGATAATCTGGCGGATTTGTTTTTTACTCATTCCGGTTCCTCCTTGATTGGAATTTGGGATGGCATATATCAGCAGCTCAGTTCCGCTATGGGGCACTGTTTTTTGCTTATTGTACATTATACCACCTCGTCTTTCTTCAATCCAGCGGAATTGGAGATTTAGTTAAGCAGGTGAGGACGCAGCCGGTACGGCCAGCGGACGGGGGGGTGGGGTGT
>NZ_KE992985.1 GCF_000466485.1 [Clostridium] symbiosum ATCC 14940 | reverse complement strand
CGCGTCCTCCCAACCTCAGTTAAATCTCTATTTATCGGTGAAAAGCAGAAAAAGATAAGGGGCCAGCAGGGAAGGCACGGCATAAACCACGCTGACAGCTCCTTCATAGAAGAATCGCATCAGCAGGGCCGTGATCGGTGTGAAAATCTCGATGGGAAGGTACATATAGTAGTTCAGCAAACCGTAGTGCCCGCTGTACTGCATTGCCTGTTCCAGTACAAGGGACAGGAGAGAGTAGAGGGCTAAGACAGAAGCGGCCCGGAAACAGACGCTGCGGGTGTATATTTTGCGTAATCTCAGGCCAATGATGATAAAAAACATCGCGGAAATGACGCACTGGGCGTAGAATATCACATCCCCTAAATACACTGCCCACGCTCCGGCGGAATGCAGGGCCAGGGAGCTAATCACTTTTATGAGAAGTCTTGTAAGAACCCCGGCGGCCAGGGTGTAAAGCGGAAGTTTCAACAATTGTCGGTTCATGTAATTTTCCTCCCTCCATAAAAAGCAGATTAGATAAAACTATCAGTTACCGGCAGATACAAATACCATCCTGTTCCAGAGCGAGGATTGCCCATTTTCATAAAGAGCGGACTGCATCTGCTGCATAACGGCCCTGTCCTCCTCCGTGTAAAATTCGATGGCGGTATCCGTGGGGCCGCAGGAGACATAATACTTGCCATTGCTGCTGCCCAGAAGACGCCAGCTGTCGTAGAGACCCTGATTTCTTATTTTCTCCATCTCTTCCCTGCTGTCAAAACTAAGAATCCAGAACATGGCCTGGGTGACGGAGCCCCTGTTTTTGCCGTCCATTAAGAGCGGTTTAATAGGATGGAAATCCACATAGAGGTTCCCGCTGCGGAGGGAGTAGCAGAAATTGTTTTTCCAGTTTTCCGGCAGTGTGAGCGTATAATCGGGAGTCGTTATGACTGCGCTGTCTTTTGGCGCAATTATCCGGAAAACGCTGCCGTCATTATTCAGGAGAGCGCCGTCGGAATTAATAGTTTGGCCATAGCCATTCTGTGTGGCGGCAAGCATCCAGCCGCCGGAGTTAAAATAGTAGTTTTCATAAATCCCGTCCTTGTTTCCGTCCAGCCAGAGATCGCAGTCCTGTACATACGTACCGTCGTCTTCCTGCCAGCGCCAGTTGGATACGCCGTCACTGACAGCCAGTCTTCCTGCATCCTGTATCCATTGACCGGCAAATGCAGGGAAAGTGAAAAACAGCGTCATGACAATTGCGGATGAAATAATTTGTAAATTCTTTTTCATAGATAGCCTCCTTTAAGAGTTAAAGTCAGGGTTCCTCTCCATCAGTATCAATACAGAACGGATGTCCTGCAGGGTCGAGTAAGGTGCGGGAGGTCGTAAAAAACTGCTGAGCCGCTTCAACAGCCCCGCAGGCCAGGGCAAACTCAACGCCTTCCTCCAGATTGTCCACCCAGAAATCCAGATGAATCATCTGCCCCTGTTTACCTTTCTCCCAGGGCCATACCGGAGGTTCATACCCCTCGATCTCCTGAAATGCAAATACGGCTCCCTCCGGCGATGTGACGGCGGCCCATCCGTTCGCGGCAGGAAGAGTCAGTTCCCACCCCAGAAGCCTGCTGTAGAATTCTGCCATAATCTGTGCGTCACCACAGTCGATTACAGTGTTTATTCTATTAACCGCCGGTCGTTTTGGTGTGTTCATACTTACCTCCTTGAAGAAATTGATTTGGTTGACTTCATTGTATCATGATGGGGATGAGTGATCTATAGAGATTGAAAATCTTAATAATTATGATACCACGCAGTGCAGAGCAATCCGGTATCAAAGGGGGCAAAAGACCTTTTGCTCCCAACATCATAATTATTTAATTGAAGACTCTATCTTCTTTGCAGTCCCGGCTTGCGACAACCTTCCCACGGGACGAAAGACTCCTCGATCCACCTCCACCGCCCGTCCGCCGTCCGTCCCTGCTGCGTCCCCACCTGCTTAACTAAAGTCCCCGTTGCAACTTTCGCCCATTTAGTATATTATTACATGGGGGAAATTTACACCGAAAGGAAGAGAAAAATGTACCGTTTATGTATTTTTGATCTCGATGGGACATTGCTGAACACAATTAATGCCCTGACTTATACGACTAATGTTACGCTGTCGGCCCTTGGCCTGGGACAGATTGTGCCGGAGCAGACGAAAAAGATGGTGGGAGACGGCTATAAGAAACAGATGGAGCGCGCCCTTATGGCCTGCGGCGATGAAAATCTGGTTCATTATGAAGAAGCTCTGACGCTATATATGGAGAACTTCGCGAAATACTGTATGAAAGATGTAAAACCTTATGACGGAATTCCCCAGCTTCTTGAATACCTGAAGAAAAAAGGGATAAAGATAGCAGTATACTCCAATAAGCCGCATCATCAGGCGGTGGAGAATATTGAGACAATATTTGGAAAAGATTATTTTGACTGCGTCAGAGGCGAGCAGGCAGGAACGCCTAAGAAGCCGGCTCCGGATGGGGCGCTGATTGTATGCCGTGAACTGGGGATGCAGCCCGGTGACTGCCTGTATCTGGGAGATACAAACACGGATATGAAGACGGGGATTGCGGCCGGCATGGATACGGTGGGAGTAACCTGGGGCTTCAGGGACAGAGAAGAGCTGGTGGCGCTGTCACCCCAATATATAGTGGATTATCCATCCCAGGTGGAATTGATTATAGAAAAAGCTGACACAGGGAATGAGGATTTGCAATGACTGTAAATACCAGATCACGCTTACCGGGCCTTTTTGCCCGGCTTTTGCTCCTGCTTATTTTATCTGCCGCTATAATCCAGACGGTGGGCTGCAGCCGGTATAATCCCGGCGGCAGTGACGTAAGAAAGGACCAAGAAGCATTAACAGCGTCTGACGGGGAAGACAGGCTCAACGTAGTGACAACGCTGTTTCCCTATTACGATTTTCTGCGTCAGATTGCAGGAGACAGGATAGAACTGGCCATGGTGGTTCCGGCAGGTATGGACAGCCACTCCTTCGAACCCACGCCGGCCGATATGATTACGATACAGAATGCTGATATTCTGGTATGTAACGGCGGCGCAATGGAACAGTGGCTTGATAAAGTGCTGGATTCTTTGGGAAACGGCGCCGGTCCCGGACGGGTCGTGACAATGATGGATTATGTGGATACGGTGGAGGAAGAGATTGTAGAAGGGATGGAAGCGGAGGAACATGACCATTCCTCAGACCGTCACAGCCATGAGCATGATGACGGACATGAAGTCGAGATAGAGTATGATGAGCATATCTGGACTTCCCCTGTGAACGCTATGAAGCTGACGGAGATTCTGGCCGGCGTGCTTCAGGAGGAAGACCCGGCCCGTGCGGCGGACTACCGGGCAGGGGCTGATGCGTATGTAGAAAAACTGGAGGCTCTTGACAGAGAGATACGGGAAGTAGTAGCCGGCGGACACAGGAGGCTGCTTGTGTTTGGCGACAAATTTCCGCTGCGTTATTTCTTCGATGAATATGGGCTGGAATACAGGGCGGCATTTACCGGATGCAGCACGGATACGGAACCCAGCGCAAAGACGATAGCATATCTGATTGACAAGGTCAGGGAGGATTCGATCCCGGCAGTTTATTATCTGGAGCTTTCCAGCCACCGCGTGGCTGAGATAATAGGGGAGGAGACAGGAGCTGAGCCTTTGCTGTTCCACTCCTGCCACAACGTGACCAGAAGACAATTTGATTCGGGCATAACGTACCTGGAACTGATGGAGCAGAATGTGGTGAACCTGAGAAAAGGACTTGAATAGATGGGATTATTGTTAAAATGTGAGCATGTTGATTTTGGATATGAGAATCAGGATGCGGTCATTGATGTGAGCCTGGAGGTCAGCACAGGCGATTATATCTGTATCGTGGGCGAAAATGGTTCCGGTAAAAGCACCCTGATGAAAGGGATTCTGGGGCTGTTAAAACCTACGGAGGGAAAGATTGAAATATCGGAAGAGCTTAAGAAAGCCGGTATTGGTTATCTGCCGCAGCAGACGGCGGCGCAGAAGGATTTTCCTGCCACCGTATTTGAGGTGGTTATTTCCGGCTGCCTTGGAAAAAGAGGAAACCGTCCGTTCTACTCCCCAAAAGAGAAGCAGACAGCTCTTTCCAATCTGGAGAGGCTGGGGATCGCGGACCTTAAGAAAAGCTGCTTCCGGGATCTGTCGGGAGGGCAGAAGCAGAGAGCGTTGATTGCCAGAGCCCTCTGCGCCACCGATAAGCTTCTGATTCTGGACGAACCGATTACAGGGCTGGATCCTTCGGCGATACAGGACTTTTATAATATTATCAGAAAGCTGAACCGGGAAGAGCAGGTGGCGATCCTGATGGTATCCCACGACATGGCGAATATCGTCAGACAGGCGGGAAAGATTCTCCATCTTCAGCAGAAGGCGCTTTTTTGGGGAACGGTTCAGGATTATTTAAAAAGCGGCATAGGAAACCAGTTTCTGGGAGGTGAGGAGGAATGAGCATAATCAGTGAAATGATGTCCTACCCATTTATTGTGAGGGCGCTGATAGGCGGTGTACTCGTCTCTCTCTGTGCTTCCCTGCTGGGAGTCAGCCTTGTGCTGAAACGTTATTCCATGATAGGGGACGGGCTGTCCCATGTATCCTTCGGCGCCCTGTCGGTGGCTCTGGCAGCGGGCTGGTCGCCTCTTAAAATTTCAATCCCGGTTGTGGTGCTGGCGGCCTTTTTCCTTCTCAGAATCACGGAGAGAGGAAAGATAAAAAGTGATGCCGCCATTGCGATGATATCAGCCAGCGCACTGGCAATCGGTATTATTGTGACCTCCATGACTACAGGGATGACCACGGATGTGAGCAGCTATATGTTTGGAAGCATTCTGGCCATGAGCAAAGAGGATGTGCGGTTTGCCGCCGTTCTTTCCGTCATTGTCCTCGGCCTGTTTTTATTCTGCTACAATAAGATTTTTGCCGTGACCTTCGATGAGAATTTTGCAAGGGCCACCGGTGTCAATGTTTCGATTTATAATGTTCTGATTGCCGTTTTGACTGCAGTGACGATCGTGATCGGAATGAGGATGATGGGAGCCATGCTGATTTCCAGTCTCATTATCTTTCCGTCCCTGACGGCCATGCGGATCTTTAAAAGTTTCAGGGGAGTCGTAATTGTATCCGGGATGCTTTCTATCATCTGTTTCAGTATCGGAATGGTGATATCCTATATCTATTCCACTCCGGCGGGAGCCAGTGTGGTAGTCGTAAATCTGGCGGCGTTCCTGATATTCAGTCTGGTTCAGGCGGTGCGTCAGGGGTTCAGCTGGTAGAGATAAAAGCCGCAGGGCGGCCGGTATGAGATACTTTCATACCGGCCGTTTTATTGACCGTAATTCTCACCTGCTTGACTTTATTCCATATTTGTGTAAAAATAATAAATTAGGTTAAAACTACTGTTAAACAGAAAAGAAGGTTGATAATAATGACAAAGATTGATATTATTTCCGGTTTCCTTGGAGCGGGAAAGACGACATTTATTAAACAGCTCCTGAAGGAAGCCATCTCAGGCGAAAAAGTAGTGCTGATTGAAAATGAATTTGGAGAGATTGGAATTGACGGAGGCTTTTTAAGGGATGCGGGGATCGAGATCCGTGAGATGAATTCTGGCTGTATCTGCTGCTCCCTAGTCGGGGATTTCGGAAAATCCCTGGAGGAAGTCCTGACGAAGTATCATCCGGATCGTGTAATTATTGAACCGTCCGGCGTCGGCAAGCTTTCAGATGTCATGAAAGCGGTGAGAGATGTGGCTTCCGAGATCGAAGTCATGCTGAACAGTGCGGTTACTGTTGTGGATGTGAACAAATGCCGTATGTACATGAAGAATTTCGGCGAGTTTTTCAATAATCAGATTGAGAATGCCGGCACCATCATCCTGAGCCGGACCGATATTGCCGGCGCCGACAAGGTGAAGGCGGCGGTTGCGATGCTCCGGGAGCATAACGCGGACGCCAATATTGTGACGACTCCGTGCAGCCAGCTTACAGGCGCACAGCTTCTTGAGATCATTGAAAAGAAGGACGATATGGCGGAGGAATTGATGCGTGAGGCCAGAGAGCATAAACACGCCCATTCCCATCACCACGATCAGGAGCATGGAGAAGAATGCGGCTGCCATGCTCACGGGCATCACCATGAGCATCATCATGAAGGCGGACATGACGGTGAGTGTAACTGCGGCTGCCATGAACATGAGCATGATCATCACCACGGCCATGACCACGGCGAGGAGTGCGGCTGCCAGGCGCATGACCACGATCACGCGCATGACCACGACTATCATAATCACGACCATGATGAAAGCTGTACCTGCGGCTGTCATGATCATGACCATCATCACGCGCATGATCACGGCCATCATCATGCCGATGAAGTATTTACAAGCTGGGGCAGAGAGAACGTATCCGCCATCAGCCGCGATAAACTGGAGGCGGTGCTGAAGGAGCTGGCATATGGACAGAAATACGGTCAAGTTCTCCGTGCCAAAGGTATGATCCCGGGTGAAAAAGAGGGCGTATGGATTCATTTTGATTTGGTTCCGGAGCAGATTGAAATCCGTGAAGGTTCCCCTGACTATACGGGCAAGCTCTGTGTCATTGGGGCTAACCTGGATGAAGAAGGACTGGCGGAGGCATTTAACGCCTGATTGACAGAGTTAAGGCACAGCCGGAAGCGGGCAGACTGTGCATAAAAGGAGAAATAAGTAATGGAAGACGATAGAATGCCGTTATTTCTGATAAACGGTTTTTTGGAGGCAGGCAAAACTGCTTTTATCAAATTCACGCTTCAGCAGGATTACTTTCAGTCGGAAGGAAAGACTTTACTGATCGTTTGTGAAGAGGGCGAAGAAGAGTACGAAGAGGAGTTCCTCAGGGAGACGAAAACAGCCGCCGTGTATATTGATGAGATTTCAAAGCTCACGCCGGAATACCTGGAGGAGCTGGAGCTTCTTTATAATCCGGAGCGTGTGCTGATGGAGTGGAACGGCATGTGGAACCCGGAGGGGCTGAAGCTCCCGGCCGACTGGGATCTTTACCAGCAGATTACCATTGTGGACGGTTCCAGCTTTGATTTGTATCTCAACAACATGAAACCGCTGGTGGGCAGCATGGTACGTAATACGGAGATGCTGATCATGAACCGCTGCGACGGAATCGAAGATCTGGATACCTACCGCAGAACACTGAAGGGGATGAATCCTCAGGTACAGATAGTATTCGAAGATTCGGAAGGCGAGATCAGTGAAATCTCCGAGGCGGATCTTCCATACGATGTAAATGCCGATATAATTGAGGTGTCGCCGGAGGCATACGGCATCTGGTATATAGACATGCTTGATAAACCGGAGCGGTACCGTGGAAAGACGGTTGAATTTACGGCAATGGTATTAAAGACACCGGATTTCCCGAAAAACTATTTCGTACCGGGCAGAATGGCAATGACATGTTGTGAAGCCGATATGACATTCTTAGGTTTCATGTGCAAAGCCAGAAATGCAAGGCTCTTAGAGACAAAAGAGTGGGTCAAGGTGAGAGCGCGCGTTGAGTATGAATACAGTCCGGAATATGAAGGCGAGGGACCGATGCTCTATGCAGAATATGTGGAGAAGGCGGAACCGATTAAAGAGATTGTTCAGTTTTAGGCTGTACTTCACAGACACTGTTTTGAGCAAGACAAACAATAATTAAGATTGAAAAGAGCAGGCAATCTTCCTGCTCTTTTTTCTGTCACCGTAAAGTCTGGTGCCATGAGAAGCCGGTTTATCAGCCGGATGCTTACTGCCGCTGCATTTTCGCACGGTCCGCACAGCAAGAGCGCAGTCCTGTCTGAACTGTTACGTTCCCCTCGCCTATCTGGAACATTTTAAATCCCTCCCCATGGACTTCGTTTGATTCAAGAACGACAGTGAATGCGGCCGGATCCACCTCTTTTACAACCTGCTGGACAAAAAACATTTCTTTATTATTGCAGGCGCAGATTACAACTTCTTTTTTATCCATTTTATATCCTCCCATTCCCTTTAAAATTGTGCTGCCCCTGTTGCAGCAGGCGTTAATTGCTTTCGTCACCTGCTCGCCTTTGTCCGTCACAATCATGGCCATCTTTCCGGCATTAATGCCATATACCGCTTTGTCAACAACGACGGCAAACAGGAAATTGATAATCATGCCGTATACGATTCCGTCCATATCACGGAACAGGATGCCTCCGATCAGGATAATTCCCACGTCCGACAAAAAAGCGATTTTACCGAGGGATAAGTAAGGCTTTAAGGCTTTTACTGCCATTATGATAAAGTCGGTGCCTCCTGTGGAGGAATTCTGCATATAGATAATGGCATAGCCCAGCCCGGCCAGCACGCCCGTGCAGATTGCCGCCAGCATCCTGCTTCCGGTGTATACCGGGAACAGGGGGGCAAGATAGTCGATCATAATTGATGAGATGACCATACAGCGCACGGAACGCAGAAAGAACTGTTTGCCCAGGAGTTTGTAGCACAGCGCCGCTACCGGAACATTCAGGACAATGATTGTGAGGCCGACGGGCAGTGCAAACAGCCGGTTGAAAATCAGGGCTATTCCTGAAAAACCGGTCATCGGAAATGCGGAAGCCGCTGCAAAGTTGTAAATACCTACCGCAATCAAAATACTGCCTAAAAGTTCCATTCCGATTATTTTCAAACTGCTTATAAGTTTTGTTTTCATCGTTCCAGCCTCTCTTTCTTAAACTACTTTTAAACGCACAAAAAAGAGCTGTTACGGAAAATAATATATAATCCGCAAAAGCTCTTTTATGATTTTATTATATAGGAACCGCCGCTCCCTGTCAATGGGATTTCGCGGCTGTCAAAATTCACAACTCCGAATGGTTCCTATTCATACCCAATGAACTATTCCGACATCTTGGGGACCGGTGTCGGCCGTCTCCTGTCAAAGACCTCAGACACGTCGAATAGATCGCTTAAATGGTCTTTGGTGGGATTGGTTTCCGGCAAGTCGTAATACATACGGAAACCGTCCAGATTCCGCCGTCCCTGTCTCATATAATCGTCGCCGATCTGTACCCAGTACTGGCTGGAATCCACATTGCAGAAATAGCGGAAACCTTTCGAGTGCAGGTACTGATAGCGTTCGCTGCTGGTATCATAGGGCTTCCAGCCGCCGATATCGCTGCCGAAGGGGAACAAAATAATATCGCACGGCCCGGTCAGCGTCTCTACTTCGGCCTCCCACTTGTCTGTGTCGGCCCGGAAATGTTCCATGGATATGGTTCCCATATTGCGGTGGCCCCAGCTGTGGGAAGCCAGTTCAAAGCCGTTTTCCTTCAGGCATTCCGCCACCTTGGCGGCTTCCTCCCGCTCTTTCTCATAATCAAAACCGGGATGCTTTGCTTTGTACTCGTCCGTATTATAGGAAGCTGCGGTACGATAGCCGAGGATGCCGTTATATCCGGTAAAGGCAATCACGGCTTTGGCGCCTTTATAAGAGAAATCAGGGTGTTCGTCGATGAAATCCTGAAGCAGGGGGACCAGGTCATAGGAACCGACCAGTACGGAGCCGTCATCCAGCTTCATCTCATTTGTCGGCCTTCCGTCCTCCCCGATAATCATCTTGGTGGCAAAACCGTCTTTTTCCATATATTCATAATAACAGACATCGTCCTGCGACATGACAAAGGGCTGTTTGCCCGGAGGCAGCATAATGTTGCCTTCCACAAAGTGCGGATTGCCGTCCTCCCCTGTTGTCTCGTAAGCTACGTCGTGAAGCCGGACAAGTACAAACCCCCTGTCGTACATGGACTGAAGAATTTTCATAAATTCATCCTTGGTAGTCATCACCTGGTTATAGCCCTTCTCCCTGGAGTCTCCGTCAAACGCCTTGGAGGTGTCTATAATCAGGGAGTGGAAGAAGACATGAGTCACCTTCTTCGGGTCGGCCCGCACGAGAGCGGTTTTATTCTCTTCATATCCGGCAATAGCCGCTGTGACCTGTTCGTCCGAAGCATAGGGACTTTCGCTCAACATGGCGATAGCGCCGTCATAGTCGTATCCTGCGGCCAGAAGACCTGCCCGTGACAGGTAACTTTCCAGGCTTTCGCTGTCCGCGTCTGCAGAAGAAGACTCCTCAGAGGATGATTCCCCGGCAATCCCCGGATTATCAGAGTCCGCCGGTCCGGAAGGATTGGCGCCGGTCAAAACCTCAGCGATAGAAGCGCCCCTGGCCTCCAGACTTTTATTCCTCATATAGAGGTATCCTGCTATGCATAAGAGAATGGCCAGAATCGATCCGAGTATAATGTAGGGCAGTATCCTGAGGAACTTCCTTTTACGTCGTCTGGAATAGCTGGAGTACCCGCTGTTTTTCAATGAAAATTGATCTTTTCCCATAGTATTGCATCACCTTTATCTAAAATTATGAATTAATATGTTAATGAAACTATCTGTAAGATAATTGGACAAAAAAGTAGGCCGTAAAAAGCCCGGCATATTATTATAACATAGAATCAAACCGATGACTATTACAGTTTACTTAAATTTTACTGGTAAATGCCGGATTGATATGGTTCACATCCCCCGCAGCTATAAAATTTTGTCGGAAAGAAAAGAACGTTTCATGGAACGCGGAGTCATAAGTACATGCATTCTGTCCATATCCTGATTAAAGAAGGAAATAGATGCGGAGAAAAGGTATGAAACGATTAACGGCGGTTATTTTGACGATTATGATGGTCCTGCAGACAGGGCTTTACAGTGTGTATGCTTCTGTCCCGGAGATTCCGGCCGAGGCAGCTTCAGCGATGGTACAGGCGGCGGACGGGCCGGAAATCCAGGCGCCCGACGCGATCCTGATAGAAGCTTCCACAGGAACGGTAATTTATGAAAAAAATGCGGATGAGGCCAGGAACCCGGCCAGCGTTACGAAAATCATGACGCTGCTCCTGATTTTTGATGCCCTGAAATCAGGGAAGATACACCTGGATGACGAAGTCGTAACCAGCGCCCATGCAAAATCCATGGGAGGTTCCCAGGTTTTTCTGGAGGAGGGCGAGATTCAGACAGTGGAGACGCTCATTAAATGTATTGTCATCGCGTCGGGAAATGATGCAAGCGTAGCGATGGCTGAATACATAGGGGGAGACGAGGCCACATTCGTTAAGATGATGAACGAGAGGGCCAAAGGCCTGGGAATGGAGAACGCCAATTTTGAAGACTGCTGCGGACTGACGGATTCCACGACCCATGCCATGTCGGCCCGGGATATCGCCCTTATGACAAAGGAGCTTATCACAAAATATCCCGAGATATTCAATTATTCGACCATCTGGATGGAAAACATCACCCACGTGACGAAGCAGGGGACAAAAGAATTCGGACTCTCCAATACGAATAAGCTGCTGAAGATGGCGACTAATTTTGAAGTGACGGGACTTAAGACAGGTTCCACGTCCCTGGCAAAATACTGTCTGTCCGCAACGGCCAGAAAAGACGGAGTGGAGCTGATTGCCGTTATTTTAGCTGCCCCGGATTTCAAAGCCAGGTTTGGGGATGCCCTGACCCTGCTTAACTATGGATATGCCAATTGCAGGATGTACCGTGACGAAGACCCGGGGTCCGTGCCTCCGGCCGTGATTATAAACGGAATTCAGGATACGGTACCGGCAAAGCTCAACGGAATTTTTTCCTATCTGACGATGAAAGGGGAAGACTTCGGAGGAATCGAGAAGGAGTGGGTATTTGAAGATGAAATTAAAGCGCCCGTAAATGAAGGGGATATCCTCGGCTATCTCGTATACCGTTTGAACGGGCAGGAGATTGGCAGAGTGGAAATCGTAGCCGCCGAGAGCATCAGAAAAGCGAATTTCCTGGATTATCTGAAACGGGCCGCATCCAGCTTCTGTGTGTGAGATGCAGTACTGAAATCAGCAGTAACGGCTGATGCTGTCTGAACTGATATAAATGGTCACTGTCAGACGGAGTTTTGGCACTATTACATAGTGACAAATCCTTATTTCTTAATGTTGAAATATTTCCCTCAGGCCGGGTATAATAAAACTATCAAAAGAAATGACCGGCCGGTCACTTTTATAAAACTGGAAACGTAATAAGAACGGAAAATAGAGTAAAAGTGGGTAGTGTCAAGTAATCTATGAAAAAACGGAGT
>NZ_KE992984.1 GCF_000466485.1 [Clostridium] symbiosum ATCC 14940 | reverse complement strand
CGGCGTCCTCACCTGCTTAACTAAATCTCTATTTAATGAAAATGTAAGCAAAAAGTTAGAGATAGGTAACAATAGTCTGATATAATTACACTATAAAACCAATAAAGGAAATTCCGGGATCGAACACCTTATTGTTCCGTTTGATCAGAAGACAAAAACTCTTTCAGATATTCCCTAACAGAACGTCCCATTTCCCTGGAAAAATCGGAATTATACTTTCTGTTGCAGAAGGCAGACATCCAGTCTTCATAGGACTGTTGGCCGGACTTATGGGAGAACATCTGATACAGAGCGTCACGGTCCATTTTACGGTAGGTATTCTCCATCACGATGGAGTCCAGAGGACAGCGCGCCGGTTTTGTTCTTTCACGCTGCCGGGCAGTCGGATAGCCGAGTACCAGCATGACGGCCGGGAAGACGTAAGGGGGAAGCTGAAACAGCTCCCGGTGGAGTTCACAGTGTTCCATGATATCTCCGATATAGCAGGAACCGATGCCGAGGCTCCAGGCGGCAGTGACGGCGTTCTGGGCGGCAAGGGAACTGTCCTCGACAGCAAGCATCAGATCGCCTGCGGAGGGATGTCTGGGGGTGCAGCCGGCATAACGGTAAGCGTCATACCATTTCTGGCAGTCGGCGCAGAACAGAAGCACCAACGGCGCATCGGCTATGAAGGGCTGATTATCACAGGTAACGGACAGCCGCTTTTTCAGGGCCGGCTCTGTAATCTCAAGGATTGTATAGAGCTGCTGGTTACCGGCGGTGGGAGCCTGGCAGGCAGCCTGAAGAATTGTGAGGCGGTCTTCCGGTGAAATGGGACGGTCTTCGAATATCCGGACTGATTTTCTTTCAAAAAGGTTTTTGACAACTTCGTTTTTCTGGCTTTTAGAATCATTCATGGGTTAGGGTTCCTTTCCTGTGGATTAGTGATGTACTGCTCGATGAGCGCGTTACAGTTCAGCCTTCGGCCAAACTGCAGCAGATGATGCACAGAAACGGCAAGAAAACGCCGTTGATTGTGGTGAAAAGTTTGCTTTTCATCGCATCGCGCCGCACAACTCGGGATTTTCGCAAAAACAGCGAAAACACCTCGCGGAATGCATCATGGCTGAACCGTCATATGAGCGCATCCGAAATTTCGGAATTTTAAAGTTCTCGGAGCTAGATAAAATATATAAATTATTATAATAAATGAATGAAAAACTGTCAAATTTCTGAAAATAGAATAGAGATTCTTTGACGAACAGTAATTCATTTGGTATAATAAGGTATATGCAAACAAAAAAATCAGTATACGAAGGTAAAAGAGGATGAAGGAGGAAAGTTTATGAAACGTAGCCTGAAGAAAGCGGCGGTGCCTGTATTGGCGATGATAACCGCATGCGCAATGTGTATGACCGCCTATGCGGCCGAAGACAAGATTACAAAAGTGAAGGTGCAGGTTAACAGTGAAGTGCCGGATGCTGGAGACAGTGTAGGCACACCGTCGGTTAAAGTCACTCTTTCACAGAATCTCAAGGAGGGAACAGACTTCCGGATAGACAGTGTGGAGTACCATAATACCAATGACGATGAGTGGGAGCGCGGCGAGACTCCGGTTATCAGAATCGAGCTGGAATTAATAGGAGATGCAGCGGATAAGTACAGATTCTCCTATACCTCTTCCAAGTATTTTTCCGTATCAGGCAACCGGAGCGAATTCAAATCTGCATCCAGGCTGGACAGCGGAAGAGGACTCAGGGTTGAAGTGAAGCAGCGTAAGGTAAGCGGCGAGCTGGAGGTTCCCGATGAACTTGAATGGGACGGCAGGAATGCTACATGGGAAACCATTGATGACGCCGATAAGTATGAAGTTAAACTGTACCGCAATGGTTCTTCAGTGACAACAGTTACAACGTCAAATGAAAGATACAATTTCTACCCGTATATGACTAAAGCGGGCGATTACTCCTTCAAGGTAAGAGCCATCAGCAATTCGGACGGGGAGAAGAGCGAGTGGAGTGACGAGTCGGATGACTACTATATGAACTCCAGCAATGTTTACACAGGCACACCGCCAGCTTCCGGCAGCGGTTCTTCCGGAACACCTTCCATCAGCGGCGGATGGGTACAGGATCAGATCGGCTGGATGTACCGTCAGAATAACGGAGTACCGCTTACGAATCAGTGGCTCTTTGTAGATAATAACTGGTTCTACCTGGCAGGCAACGGTTACATGATGACCGGATGGATTTTTGTAGATAATAACTGGTTCTACCTGAATCCTGTATCTGACGGAACAAGAGGCGCTATGAAGACGGGCTGGCAGCAGATTGACGGCTTATGGTACTATCTGAATCCGGTTTCCGACGGAACGAGAGGCGCAAGAAAGACCAGCTACCAGATGATCGACGGTAAATGGTATTTCTTTGATACGGCAACCGGCGCAATGTGGTTCAACAGACAGGCACCGAACGGCAAGTGGATTGATGCCAACGGTGTTGTATGGTAATCTGAAAGACGGAAGATGAATAATAAAAAGAGATGCTTTACCCTGATTGTGACAGGGCTTATCGCAGCAATATGTATAGAATTGTGCCTGGCTTATTTTTCAGCCAGGCGCGGTTCTATTTTAGAAGAAAATATTGTATTAGTCCCGGAATATACGGCCGGCGGAGCGGCAAACGGGAATCCGTACCAGACAACGGAGGACATGCCCTGGCTGGATTTTGCACCGGGCATCCGGGCCGGCTATCTGGAGTTTGAGTTTACGGAACCGATACCCGAGAAGATGCAGGTTCTTGTATACTATACAGAAAACAGCGGACAGGAGTTTAACCGGTTTCGCCGGATTGAGCGCTGGCTGCTGAGGGGAACGACAAAGGGAATCATTCCTCTTCCTGATGTCAGGTGTGAGAAATTGAGGCTGACGTTGACAGGGGCCGGCCAGATAAAGAATGTATCCGTGAACGAAAGACCGTCCGCAGGACCTGCTGTCCGGCAGATGCTTGACCGGGTGAATCCCCTGCGCCTTCTGCTGCTTGCTGCCGTTCTGCCGTTATCTTTTTGCCTGCACGGCGCAGAACGGCGTAAAAGAGCGAAACAGTCCCATGGCAGAGCGGCCGGACAGCCGGGGGAGCGGAGGCAGAGAACGGCTTATCTGGATGGTGTGCGTGTTCTTGCGGCACTGTTTGTAATTGCAGTGCATGTGGTAGAGCCGGTTGCCTTGACCCAGATAAAGGGGACGCCGAGAGATTTCTTTTTTCAGGCGGTTGTTTTGTCTGTGCTGACCTGCAACCTGCTGTTCTTCTTTATCAGCGGGGCCCTGCTTCTGCCATACCGGGAAGAAACCATCGGCCAGTATTATAGAAAAAGAGTTGTGAAAATTGTGCTGCCGTTTGCGGTATATTCCCTGTTTTATTTAAAGCTTCTTTGTGCCACCGGCGAGGGAACGGCAGGCTGGGCCGGAGAGGCCGCCCTCAGCTTTTTTGGCGCATCCATCACGATGGGGCCCCATTTATGGCTGATTTACAAGCTGCTGGCGCTGTATCTGTTAGTACCCTTTTACCGCCTGATGCTGGCGAAAATGCCTGAACGGATGGAAAAACTGCTGTTTGCCATGATTGCGGCGGCGTTGGCGATACGGACGGCATGTACGTATTTTCAATTCGAATTGGGGATTTCTCTGTATCTGGATTCCTGGCTGGGATTGTTCCTGGGCGGATATTTACTGAATAAGGCATGGATGAGGAAATATGATATCTTTCTGGCGGCAGGGGGCGCTTTCGCCTTGGCCTTCTCGCTGTGGATATACAGCTTCCGTCCGGATTACCTGGAGATTATTGCAAATTGTTCGATACTTGAATTTTTGATGGCCTCAGCCGTATTTGTCCTGGTGCTGAGATTGAACGGTATATGCAGCCGCTTTTCGCGGATCCTTGAGAGGCTTGGGAAAAGAAGCTTTTCCGTCCTGATGGTGCATCTGTTTGTCCTGTCGGCCGTTCTTCCGCTCGGATTTATTCCTGTCGGCTGGGAGAATAAAAGCATCGGCCAGCTGGTCATCCCCTATATTTTTACATGCGTGGTGTCATACCTGATCGCTGTCATTGTGGACGAGACTATAATCAAGGTGTTAGATGCGGGCGCCGGCAGATTTCTGACAATGCGCAGGAAAATGACGGACGCATGAGAGCGGGTTAAGAAATGGAACAGAAAAACTGGGAATAAAGAAAGAAGAGAATAGGAAAACGGTTCTGCAGAGGCTGATACCTTTGCGAACCGTTTTTCTATTTAGGCGATATCTTTTTGACCTGGGTTTACGAATAACAAAATACAATGACACGATCCGGAGTTGTCTGGGCCGGAATGCTTCTTGTAGAGGAGGTGTATTCGACAAGCGCGGTTTTCCCGACTAAAGCGCCGGAAAAAATCTGGCCGTTGGGAAGGAAGGTACCCTGTGCCGCCATGCCGTTTAACTGGAGGGTTCCGTCGGTACTGACAAAATTATTATAAAACTCTCCAAGATAATACTGGTGATAAGCGGAGAGCGCGATGACAACCGCTTTATACTGCGGCGGATATATAAGGGGCGCAGGGGCATTCCCGTCGTAAAAGACAGTCACCTGATCGCCGGGATGCAGTGTTGTGTTGTCAACCACGTAAGTATCGCCGGTTACTGTGAAATTTACTTCTCCCTGTTGAAGGGAGCGTATGGACATGTTTAATGTACAGCCGTACTGGGAGCTGTTAACTCCTGTAAGCGGTTGAATCCGGGTGATAACGCCGGATACGGATAAGTATGAACTCATGAGAACCTCCGTTTGATGGTTTATACTCTATCATATTAAGGCGGAGGCCTAAAATGAACGAAAACTTTGATTGAACGGCGTGAAAAGATCGAAGAGCGTGTTTGGGAGCGTGATACGGTTCGCAAACATGCTCTCAGGCAGCGGTTTCAAGCCTCGAATAATAAATTACGCCGGCCAGAATTATAATACCTCCTGAAATCTGGAGCAGGGACGGTATTTCGCCGAAGAGTATCATCGCAAACAGAGAGGCTACAGGAGGTTCACACAGCTTTGAAGAGGATACAAAGGCCGGAGAGAGATACTTCAGGCACCAGCTGAAAACACTGTGACCGAGCAGAGTGGAGCAAATTGCCAGCAGTAAACCGCAGATCAGGGATGAACTGCCGTAACCGGTGAGCGGTGTGCGGGTGATAAGCGCGGCGGCAAATAGTGACAGGCCGCAGAAAAAATATACAATATAAGTATAAACCGTGGTTGAAGTATCTGCCCGGACAATCCGGCCGAGCAGCGTATAGGCGGCCACCATGACGGCGGCAAAGAGTGCAAGTAAATCGCCTTTGAGAAGGCTGCTGCCAGAGCCGTAATCGGACATGGCAATCAGGATGCTGCCGGCAAAGGTGACGGCAATGCTTAAAACAGCCTTTTTCTTTAAGCGTCCTCTTAATAGAAAACAGAAGCCAAGGGCCACCCAGATAGACTCGGTACAGACGATTACGGTGGAACTGGCTACGGACGTGTAGGCCAGGGATTCAAACCAGCTGACAAAGTGAAGCGCCAGAAAGATTCCGCTGACAGCGCACAGAACAACCGTTCGCAGAGAAACGCGGGAGAGTTCCATTCTGAAACTGCGGTTTAAAAATACAACCGGTGTCATCATGGCAACGGTAAAAAAAAGACGGTAAACAGCAGTAATCAAAGAGGGAGCGTCTGAATACTTTACTATAATGGCAGACAGTGATATTCCAACTACTCCGGTTGCAATCATGTACATGGGATGCTTTTCTAAAAATTTCATATGTAATGCCTCGCTTAGTTATTTTATTAATTTTAGCGCCGGATTTCTGCGGTGGACGCAGAAACCGTTGATGCGCGGTATAATGCCCGCTACGCGGTCATTATACCATAAAAACAAAGTCTGTGATATGAAAGAATCACGCTAGTGCGATCTCCCGCGGAGCTTAACTTAAGAACTAAATAAAAAGATACACATTTATGAGAATTTATTAAATATAAAATATGTATAAACAATTGGACAAAAAATTGTCATAATGTTTAATAATAGATAATAATTATGTAAATATGTATTGACAGATTAGTGGAATGTGATATAGTGAAATTATAAGAATATAGTTAACAGCCTCGAATATTTGGAAGGAGGGAGGCTTATGCTGGCCAGACAGTACAATTTGGCAGGAAACGAAAGAAATACGCCGCCGCCGATATCTGCATTAATCCAGGCAGCTAATTTGTTTGGATGTGACATATATATAAAGGCGGAACAGAAGAAGATTAATGTTAAGAGTTACGACGAACTGCAAAGGGGAATACAGCCGCAGAAGAAGTTCCTGATATTCTACTTTGACGGAGCAGACGAAAAGGAGGCAGACGTAAAATTCCGCAGGTTACTGGGAATTTAATGGGAGAGACTATGGAAAACGTGAGAGCAACTACAGACTGGATTATGTGAAAACCCTGAAACGGAATATGGTTTCGGGGTTTTTGCTTTGTGTATTCCTCATTGCCGACTCGGGAGTGATATGTTATACTTTCCGTACGGCATAAAAATGACAATGGAGTGAGAAGATGAGGAATGTAAGAATTGCACTGGGGCAGATGCGGGCCGTGCAGGGGGACACGCGGGCCAACATGAAGAAGATGGAAGCGATGGCGGCCGGAGCAGCGGCAGGAGGGGCCGATATCATTTGTTTTCCGGAGTTATCGTATACAGGGTATTTTGTGAAAAAAGACAGGCTTTTGGAAATCGCAGAGAGGGAGGACGGGGAATTTGTCCGGGGAATCTGTGAAGCGGCAAAAAAAAACGGGATCTGTATCGTAGCCGGGTTCGCCGAGCGGGGAGACTCGAATGATATCTATAATACGGCGGTTTTTGCGGACAGGCAGGGAAAAATTGCCGGAAAAGCAAGAAAGGTATATCTTTGGAAAAGTGAAAAAAAGAGATTTAAGCAGGGAGAGGAATTTCCTGTTTTTGAGACGGAATTTGGCAAGGCGGCCATTTTGATCTGCTATGATTTGGAATTTCCGGAGCCGGCCCGGATTGCTGCGCTTAAAGGGGCAAGGATGATATTTTGTCCGGCGGCGTGGAGCGTTCCGGCCAGGAACCGGTGGGATCTGGATTTGAAGGGAAGCAGCCTGTACAATCTTCTTTTTACGGCAGGAGCCAATTTTGCGGACGAGCTTTGCTGCGGGGCTTCCGGAGTCGCCGGGCCTGACGGCAGAATGATAGCCCAGTCGCCGGGACAGGAGGAAGAGCTCGTGTTTGCGGACCTCGATATGGAGGAAGCGGACAGGCAGAGAGAAAACATACCGTATTTTGCGGATCTCGATGAGGGGGTTTTGCAGCAGCTTGCCGATGCGGCAAGGGATTACAGGACGGAATAGAATATACGCAGGACGTGCTCGGGACTTTATGTAGGCCGGGAAAGTGCAAGGGATTATTCGACAACATCCCATACATTTCCCGGCCTTTTTTTGCCCTTTTTTAACACTGTCTTAACATATAACTAAAAAACTATATTATATTTCGGATCTTGTATAACAGTTTATAATGCGTTAACAGCTTGATAAAATATGTTCAAACCTCATGAGGAAAGGGAAACTAGTTAATCATTTATTACAAAAAAGGGGGACTAATATGGCAGCACAAACAACAGGAGGGGTTAAGGAAAAAAAGAAACGGCCTCTGTATGTGAAAATTTTCATTGCACTGTTTGCAGGTATTATTTTCGGGTACATACTGAATTTTATGGGTGGGGTAGAGAATCCGGTTATCAATGAGTACATATTACCATTTCTCCAATTTCTGGGAGACTTCTTCATAAAATTAATCAAAATGATAGTTGTTCCGCTGGTTTTCTTCTGTATTATTGATGCGGCGCTTTCGCTGGGGGACATCAAAAAACTCAGAAGCATCGGTGTGAAAACAATTTTGTGGTTCCTGTTCAGTTCAGGCATCGCAGCAACGATCGGTCTTGTTCTGGCAAATATCATTCAGCCTGGTAAAGGACTTATCCTTGGCACGATTGAGAATACGGTCGAAGTAAAAGAGCTTCCCGGTGTTTACCAGACAATCCTGGACCTTCTTCCAAGCAATCCGTTCGCATCCCTGACAAATGGGGACATGATGCCAATCATCGTATTTTCCCTGTTCCTGGGCTTTGCGATTATCAGTATCGGCGATGCGGCAAAACCTCTGGCCGACGTTATATCAGTCTGTTCCCAGGCAATGTTCAAGATTGTTAACATGATTCTCGGAATCATTCCATTCGGTGTATTCGGCCTTATGTCCGTATCACTGGCTAAATACGGCCTCGCAATTTTCGGACCGGTTCTGAAATTTATCTTAACCGACTATCTGGCAAGTATTATCATGTGTGTGGTGGTTTATTCCATATTCCTTATTTTCATAGCCAAGGTAAGTCCGATAAAATTCTGGAAGAAGGCATTTGAACCGTGGATGATCGCATTCAGTACCTGTACATCTTCAGCAGCACTTCCGGTTTCCATGGAAGTAGCTCCTAAAAAGATGGGCGTACCGAAGGATATTGCCAGCTTCGTGCTTCCGCTCGGCGCTACGGCCAACATGAACGGTACCTGTATTTACTTTGGTATCATCGTATTATTTGCAGCCCAGCTTTACGGCATTGATTTAAGCATTTCACAGCAGATTATGCTGGTTGTACAGGCTACCTTCTTAAGTGTAGGCTGTGCGGCAACTCCGCAGATTGGCCTTGTTATCAGCCTTACGCTTCTTACACAGATGGGACTTCCACTGGAAGCATATGCTCTGGTAGCCGGTATCTACAGAATCATCGACCAGGCCCATACATCCACCAACTCCGCTGGCGACCTTGTAACTGCCGTATGTATCTCTGCGCTTCAGGGTGAGCTTGACCGCGATAAATTCAACGATATGGGTGATGGAAAAAGCGCAGCTTAAAAAGTCTTAAGAATGTGAGCTTTGGATGGTATTTTAAACGCATTAGAAATAAAAAGATAAAGAAACTGTCAATTTAACAATTAATAGCATGTTCAAAGAAAAGGAGAAGAAGAATGGAAGACAACAGAATTATTGAATGTATCGAGA
>NZ_KE992983.1 GCF_000466485.1 [Clostridium] symbiosum ATCC 14940 | reverse complement strand
CCCACCACCCCGTCCGCTGGCCGTACCGGCGGCGACCGGCTCAGCCCCCATATCCGTTAAACCAGGCCCTCTCTTCAAAAGCCATCTTCTTTGGAGCCGGAACCGTGGAATCCGGTATTCCAATCGGAAGGTAGACTGCCACATTTAAATCCTCCGGCACACCCAGAAGCTGTGCCATCTTTCTGTCCTCGCCATTGTGATGGAGCTGTCCTTCGATCCAGGTTGTCGCATATCCCTTTGCCGTAGCCGCAATCAGAATATTTTCGGCCGCAGCAGCAAAATCC
Source organism: [Clostridium] symbiosum ATCC 14940 (assembly GCF_000466485.1). Classification (GTDB taxonomy): domain Bacteria; phylum Bacillota; class Clostridia; order Lachnospirales; family Lachnospiraceae; genus Otoolea; species Otoolea symbiosa. The sequence continues at coordinate 6,103 of NZ_KE992983.1, read as the reverse complement.
TGAATATAATAGGTCTCGCCGCTGGGAGCAATTACTTTCTTTGTCAGCAAAAGAATTGCCGCGGGAGCTGTCGCCGCCCACTCATGCCCGTAAATCTCCGCCAGTTTTTTTACCAGCTCCGGGTCGTCCACTGCGATAAATTTGGTCGTCTGAAGATTGCAGCCCGACGGCGCCAGGAAACCGGCTTCCACAATCTCCCTCAAATCCTCCCGCGGGATCGGTTCCGTTTTAAACGTGCTCCTATAACTTTTTCTGCCTTTTATAGCCTGTAATGCATCCATTCTTATTCCCCTTTCTATTGACTATGATTTTTTGTCCTCCACATCATACAAATCTGTTCTCCTGTTTTCCAGGGAAGGAATCTGTTTTCTGATTTGATCCAGATAGTCCAGATCGATCTCCGCATATGTGATCCCAGGTACATCCTTTGCCCGTGCTATTACGGTCCCCCACGGATCTGCGACAAGGCTGTTGCCATAAGCCACATAAGCCGGTTTCTTTCCAATCTGCCCCGGCGCCACAATGTAGCAGCCGTTCTCGATGGCTCTGGCCCGAAGCAGCGGTTCCCAGTGATCTTTCCCGGTCGGCATCGTAAAGCTGGCAGGAACAAAAATCACCTGCGCCCCTTTTAATGTCATCAGACGGTACATCTCCGGAAAACGCACATCATAACAGATCGACATTCCAAAAACGCCAAGCTCCGTCTCCACCGTCACAATCTTTTCCCCCGGCCGGACTTTATCCGATTCATTAAACGGTGTACCGTCCGCAAGCGTGATGTCAAACATATGGAGTTTGCTGTAGGACGCCAGTATTTTTCCTTCCGGTGAAATCAGAACGCTGGTATTGGCCGAGCGCTTTTCGCCGGGCAGCTCCTCGGTAATGCTCCCTCCATGGATATAAATTCCATGCTCCTTTGCTTTCCTGCATAAGATATCTGTCGTATACCCCGGAATCTGCTCCCTGCCGCCGCCTTCTCCCACATTTCGGCCAATCAGGTTCATGACTTCCGGAAAGCAGACAAGCTTAACGCCTCGTAAGGCCGCCTCGTCAATCCAGGCCGACGCCTGTTCCAGGTTGATGCCCTTATCATTCTGTGTGTCCATCTGTATCATTGCCAACATGTATTTTCTAATCAATCTTCTCTCTCCTTTACTTTAACAAGGCTCCTCTTCCAGATGCCTGATTTGATGTATAAATAACCGAACGGCACCGAGGAAAACGGTGCTATTGCGCATGCGATATAAATCCCCTCCAGACCCCAGATTTTTTCAAACGTAATTGCCAGGATTACCCTGAAAATAATGCAGTTTGTAAAACTGGACATCATTGCAAAGGTCGAATGTCCGGCCCCGATCATCATGGAATGGTATATCATGAAGATCGCATAGAATATCTGGCCGATAATCTCAATCCTCATATTCAGCACCGCACCTGCGATTACCGTCCGGTCGTCGGTAAAAATAGCAGCCAGCCACGGTCCGGCAAATTCCACTATCACTATCGTAGCCAAGCTCACCACAACAGCCATCTTCATTGCCGTATACATGACTTCTTTGGCCCTGTCGTAGAGTCCGGCGCCAAGGTTCTGGGCGATTACGGAAACAGCTCCCGTTGACATGGCGCTGATTAACAGCTGGCAGAGGTCTTTAATTTTAATTGCAACTCCATTGCCCGCTGAGACATCCGTCCCGTAACGGTTGATCAGAAATGTCACAAGGAGCCAGGAAAAACCGGCTATGGTCATCTGCACCGCGCTGGGAATTCCGACTTTCAGCGTCTGTTTCAGCATCCCCATTCTGATGCGCAAAAATTCCCTTGTAAAGCGGATTAATTCTTTTTCTTTCATGATTGCGGCCAGGCTGAGCAAGGCGCTCAGCACCTGGGCGATCACAGTTGCCCAGGCAGCTCCGGCTACTCCCATTCCGAACCCTGCAACGAATACAAGATCCAGGACTGCATTGAGTATGGTGGTGGCAATCACGATACGCATCGGCGTCCTGCTGTCTCCGACGGCGCGCAGCATGGATGAAAATGCATTGTATATGTAAACAAAAAACATTCCGGCCGAACAGATTCTCAGATACAGCACCGCCTCATCATAAGCAGGGGCTTGAAGTATCCTTAAGATTCCTCCGGATGATGCAGCCAGTATTACGGAAAAAGCAATGCCCAGGACTGCCGCTAAAGACACAAGGGTACCGGCTGCCTCCTCCCTGCTCCTATCTTCTTTCCCCCCGTAAAACTGGGCGATCAGCACACATCCCCCTGTGGTGATGCCAATGGCAATCTTCGTAATAATAACAAGAATCTGGCTCGAATTATTGATCGCCGAAATTGCGGACGGGCCTGCAAAGCGGCCCGCTATCACCATATCCACCATATTATAAAGAGCCTGAAGAAGACTGGAGGCGATTAACGGCAGTGTAAAAGCCACTATCTGTTTAACAATGTTTCCCTGGGTGAAATCCTGCTTTCTGCCTGTCTTATCTTCAGGCCCGCCGCTTTTAAAGGACGGCTCTGTCTTCTCACTGTCCCTGTTTATCTTAGTCCCCGCCATACTCTGCCTCATTTCCCGGTTCCGGCTAATATATTCACAGGAAATCCCTGCGCTTCCGATAAAATCGACCGGTCTTTCTTTCTGATCATTATTTTACTACAGACAGGCAGAGACGGCAATCAAAAATCATTGCAATTCATTCCCCTAAAGCTCACGTCCCTGACAAATTTTCATATCTTAAACTAAAGCCAGTATGTTTTAGAGGTGTTATATGACTGCGAAACTGGAAGTTTCAGGCCTCAGTTATTCCTACCATTCCATGGACGGGGAGACTCAGGCCCTTTCTAATATATCGTTTACCGTAGACACTGGAGAATTCATTGCAATTGTCGGGCCGTCCGGCTGCGGCAAGTCAACTCTGCTCTCCATTTTCAGCGGGCTGTTAAAACCGGACGAAGGAGAAATCCTGATTGACGGCATTCCCCTCCCCGACAGCAAAGTCAATATCGGTTACATGCTCCAAAAGGATCACCTGTTCGAATGGCGGTCAATCCTTTCCAACGCAGCTCTCGGACTGGAAATTCAGCACAAGATGGATGAACGCCATAAAAACGACCTGAGGGAGCTGATGAATTCCTATGGACTGGGTAATTTTGAGAATTCCCGCCCCTCCGAGCTCTCCGGCGGAATGCGCCAGCGTGCCGCCCTTATCAGGACATTGGCTCTGGAGCCGGATATCCTTCTCCTCGATGAGCCTTTTTCTGCACTGGATTATCAGACACGCCTATCCGTATGCGATGATATCAGCACTATCATCAGAGGCCGCCATAAAACTGCCATTCTGATTACCCACGATCTGTCGGAGGCCGTCAGTGTGGCGGATCGGATTATCATTCTTTCAAAGAGGCCGGGAAGGATCAAAGGAATACTGCCCATCCCATTTTCCACACCGGGTTTAAGCCCTCTTGAAAGGAGAAATGATCCTGAATTTTCAGGTTATTTTAATGAAGTCTGGAAGATCCTGCAAAACTAAAACACTCCATGGTTGACAGCGCCGGATCGCGCCGTTTACCGGGCGGGTGCATCTTTGCGGCCCATTAGGGCTCAGCCCTGTAAAGCCGCCTACTCTTTATCCTTATCAGGAGGTGTCTCATGGAATTACATGAAACCCTGGCCCAGCAGGCATTTATTGCAAGGCAGAAACGCCGCCGCAGAATGGTCACAATCTGCCGCATTCTGCTTCTTTTTATTTTACTGGCACTCTGGGAAATCTGCGCCAGATTCGATATCATTAACGACTTTATTTTCAGTTCTCCGTCCCGCATCATACTCTGTTTTTTAAGCATGGTGAAGGACGGCAGTATTTTTTTACACACCGGTGTCACAATTATGGAGACGCTTGTGAGCTTCTTCCTTGTCGTCACCATCGGCCTTCTGGGCGCCATTCTGTTGTGGTCCAGCAAGAGCCTGTCGGATATACTGGAGCCGTACCTTGTCATGCTCAACAGTCTGCCAAAATCTGCGCTGGCTCCGATTCTGATTGTTTGGTTAGGCAATAATATCAAAACGATTATTGTGGCTGCCGTTTCCGTGGCTGTATTCGGGGCAATAATGACATTGCACAACGGTTTCAGCCACACGGATCCGGATCAGATCAAGCTGATTTATTCTTTGGGCGGTAAACGGAAGGACGTACTTACCAAAGTGCTTCTGCCGGGCTCAATCCCTCTGATTATCAGTAATATGAAGGTCAATGTGGGACTATGCCTTGTCGGTGTCATTATCGGAGAATTTCTGGCGGCGAACAAGGGGCTTGGATATCTTATAATTTATGGTTCACAGGTGTTCAAAATGGATATGGTGGTTATGTCGATTGTGATACTCTGTATCGTATCGGCAGTGCTGTATCAGGGAATTACGTTTCTCGAAAAAAGGATGAAACGATAACCTGCACGCTCCGCGCACAGGTCACCGTCCGAAATGAAACAGCTGCGGTTCAAATCTCTGCCTGAAACAGGCAGGACTCTGAACCGCAGCTGATACTATATGTTACTTCTCCATCTTGGGAATCGGGTGTTCGTCCCCTTCGCTCCGGAAAACCGGCTCGACAGGGACATTTTTCGTCAAAAGAGAAACTGCCACGATAACTACAGAGGAGGCCGCCAGGCCGATAAGCACTGCGTTATTTCCCAGGAAAGAGAGCTGGGAAAGCACGGCTCCGGTCACAATGCCTGCCCGGGCGCCCCAGGGGGTAATCCTGCTGTTGCACCGGCTCATTTCCGTCTTTTCTCCCTTCCGCTCCTTCCACACCAGACCGATGCAGAGCAAAGGGGCCATCCCGGCTCCAGCCATGGAATAAGCTTTGGCAAACAGGGAGATAACCGAGGATGCATAGATAGCCGCCAGAGAAGATGCCACGCCGATGATAACGGTTGCAATCTTCGCATCCTTCACCAGATCACGATCGGAGCTGCGGCTGAACGGACGGACCAGATCATTGACAACCAGAACCGCCGCTGAATTCAGGCAGGAATCCGCCGAGGACATGCCTGCGCAGAGAATCAAGGTGAAGATTCCTGCGGCGATAAGCGGCGGCGTGCAGTGCATCATGAACCAAGGCATTGCATTTCCGCTGCTCAGATCCTGATTCATTGTCATAATAATCAAACCAACCAGTGCTGTCATCATTGTCATAACCACACAGATAATCCCGCTGTACAGCAGGCCGTTACGGGCGGTTTTGGCATTCTTGCAGGCATAGCAGCGCTGCCAGTATGTCTGGGCTACCAAAACGCCGATGAGACCGGTCAGAAACTTGTTGACACTGCCCATCAAATCCACATTGGCAAAGCTCCACAGTTCGCCCTTTCCTACCTCCGCCAGACGGCTTCCCAGTACGGCCAGGCTGAAATCCACCTTGCTGAAGGCAAACAGGTAGAACACGGTTCCGAAAACAAGGCAGATAATTCCTTGAAACAAGTCGGTCCACACTACGCTGTAGACACCGCCCATGACCGTATAGACAATAAAAATAACAGAAAACAAAAAAATGATTGGAATTGGGTTGGCATTGGTAAAGACCTGGAACAGTTCTCCGAACGCCTTTCCCTGACCGCCTACCCATGCGATCATGATGCAGGCGCCCAGGATTCCGCAGAGAGCCCTGGTAAATTTGTCGCGGACGATAAGATCATCAATCATCTCCGGCATCGTATTATAAGTAAAATGTCCTGCTAAACCGGCGAAAACCAGGGCAAAAATAATCTTGGAGCCCTGCTCGCCCAGGATAAAAGCCAGCCAGCCGATTCCCTGCTCATATCCGCTTCCGGCATGGCCGATAAAATTGCCGGCTCCCATAATCGTGGCAAACTGGGTGAAGAAAATCAGAATCATAGGAAAGGAACTGCCGCCAATGGCATACTGCGAAAAGCTTTCATTCGCCTGATCCTTCACCTTTATAGAAATAATAAGAAAAACACCGCAAATTATAACCGTCAAAATCCAAAATATCGTACCCATACTCATACTGCAATCCCTCCGTTTCTATTTGTACTTGTCAACTTTACCTTCTCCTCCTAATATATAAGTGTAGGGTTTCAGTAC
>NZ_KE992982.1 GCF_000466485.1 [Clostridium] symbiosum ATCC 14940 | reverse complement strand
CGGCGGCGTCCTCACCTGCTTAACTAAATCTTTACCGTTTCTGTGCATTGCGGAGCGTGCAGGTTATCGTTGCGCCGCGCACTGCCGGAAAATCCGTTCCGCCTCTTCATACATATAGAGAGTTCCCAGGGCAATCAGAGGTTTTCCCTCTCTCATGCTGTTCTTTAAGGCACACTCCGCCGCATCCCGAAGCGTATCAAATGCTTCGGCTTTCCGGACGCCGTGCTTTCTGAAGCAGTCCGCCAGCCGTTCTGCCGGAAGCGCTCTGGGGTTGGCCGGTGTAACGGTGTAGACCGCATTCGTATAGGGTTTCAGCAGCTCGATCATCGCATCATATTCCTTATCCGCCATAACACCCATAAAAATATTAACCTTCTGTCCGTCAAAATACGTTCGGATACTGTCTACGGCCACTGTAATTCCTGCCATATTATGCGCCCCGTCATAGATTGTCAGCGGTTCTTTTATAATTGTTTCAAATCGGGCCGGCCATGATACTGACTGCATACCCGACCTGACTGCATCGCCGCTGATGGCCAGTCCCCTTTCCTTCAATACGGAAATAACAGTCAGTGCAACAGCCCCGTTGGATGGCTGGTACAGGCCCGGGAGGGATAGTCTGATATCCCTGTACTCCTTGAAATCAAAAGTACATCCCCCCAGATCCGTCCGTACATTTTCCAATGCGTTATAATCTACCATTGTCAGCTTTGCTTTTCGGGCTTTTGCCTGTTCTTCTATAACCTGCCTTGCATTTTCTCTGGCTCCGCCAAATATAACGGGACAGCCCTGTTTAATCACTCCGGCTTTTTCAAAGGCTATCTTTTCTATGGTGTCGCCCAAAAATCCCATGTGATCCAGCTCCACATTTACAATTACGGAAGCCAGAGTCTCTTTCATCGTATTGGTAGCGTCAAGTCTGGCGCCCATACCGGTCTCACATATTACAACATCGCATTTCTTTTGATGAAAGACTTTCATGGCTGCCGCAGAGAGAATCTCAAATTCAGTCGGCCTGTCCTCCATCGCATCCGCCAGAGGGCGGATAAAATTAATAATATCACAAAAGCTTTCATCACTGATTGGTTGTTTATCCAGGCGGATACACTCATTCATCTTTCTGATGTAGGGAGAGGTAAAAAGTCCCGTCTTATATCCTGCCGCTCCGAGAATGGATTCCAGCATCGTACAGACGGAGCCTTTCCCGTTGGTTCCCGTCACGTGAATAATCTTCAGTTCATTCTGAGGATCGCCAAGAAGGGCAAGCAGCCTGCTCACCCTCTCAAGTCCCGGCCTGCTGCCGGGAGAAACTCCTTCTTTTATATATGTTACTGCTTCTTCGTATTTCATCTGTCTTTCATCCTTTCCAGCTGTCTGCCAAAAGCTTTATTGCGCAGCAGAAGGTAGATGATATATCCTTCCGCACAGCCGATCACGATGTACAGCGGCACTCTCAGCGCCACCATCTGCAGCGGATATCCGAAATAGATACGCAGGCCAATGGATTTGATAATCATGGAACCTATCACATGGGCTGCGCCCACGGATGCCGCCAGTCTCAGCTTCGGCTTCGTACGGAAACAGTTCTTGTACACCAGTCCGGAAATAAAGCCCACGGACGCCGCTCCTGCCGTAATAATCGGATTAATCGCGTATCCGACAAGCAGGCAGCCGATAAGATCCGCGCAGGCCCCCACCGTAAGACCGGCAAGTGGTCCAAAAAAGATTCCGGCCATCAATACCGTCAGGTTTTCGAAACTGATTCGGAACGGTCCCGCCGTAAATGACAGCTGCTTGCCCAAAACAATACTGAGCGCAATAAACAAAGCCATCATAATCAATACCTGGATGCTCCCAAAAGAAGATCTCGTTCCTGTTTTCGCTGTTTGTCTTTCTGCAGACATAAAAAATACCTCCTTTTAACCTTGCCCATATAGCAAGTAAAGAAGGCTGTTTCCTCACAGTCTCTGTTCCATTGCCGTATGAAGCAGGATGCAGAATACGAACCGCAAGCCTGGGCTTTTCGCTCAGCCGGCAACTCCCCGTCCGGCCAATACTTAACGCTCGTATCCTTACTCTTCAGATGTCATTATTATATCTCTGATTGCATGTACAGTCTATTGAAAATATACTGAATCGGAAGGTTTTTTCTTCATTTTGTAAAGTATTTTGTATATATTCCGACAAAAAAGTCTCCGTCTGAACTGTTGCCAGGCGTGAGACATTTACAGCAAAATTTACCGGCCCCCATTGACGGCGGTAAACCAGTTAAGTATAATAATTAGAATAGATAAAACAGGAATCAAACTTCAAATAAATTAAAAGATAAGGAGACGAATCATTATGGCAATCTACATGAACGAACCATCCCGTACTTTCGGCGAATACCTGCTGATTCCGGGATACTCATCCACGAAATGCATTCCGGCTAATGTCAGCCTGAAAACTCCGCTGGTAAAGTACGCACAGGGAGAGGAGCCCTCTTTAAGTTTAAATATTCCCATGACCTCCGCTATCATGCAGTCCGTATCCGATGACAACATGGCCATTGCACTGGCAAGAGAAGGAGGTCTTTCCTTTATATTCGGTTCGCAGTCCATTGAAAGCCAGGCTCAGATGGTATCACGCGTTAAAAATTACAGGGCAGGTTTTGTCATCAGCGATTCCAATATTACACCGGAAAATACTCTGGCCGATATTCTGGAGCTGAAGGAGAGGACAGGCCATTCCACCGTAGCCGTCACTTCCGACGGAACGTCCATGGGCAAGCTTCTCGGTATTGTTACAAGCAGGGACTACAGGGTCAGCAGAATGACGCTCGATACAAAGGTAGCCGATTTTATGACCAGCTTCGAGCATTTAATCTGTGCCGATGAAAGCACTACATTAAAAGAGGCCAATGATATAATCTGGGAGCATAAGCTGAACAGCCTGCCGATTATCGACAAAGAGCAGCGTCTTGTCTCCATGGTATTCCGCAAAGATTACAATTCTCACAAAACCAATGAGAATGAACTCATTGATTCCTCCAAACGCTATATGGTGGGGGCCGGAATTAATACCAGGGATTACGCAGAGCGGATCCCCGCCCTCTTAGAAGCAGGCGCCGACGTTCTCTGCATTGACAGCTCCGAGGGATTTTCCGAATGGCAGAAGATTGTTCTCGACTATGTCAGGGAAAATTATGGTGACACCGTGAAAGTCGGAGCAGGCAATGTCGTAGACAGCGAAGGATTCCGTTTCCTTGCCGAAGCAGGCGCCGACTTTGTGAAAGTCGGTATCGGCGGCGGCGCCATCTGTATTACAAGAGAACAGAAAGGTATCGGCCGCGGACAGGCTACGGCCCTGATAGAGGTTGCCAAGGCCAGGGATGAGTATTACAGGGAAACAGGCGTTTATGTGCCGATTTGTTCGGACGGCGGCATTGTCCATGACTACCATATCACGCTGGCCCTTGCAATGGGCGCGGATTTCCTGATGCTGGGCAGATATTTTGCAAGGTTTGATGAAAGTCCGACTAAGAAGGTAAATATAAACGGAAGCTATATGAAGGAATATTGGGGTGAGGGCAGCGCAAGAGCCAGAAACTGGCAGAGATATGATCTCGGCGGCGATGCAAAGCTTTCTTTCGAAGAGGGAGTGGATTCCCTTGTGCCTTATGCCGGTAGCCTGAAGGATAATGTGGGCCTTTCCTTAAGCAAAGTACGTTCCACTATGTGTAACTGCGGCTGTCTGACCATACCGGAGCTTCAGAAGAATGCAAAAATGACATTAATATCCTCCACAAGTATTGTAGAGGGCGGCGCACATGATGTAATGCTGAAAGACAGCAGACAGATTATGTAAGCTTATACGATAACCTGCACGCTCAGCGCACAGGTCACTGTAATTAATATAAAAGGGCCGGTGCCGCGCAGAAAGCTTTCATTATCTGCGCGGCACCGGCCCTTTCAGATATTATCGGCCGGAATTTCTCTTCAGGGCGTCAACGCCGCTTTTGTGCGGGGGCGGCTTCCCGCTTATCTCACCAGACGTTCCACATCTAGAAGGCCCCAGCCCTGCTGGTTATGAGGCAGCCCCAAATCCACCGCCCGCTCCCTGAGATGCAGCTTCACATCCTTATTACTCATCCATGGATATTTTTCCAGCAAAAGTGCAATCGCCCCTGAGACCAGAGGCGTAGACATGGATGTACCGCTTTTTACCGTATAACCGTTCTGTCTGTTGGCACAGCTTATAATACTGGAGCCGGGAGCCACAATATCAGGCTTGCATACGCAGGCGCTGGTGGGCCCCCGGCCAGAGTAATCTATCATGCGGCTTCCCGCCACATCCACTTCCTTATAATCGTCGGAACAACCTACCGTAATGACTTTACGGCTGATTCCGGGTGTTGTGATGGTATGCTGGCCCGGACCATTGTTGCCGGCTGCCACTACCACCACAAAACCTGCATCCCAGGCGGCATCAACTCCCCTTACCAGCGCTGAATCTTCGCTCATCCCCTTTTTGCTGAAGGAACCTACAGATATGTTGATAATTCTGATTCCATATTCCTGTTTGTGTCTTTCAACCCATTTAAGCCCCGACAGCACATCGGAGGCAAAGCCATTTCCTTTCTGATCCAGCACTTTTACGCTGATCAGGCTGCACTCCGGTGCAACCCCCTGATATCTCCCATCGGAAGAAATGCCTTTTCCTCCGATTATCCCGGATATATGAGTGCCGTGTCCGTTGTCGTCATAAGGCAGAAACCTTCTCTTAAGCATATCGTTAAATACGACGATTCTATTTTCAAAGTCCCTGTGAGGAAATATTCCCGTATCGAGGACTGCAACACCTACGCCTTTTCCTGTCAGGCCCAGACGGTATGCCCCGTCGCAGTGAATCCATTTTTTTGCCTGATCCACAAAAACGCCCTGCTTTCTGTATTCTTTACTTTAGGATATTCCGATAGGACGGTTTATGGTATCAAAAGAATGCAGTAAAAATTTCCAGCAGAAGGAACCTTAACGTGAACAGGGCCAGACAGCGGTCTGATATCCCGGGAAGAAACCAGTTCTGCGCTCCTGCACGGAGCGGTTTATTTAACCGGGTATATTTCCTGTTTGACGATAACCTGCACACTCCGCGCACAAGTCACCGCCTTCAATAAAAACGGCTGCATTGGGACAGGCGGTTTACATTCCCTCTGTCCTCAATTCAGCCATTCTCTTTTAACGCTTTATTTCCCTTATTCCTTATATATTTTTTTACTTTGGAAAACTATAATAAACTCCCTTAATGCTGAGTCCGCCTCTGAACCGGGCCAGTTCACTGACGGTCACCAATTGATATCCCCGTTCGGTCAGCGCCGGAATCAGTGTCACGGCAGCATCGCCGGAAGCCGTATAAAGCTCATGCATCAGAACAATATCCCCGTCCTTTACGCTCCCCAGCACTTTCTGTACCGACGAGGCGGCATTTCTCGTCTTCCAGTCCAGTGTGTCTATGTTCCACATGATGATCGGCTGGTTAATATTAGCCAGAACCGTATTGTTTTTATTGCCTCCCGGAAGTCTGACCAGCGCGGGAGCTTCGCCTGTCACTGCGGCCACGGTCTGGTTACAGCGGTCAATCTGGCTGCGGATCTGGGCTGCGTTCAGCTTATTCAGATATTTATGTTCATATGTATGGTTGCCAATCTCATGGCCATTGTTATGCATTCTCTTTATCTCAGCCTGATAAGACGGTACCCTGCTGCCTACCACAAAGAAGGTGGCCCTGCCGTTATGCTGCTCCAGGCTGTCCATAATCCTGTTTCCCACCGGCGCATAAGGACCATCGTCAAATGTCAACGCCACCATAGGTTTGGTGGGATCGATGTAGCGTCCTCCGCTGGCTATCATTCCTTCCGCCGGCTGTTCTGGCTGTACCGGCTGCTGCTCCGGCTGCTGCTCCGGCTGGGTTGTCTGCTCCGGCTGCTCTGGCTGCTGTTCCGGCTGGCTTGTCTGCTCCGGCTGCGCTGGCTGCTGCTCCGGCCCGGCCCCCGGCCCTTTCGCCTCTTCCCTGCTGTTCTCCGCAATCGCTGTATCGGACGCCGGACCGGAAGGCCCGTCCGCATAAGCTGCAGGCGCTGACGCAATCATAAAAGCCGCTGCCAGCAACATGGCTGCCCATCTTTTTCTTGTCATTCTGTTCAATTTAATCATCTTCTCTCCTCAGATAAATCTTTACTATATTACATATTATTGTATCACAGGCCTACGGTCAAAGGAACCCCGGTTTGCAGGAAATAAAGTATTTTTCCTGCCATTCGCCGGTAAAAATGGCATTATCATGAAAAACGTGATTATCTATTAATATTTTTAATAAATAAAGTCTATTGTCCAATCCCCCTAATATATGCTATGATGAAAATGACGCTTTTATTCTTAAAATAAATATAAAATGAACTTACCAAATATCGAAAGGAAGTTAAAAATGGGTGGATTTTTCGGTGTTGCATCTAAGACAAACTGTACGATGGATCTGTTTTTCGGCGTAGATTACCATTCTCATCTGGGAACAAGAAGAGGCGGTATGGCCGTCTATGGTCCTGGCGGCTTTAACCGTTCTATTCATAATATCGAGAACTCTCCGTTCCGTACAAAATTCGAACGCGACGTGGATGAACTTCAAGGCAATATGGGCATCGCCTGCATTTCCGACATGGAACCCCAGCCTCTTCTGATTCAGTCACATCTGGGGAGCTATGCCATCACGACGGTTGGTAAAATTGCCAATCAGGAAGATCTGATTCGGGAAGCCTATGAAAAAGGCCACATTCATTTTCTGGAAATGAGCGGCGGCAAGATCAATGCGACCGAGCTGGTTGCCGCGATTATCAATCAGGCCGAGTCGATCGTGGACGGCCTTCTGCTGGCCCAGGAGAAAATCATAGGCTCCATGACCATCCTGCTTCTTACTCCGGAGGGCATTTACATTTCCCGTGACAGAAAAGGACGTACCCCAGCCGTCATCGGCAGAAAAGAAGGGGCTTTCTGTGTCTCTTTCGAAAGTTTTGCTTACATTAATCTTGGCTTTACTGATTACCGTGAACTTGGCCCGGGCGAGATTGTCCTGATGAAACCGGAAGGGATAGAAATTTTAAGCCCGGCACGGGAAGAGATGAAAATCTGCTCCTTCCTCTGGGTTTATTATGGATATCCGACATCCTCCTATGAAGGTATTAATGTCGAGGAAATGCGCTATAACTGCGGACGTATGCTGGCAAAACGCGATCATGCCCAGGCCGATCTGGTGGCTGGTATCCCCGATTCCGGTATTGCGCATGCTATCGGTTATGCCAACGAATCCGGCATTCCATTTTCACGCCCTTTCATTAAGTACACCCCAACCTGGCCGCGTTCCTTTATGCCGACCAGCCAGAACCAGAGAAGTCTGATCGCCCGGATGAAACTGATACCGGTAGACTCACTAATCCGCGGCAAGAGCCTCCTTCTCATCGACGACTCCATTGTACGCGGCACACAGTTGAGCGAAACGACGGAATTCCTGTATCAGAGCGGCGCAAAGGAAGTGCATATCCGCCCTGCCTGCCCGCCGCTTTTATTCGGATGTAAATACCTCAATTTCTCCCGTTCCAATTCCGATCTGGATCTGATAACAAGAAGAATTATTCGGGACCGTGAAGGAGATAATGTATCTGATGAAATTCTGGCCGACTATGCTAATCCGGACAGCCAGAACTACAAGGATATGGTGGAAGAAATCAGAAAAAGACTCAATTTCACTACGCTTCAATTCCACAGGCTTGACGATCTGGTTGAATCAATCGGAATTTCCCCCTGCAAGCTGTGTACCTATTGCTGGAGCGGAAAAGAGTAATCGAAATAAACAGGCGGGGGATTACTGAAACCTAATTGGAGATTTAACTGAGGTAGGAGGACGCGTCCGGAACGGACCATGTCCGGTGTGGTGAGGGGGATGGCTGAGTGTTCCGTCCCCGTGGGAGGTTGTCGTGGATGGGGAATCCGGCCGGAATGAATTGCTGCGGGGAC
>NZ_KE992981.1 GCF_000466485.1 [Clostridium] symbiosum ATCC 14940 | reverse complement strand
TTTTCAGCACACCCCAACATTCAGTATAGAACCTGAAATTCCTTCTTGACAAAACAGGACTAATGTGTAACAATTGTTGCATAACATATGTTATATAATATGATTGATAACGGTGACCTGTGCACAGAGCGTGCAGGTTATCGTTGAAGGCGGTGATTTGTGCGCGGAGCGTGCAGGTTATCGTTTAAATAGGGGAAGTGAAAAATATGCCGCCTAAAGCGAAAATAACGAGAGAAATGATATTGAATACCGTCATGGATATCACGAGAGAGACAGGCTTTGAAACTGTAAATGCGCGGAGCATCGCAGGAAAGCTTCATTGTTCTACCCGGCCGCTATTCACCTGTTATGAAAATATGGATGAATTAAAACAACAATTTCTTACATTTGCCTATGAATACTATGAGAAATATGTGGAGGATTACCGGATATTTGAAGAGGTAAATCCCTGTCTGCTCCTCCCTCTTTCCTACATTGAATTTGCCCAGGAAGAAACACAATTATTTAAACTACTGTTTATCAACGATATGGACCTGGAAATGAGTGAGGCAAAAGATTTTTATAAAGATAGCGGAAACGAAAAAAGGGCGGAGATTTTTTCGGAAATCATAGGCATCGAACCGGAATACGCCAAAGTCATATTTTTAGATTTATTTCTTTATACGCACGGGATAGCAGTGCTGGCCGCAACGAAAAAATTAAGGTTTGAGAGAGACAGCGCTGAAAAAATGGTGGGTAATATACTGACGGCTTTTGTAAGACAGGTAAAACCGGAGTGGAATCTGCCGGTTGACACGTGATGTGCGGCGGCCGCTAAGACAGGAGGACGCGATATGAGAGAAAACAGGTATATCACTGATTTCTACAATCATTATGATGAGGACGGCCGGCTGGCGTTACGGCATGGTTCGGTTGAGTTCCTCACTACGATGCGCTACATTGAAAAATATCTCAGGCCGGGCTGCCGCGTGCTGGAAGTGGGGGCCGGAACCGGGCGCTATTCCCATGCGCTGGCCCGCCGTGGATATACCGTAGACGCCGTGGAGCTGGTAGCGCATAACATAGAGATTTTCCGACAGAATATGCAGGCAGATGAAAATGTCACCATTACTCAGGGAAATGCGATGGATCTCAGCGCTTTTTTGGACAATCAATATGATATAACGCTCCTGCTTGGCCCTCTGTACCACCTCTATTGCAAGGAGGATAAACAACAGGCTCTGCGCGAGGCAATCCGGGTGACAAAGGAGGGGGGAGTGATTTTTGCCGCCTATGTCATATCCGACGGCTGTCTGCTCGATGAAGGGTTTAAACGGGGCAATATAAACGTAGCTGAATACATCAGGATGGGCCTTCTTGATTCCCGGACATTTGCTGCCAGGTCTGAGCCAAAGGATTTGTTTGAACTCGTCCGCAAAGAAGATATCGATGAATTGATGTCGGTATTTCCCGTGACCCGGCTTCACTACGTTGCGGCAGACGGCTGCGCCCCATTGATACGGGAAGCGGTTGAGGCCATGGATCAAGATACATTTGAACTGTACTTGAGATACCACTTCGCAACGTGCGAACGCGGGGATTTAGCGGGCAGTACTAGCCATGCGGTCGATATATTCAGAAAGTAACGGGTGCAGTATCTTTAACCATTGGGGCCGCTCCGTTTCGGATTACCTGCCTTGGCAAGCCGAAACGGGGCGGCCGTCAGTCAGTGTATTCAATACAGGCTGTCATTCTGCCACAAGGATTTTTACAATCTCTGCGATATACATCGTGTGATAATCTTTATTCGGATAGTATTTTGCGTCATTTTCTTTGGCGATAAAATTCTCGTAGGGCATATCGTCCTGATAAATTTTCCTGCAGACAAAGATAAGATTTGCTTCCTCAAATGCGGCGGTTCCCTCCGTAAAATACGGAGTAAGGCCTGCCTCTGATATTTTGTCGCGGTCCCTGCCGGAGACAGTGCCGCAGAGATTGAGGGCATTTTTACATTCCGGGCCGTAGAAGGAAAGGGTGAAGGTATCATTGGCATCGACAAATTCCTTTGTGTAGCGCTGGGGACGGATGTAGCAGGTCACGACATTCTTCCCCCAGAATACGCCGGCGCCGCCCCAGCTGGCCGTCATGGTATTGAATTTTTTCTCGTCACCGGCTGTTATTAACATCCAGTCGGAACCGATTCTGGTAAAGGGATTGAACTGTAAATCTTCGGCTTTTATTTCCTTAAAACTCATGGTGTATCCTCTCCTTTTTATTCGTGAATGATGAATGGTGCTATATCGTTTTTAGCACAAATGCCGGGATAAATCAAGAGAATTAATTCATATCTATTGAAAGAGGAATAAGGGAGACAGAAGTCTGAAAATGTGGTAAAATTACCATATAATTGAATTGCGGCAGGTTTTTGCGGAGAAAGGGTAATGAGGATGGGGAAGAAAGAAAAATGCACCGTATTTGCGCTTGCTATTTTTCTCATATTGTTTGTTTTATGGCGTATACAAGGATATGGAAAGGAAAAGGTGCATGATATTCCATCCGGTTCCGGGACTGCGGTACGTGTCAGTGAGATTCCGGCCGGTCCGTCATCCCCGGAGTACAAACGCAATGTGGAGATGGAGGTTATGGATGCAGCCTTTGACTTTGTCGATGACTGGGCTTCTGGCAGTCTGAAGGGGATGAAGAAACATCTGAGCAGGGAAGCTGCTGCTCGTACCGATGTCAATACTGTGATGGATTATGGCAAAATGGATTCGTATTTCATTGCATCCAAGGTTTTGCCGGAGGAGATACAAGGGGTGCTGGAATTGAAGTGCGAGGTGAAGGAGAAAGATTCGGAATTTATGTACTATCTGCTTCTTACCCTTAAGAAAGAGGGGGAGGAATGGAAGGTTTCAGATTACTGTCTGACGGAGCCGTATCCTGTGGAGAGCAGCGCGGCGGCAGAGGAACCGGCCGCCTGATGCAGTCTGCCGGAAATTACGGATAACAGCTGGAAACGAAAGGAACTTCAGGATTTCAGGAGGAATAGATATGAGGAATACAATAAGAAATAGTAAAGGAACCGACATAAAATCAATCAGGACCTGGGTCCTGGCTCTGGCGGCGGCCGGCATGGCGATATCAGGCCCGTTTCCGGCGCTGGCAGAGGAGGACCGGACTCCGGTTGAGGAAGTGTCGCTTGATGTGGAGTCGGCGATTGAGGTGAGAGATACGGGCTCCGACGTTTCGGTGACGACGGATTCCGACGAATGCTATGTGTCCAACGTGGATGTCACCAATGAGCCGAATGGGGAATGGAAGCATAAAGATAAGCCGAAGGTTCAGGTGAGTCTGGAGGCGGAACGTGATTATTATTTTAAATCAGGATTTGCCAAGAAAAAAATAAAGCTGACGGGTTCCGGCGGCGATGTAACTTCCGTGAGACGAAAGAGTGATGAGGAACTGATTGTCACCATCACCCTGGATGCGCTTAAGGCAGACGACAATGACTACGATCTGGACACGGAGGATGCGGAGTGGAATGAATTCAGCGCAGTCGGAGAGTGGGGGGACAGTGAGGATGCCGCTTATTATGAGCTGCGCCTTTACCGCAATGAAAAGTTTGTTACGACAATCCGCCCGGTAAAAGAGACACATTACGATTTTTCAAAGTATATAGACAGCGCCGGTTCCTACCGGTTCGAAGTGCGTGGACTGTATAATTCTTCCAGAAAAGGCGAGTGGCAGGAATCTGATATATTTGAAGTTACCGCAGAAAAAGCCGCAGAAATCCAGACTGCAGCAGCTTACAAACAAAGCGGCAGCGGGCCGGCTGCCGGAACCTGGAAAAATGATGCCGTCGGCTGGTGGTACTGTAATTCCGATGGGAGCTATGTGAAAAACAACTGGCAGCAGATTGACGGAAAATGGTATTTCTTCGATGAAAACGGCTACAGAAAGACGGGATGGGTCTCCTGGAAGGAGCAGTGGTACTTCCTGAATGAGAACGGAGAAATGCTGACGAACTCGGTGACGCCGGACGGCAAGTATGTTGGGGAGGACGGCGTGCTGGCGGCTCAGGGGTAGAGACTTATTGCAAAATAGAAACCGGATCTGAAGCGGAACCGGAAAAATACTAAAAAGACAGGTAAAAGATTAAAAACCGGACTGCAGAATCTGCAATCCGGTTTTTCGTATTAGCGGCCGGTCAGGTTAGAGCGGCCGGAAGCAAACACAGCTGGCAGACATATCATATAAGAGGCGGACATACTTGAAATTACCGGATAACTCACGGCAGAAGAGAATGTCACAGTCCGGTTTTTCGGCTGATAATCCGCCAATAAGCTAAAGGAGTAAAGAAGCGTGAAGCAGCGAATTTTTAAGTGTAACTGGATACGGCCGGAGCTTGCCGGAATACATCTGGTTGATAAATGCCTGATTCTGTTTATGACAATCCTGCTGATTCAGTCCGCCTGTACCCTGCTGGGATTTCCGGGTAACACGGCGCAGGCAAATGAAATCGATGTAATTATAAGAACATCCTCCGCAGCAATTTTCGGATATTTTTTAAGTGCCAATTTTATCCGGAACGGTGCATCCGGCTCAGGACAGCAGGAAACGGCACGGATGGGAGACGGAGGACTGAGGGAGCAGAGTGTGGAAGGCGTTTTCACGGAAAAGGAGCTTGCTGCGGAGGAAGGGGAAGAGAATAAGGAAGAACATCCTGTTGAATCAGGCCGTCTTCAGATTCTGATTGCGGCGGCGGTAGGCCTGTTTTGCCTGTTTACCCTGATTCTGCTGAGAAACGTGGGCGGCTGGGGAGAGGGGATTGAAGCTTCGCCTTCTGCGACAGCCACCGTTGCCCAGTTCCGTGACTTCGTTTCCGGATGCGTCGGCTTTTTAATCGGTTCCCCGACGAACCGGCAGAGATAAGGGGAAGAGCTGATATATTTATAATATTGTAAGAATGCGTAATAGAATCCCCAATAAATTCAAATCACTCCTGTGGTACAATGAGGCTGTAAGTAATTGTTTATCTGCGTATCACAGGAGGATTTTTATGAGAAAAGGAAACACAGGAAAACGGTTTCTCACCGCCGTTGCCATCGCTTCATTGTCCCTGACTCTGGCAGCGTGTGCAGGAGGAGAAAGCGGACAGGAGCCCAGTTTGGAGAGCAGCGCCGCGGCTGCGGAAGCGGAAGAGAGCGCAGAAATAAAGGATGAAGCCGCTGCAGAGGAGACGGATCAGGAGACGCAGGAGCAGGCTGGAAACCCGGTGACCATTTACCGCGGGAATGATACGGTGGAGAGGATGCTGACGGAGGAAGTCCGCCTTGCGGAAATTACGTCGGAGAACCTGGCCGGGAAGCTGATAGAAGCCGGTGTCCTTGAAAAAGGCGTGAAGGTGAATTCCATGGAGCTGACTCAAAAAGAGGGAATGACTTATATTGACCTGGATTTCAACCAGGAGTTCCTTGGAAAACTGAACCGAATGGGCACATCGGGAGAGTATTTCTATATGGGAGGCGTTGTCAATACATTTCTCAAAGCATTCGATGCATATGCAATAAAAATTACCGTCGACGGACAGCCTGCGGAGAGCGGACATAATATCTACAGCGAATACCTTCACTTTTACAGGCCGAATCCGGGGTCGCTGGAGGGAAAGTATATATTTGTCAAATCGGAGGAGGCGGTTGCACCATACGTTCTTCTGGATGAGGACGGCAGCTTTATCTTCCAGTACTCCATCCTTATGAGCTCCGTTCCAACAGGGACATATGAGAGGGCGGATGACAAAATCACGATGAAGCGGCAGGGGGCGGACGCGGTCTACGTGTTTGAACTAGAAGGGGAAAATCTGGTGTTTGACCGGGAGGAATCTTCTGATATCGGTCTGGAAGACAATGCGGTTTTTGAGCCTGGATACTAAGAGATAATACGGTGATACCGATACGGTCGCAGGCGCGAAAAATGTAGAAAAATGTGGAAAAAAGGCGAAAAGACTTGACTGCAAAGATATCATACTATAAACTTTAATACATAGTAACGATAACTATGTATGGTTGGATTTATGAGGATATCAGCCATACGGTCAGGGGGACTTTTCATGGTCAGGATTATAACGGACTCCTCATCACTGTATACGGTGGAGGAGGGGAGAGATACGGGGATTGACTCTGTGCCGCTCAGCGTCAGTATCGGGGACTGCCACGGGCGGGATTTGCAGATGGATATGCCGCAGTTTTATAAGCGGATCGATGAGGGGCAGATACCCACCTCTTCACAGCCGCCTATTGGCGAGGTGCTGGATACTTATGAGAAATACCGGGGGGAGCCGATTATCAACATCTCTATGGCCGACGGCCTGTCGGGAACATATGAGAGCGCATGCAGCGCCAGGGCAATGGCTAAGAATAAGGAGGATATCACTGTATTTAACAGCAGGACCTTGTGCGGTCCGCACCGTTATATGGTGGATCAGGCCCACAGAATGGCCGGAGAGGGCAGGGAGAAGCATGAGATACTGAAGTGGCTTGAGAAAGCGGCCCGCAATACCGAATCGTTTCTGATTCCTCAGGATTTTTCTTTCTTAAAAAGAGGAGGAAGGCTGACTCCGGTTGCCGCGGCCATTGGCTCACTGCTCAAGTTAAAGCCGGTGGTAAAGCTGACGGAGGACGGCAGGAAGCTGGATAAGTTCGGTGTTAAACGGACGATGACGGCAGCGGTGGACAGTATTATCGGCCATCTTAAGAAGAAAGAACTCGGGAAAAATCACTTGATGTTTCTGTCCCATGCAGGCGCCCCGGAGGATGCGGCGGCTGTCAAAAGACGCATGGCGGAGATTTTTCCGGAGCTTGAGATTCTGATTCTGGAACTGGGCCCGGCATTTGTAACCCAGGGAGGCCCGCGATGCCTTGCAATCCAATACATAAACAGATAAAAAGAAGCAGCCGCCGCTCGTTTTGGGCGGCTGTGTTTTTGTCCGGGAACGGGAATATGGATGGGAATTTATGGAAAATAATCATAAAAGCGCAGGAGAGAAAAACAGTGCGCCGTATGTGCCAAAAGCCTTTTTTTCCTTGAATGGAGGGGCTTTCCAGCCTGTGGATATATTGGGGGGACATGGAAGAAATCAGAGATAAAACACTATATATTGTATTGTTAAATAAAAAATGAGCTAATATATGGTATTTTGCAGTTGACAGCCTCCGTGTCCTGTCTTATACTAATAAGGCATCAATTAACAGTACCGGGCCAGGCGCCCGATTGAAATGAACCACAATATATAGTAAGAGTCACAGGAGGAAGTTTGGGGTATGAAGATTATCAAACGAAACGGTTCGGAAGCAGTCTTTGACATATCAAAGATTATGATGGCAGTAAGCAGGGCGAATGAAGTTGTCCAGGCTAATCAGAAGCTGAGCAAAGCCCAGATCAATGCGATAGCCGCACAGGTGGAAGAGGTGTGCAGCACTAGGCCGCATGCGATGAATGTAGAGGAAATCCAGGATTTGGTGGAGAATCAGATTATGGAGCAGCAGGCGTTTGAAGTAGCCAGAAAGTACATTACATACCGTTATATCAGAACGCTGAAGCGCTCCAGCAATACAACCGACGATAAGATTTTAAGCCTGATCGAGTGTAATAACGAGGATGTGAAGCAGGAGAATTCCAACAAGAATCCGACTGTAAACAGCGTACAGCGCGATTATATGGCCGGAGAGGTAAGCAAGGACCTGACGACGCGTCTTCTTTTGCCGCAGGAGGTTGTGGAGGCACATGAAGCGGGAATTATCCATTTCCACGATTCAGATTATTTTGCCCAGCACATGCATAACTGCGATCTCGTCAACCTGGAGGATATGCTGCAGAACGGAACAGTGATCAGCGGAACGGGAATCGACAAGCCCCACAGCTTTTCAACTGCCTGTAACATCGCCACTCAGATTATCGCCCAGGTTGCCAGCAGCCAGTACGGAGGACAGAGCATCAGCCTGACCCATCTGGCTCCCTTTGTGGATGTGAGCCGGCGGAAAATCCGCCAGAGTGTTGAGGAGGAGATGAGGGGCCTCGGAATCAGCGCAACACAGGAACAGATTACGGAAATGGTGAATAAGCGTCTGAAAGAAGAGATCAGCCGCGGCGTTCAGACTATCCAGTATCAGGTTGTGACACTGATGACAACCAACGGACAGGCTCCTTTTGTAACTGTGTTTATGTACCTCAATGAAGCGCGGAACAGGCAGGAGAAAGAGGATCTGGCGATGATTATCGAGGAGACACTGCTTCAGCGCTACCAGGGGGTGAAGAATGAGGAGGGAGTCTGGGTGACACCGGCATTCCCAAAGCTGATTTACGTGCTGGAGGAGGATAACCTGACAGAAGGTACGCCGTATTTCTACCTGACGAAGCTTGCGGCCAAATGTACGGCTAAGAGAATGGTGCCTGATTACATCAGCGAGAAGATCATGATGGAGAGCAAAGTGGATAAGAACGGTGAAGGCCATTGCTATACCTGCATGGGCTGCCGAAGCTTCCTGACCCCGTATGTGGATCCGGAGACGGGAAAAGCGAAATATTACGGCAGATTTAATCAGGGAGTCGTGACAATCAACCTGGTGGATCTGGCCCTGTCTAGCGAAGGCGATTTCGATAAATTCTGGAAACTGTTTGATGAGCGCCTGGAACTCTGCCATGAGGCCCTGTTATGCAGGCACAACCGTCTGAAAGGAACCTTGTCCGACGCGGCTCCGATTCTCTGGCAGCATGGCGCCCTGGCAAGACTTGAAAAGGGAGAGGTGATTGACAAGCTTCTCTACGGCGGATATTCCACCATCAGCCTTGGCTACGCAGGACTTTACGAGTGCTGCAAATATATGACCGGAAAATCCCATACCGATCCGGCTGTTACGCCGTTTGCAATGCAGGTGATGCAGCATATGAATGATGCCTGCGCAAAATGGAAAGCAGAGCATAACATCGATTTCAGTCTGTATGGGACACCGCTTGAATCAACGACCTACAAATTTTCCAAATGCCTTCAGAAACGTTTCGGCATGATAGAGGGGATCACGGATAAAGGCTATATTACAAACAGCTACCATGTCCATGTGTCGGAGGAGATTGATGCATTTACAAAACTGCAGTTTGAGAGCCAGTTCCAAAAACTTTCGCCGGGCGGAGCCATCAGTTATGTGGAAGTTCCCGATATGCAGGATAATCTGGAAGCCGTAATCAGCGTGCTGCAGTTTATCTATGACAATATTATGTATGCCGAACTGAATACCAAGTCCGATTACTGTCAGGAATGCGGTTATGACGGCGAAATCAGGATTGTCGAAGAGGACGGAAAGCTTGTCTGGGAATGCCCGAACTGTAAGAACCGCGATCAGAACAAGATGAATGTGGCAAGGCGTACCTGCGGCTATATCGGGACACAGTACTGGAATCAGGGCCGCACCGAGGAAATCCGTGACAGGGTGCTGCATTTATAGGAGGCAATCATGAATTATGCCAATATTAAATACTGTGATATCGCCAACGGCACCGGCGTGAGGACCAGTCTGTTTGTGTCAGGCTGCAGGCACCGCTGTCCGGGCTGTTTTAACAGCGAGGCATGGGATTTCGGCTATGGTGAACCTTTTACCGGGGAGATACGGCAAAAGATACTGGACAGCCTGAAACCTTCGTATATTGCAGGCCTGAGCCTTCTAGGCGGAGAACCGATGGAACCGGAGAACCAGAGAGAGCTTCTCCCTTTCCTGAAGGAGGTCAAAACACTTTATCCCGATAAGGATATATGGTGCTATACCGGTTATACGCTGGAAACAGATTTGTCGGAGGGCCAAAGAGCCTTCTGTGAAGTGACAAAAGAGATGCTCAGTCTGCTGGATATCCTGGTGGACGGCAGATTTGTGGAAGAGGAATACGATATCTCCCTCCGGTTCCGAGGCTCGAAGAACCAGAGGCTGATAGACCTTCCGGCGTCCCAAAAGGCAGGACGGACCGTTCTCTGGCAGGATGATCCCCTGTTTGCCGGACATGAGATAAATAAATAAATAAAAAACTGGTATTACCGGCTTAAAACAGTGCGGTAATACCAGCTTTTTTATTTATAAAAGGCGGTGAGCCGTGTGCGGAGCGTTCAGCTTATCACTTTTCTCCCTCGACCTCCACGCGGATTTCTTTTGTCCGAATTTCCCTGCAAATCTGTTCAATAAACTCACCCAGAGGTTTGACGCCCTCATCTCCGGCAAAGCGGCTTCTGACGGAAACAGCCTTGTCGGCCTCCTCCTGCTGTCCGACTACCAGCATATAAGGAATCTTATCAAGCCTCGTCTCGCGGATCTTATAACCAATCTTTTCCGAACGGTTATCAACGGAACAGAAAACGCCGTTTTTCTTTAATTCTTTTGCCACTTCTCCGGCATAGGACTCATATTTATCGGAGATAGGAAGGACTCTGACCTGTTCCGGACAGAGCCAGGTCGGGAATTTGCCTGCATACTTTTCGATAAGCCATGCCAGCGTCCTCTCATAGCAGCCCATGGAGGTTCTGTGGATAACATAAGGACGTACCTTATCACCGTTCTGGTCAATAAAATACATGTCAAAATTCTCCGCGATAGCGCAGTCCAGCTGAATGGTAATCATGGTATCTTCTTTGCCGTACACATTTTTTGCCTGGATATCAATTTTCGGTCCGTAGAAAGCGGCTTCCCCGTCGGCTTCTGTAAACGGAACATTCTTCTCAACCAGCAGGTCACGGATTTTGCCCTGGGTTTTTTCCCAATATTCCTCATCGCCCAGATACTTTTCGCGGTTATCCGGATCCCATTTGGATAAACGGTAGGTTACATCGTCCTGAAGGCCCAGCGTGGTCAGGCAGTGAACGGCCAGATCCAGGCAGCCTGCCAGTTCCTCTTCCACCTGGTCGGGACGGATAATCAGATGGCCCTCGGAGATGGTAAACTGGCGGACGCGGGTCAGGCCGTGCATCTCTCCGGAATCCTCGTTGCGGAACAGGGTGGAAGTTTCGCTGTAGCGCAGGGGGAGTTCCCGGTAGGAGTGCTGGTCATTTTTATAAACATAATACTGGAAGGGACAGGTCATCGGCCGGAGCGCAAAAACCTCTTTGTCGGTTTCTTCATCACCGAGGACAAACATTCCGTCTTTATAGTGATCCCAATGTCCGGAAATCTTATATAAATCTGATTTGGCCATGAGAGGTGTCTTGGTACGGATATACCCCCACTCATTATCCTCCAGATCCTCAACCCAGCGCTGAAGACGCTGGACGATTTTCACACCGTTAGGCATCAGAAGGGGCAGGCCCTGACCGATCACGTCAACGGTTGTAAATAAGCGCATTTCACGGCCCAGCTTATTATGGTCGCGTTTTTTAATATCTTCCAGATGCTCCAGATAAGCGTTCAGCTCCTCTTTGGATGCAAAAGCAGTTCCATAAATTCTCTGAAGCTGCGCCTTGCTCGAATCACCTCTCCAGTAAGCCATCGAGGAGGAGATAAGCTTGAATGCCTTAATCGGTTTTGTACTCATCAGATGCGGGCCCGCGCAGAGATCGGTGAAATCGCCGCCCTGCCTGTAGAATGAAATTTCTTCATTCTCAGGAAGTTCCTGAATCAATTCCACTTTATACGGTTCATCCCTTTCCTCCATGAGGCGGATGGCGGCCTCCCTGGTGAGGGTGAATTTTTCAAGCTTCTGGCCTTCTTTGATGATTTTTTTCATCTCTTTTTCCAGGTTGTCCAGATCCTCTCTTGTAAACGGCTCCGTATCGAAGTCATAGTAAAAACCGTTTTCAATCGACGGACCGATGGTCAGCTTAGCCTGCGGGCGCATACGTTTCACTGCTTCTGCCAGAACATGGGAACAGGTGTGACGCATGGCGGAGAGGCCCTCCGGATCCCTTGCCGTCAGAATATTCAAAGAGCTGTCTTTTTCCACAACAGTTCTTAAGTCAACGGTACGGCCGTCCAGTTCTCCTGCACAGGCCGCCCGTGCGAGGCCTTCACTGATACCAAAAGCGATATCGATTATGGATTTTGGTTCTGTGTATTCTCTCTGGGAACCATCCTTCAAAGTAATAATCATGATTTGTCTCCTTCTTTGTATTTTGCCGTCTAAGCAATTGATATATCATTTATTTCATATATAAACCTGCTGAAACACGATGGAATCCCGCGGAGCGGTTTTTATTTAACAGCCGGACTTCCCTGTTAAATAAAAAAACGCCTCCTGCAGTAAAATCGCTGCAAGGGGCGGGCATGTCGGCTCGCGGTTCCACCCTTTTGTATTATGCTATGCCGTTCACTTTGATAAATCCACCGTATAACCGACATAGCAGATAGTTTTCAGTTTTCCTTTTCAATTATAACACGGAAGCGGAAATTGTCAAAGATATTTAGCTGACCCCAACATCATGGAGATTTAACTGAGGTTTGGAGGACGCGTCC
>NZ_KE992980.1:15276-25349 GCF_000466485.1 [Clostridium] symbiosum ATCC 14940 | reverse complement strand
CTCCGGCTCCGCCCTGCGAAAACAAAACCACAGTGTCTCCTTCTCCATCCAGCGATGCCGGCGACGTGTTTGGAAGCTTACGGCATATCTGCCGGGAAGAGTCCATTCATAACCGTATGATTCAGATAGGAATGAAACGACTCATAATCTTCTGGAGACAAGGTACCGGGGGAAGACATGATTACCAGCTCATGTCCGGTATTTCCTTTGTGATACGGCGGGTGTACATGTGAAAATGCATTCTCTTTAAAACTGCACCGCTCATAGAACGACTTTCGGTGGATTGAAATATCATCCGAGGGCGGATCGATTTCCAGAATTATGGTTTTCTCCTTTTTCCCCAACCATTCCAAGGCCCTCTGGCCATATCTTCGGTTTCGCATCTTTGGATTGATGCAGAAATGCTCTACATAAATAAAGTTCTCTGTTTCCCAGTACAAGATGACTCCGGCAAAAGCGTTTCCGTCATAAATCAAGTCAAAATGGTATTGACTGCATTCCAGAATTTTTTTCTGAGATGCCTCTTCCCTCTGCTCATGGGCGGGGAAGCTCATGGCATATAAGGCCATTGCGGCTGGATACATGGCATCTTCAGCCGAGGTCAGTCTCTTGAAATTTAGTTTTATCTTTTCTTTATCCGGCAGGACGGCTTTAAGGAAGGCATCTTTGTTTTCTGTTTTCAGCCAGTTCATATTCTGTGCTTTTTTAAACGGCATTTTTCCTCCGAAGGATTTTATGCAATCCGCATGCATGGGCAGTTCCTTCGGAATGTTTTTTTCGACTGCATTCTGAAATGTTTCAGTTTCGCAATTGCAGAAATAGAAAGAAACCGATTTAGTAAGCAGTACATTTTTATATTGCTGGATAAACTTTGCAGCCGGTTTGTAGATTTTACCGAACCGGATGCCGGAGCCGACTATAATCGTGTCAAATAATTCGGGATTGGGGATGGCATGCCTGAGATCACATACAGTGCAGTCCGTCAGCTCCTTTGCCAGCAGTTCGGCACATTCCCGGGCGGCGCCTGACTTGGTTGCATAGAGGAGTAGTGTTTTCATCTGTCGTATTCCTTTCTTGACTCGCTTGTGAACATATCTAAACTGTGTTCAATGTATAATAAAAAACAGGCTTTGTCAATGGCCGTCTGAACTGTTAACCAGTAGTATTCCGGCTCACAATAAAACCGGGAACCGTACATAGCATAGTCTTTATTTCTTTTTCTGAAAAACCTTGTGCCAAAAGGGTTTCTATAAAACAAAGCATTCCTTCCACGGGATGTTCAAACCCGGCCTGTCCCCGATCGGTGGACAGATATACGTGATTAACGCCCGAATTTCTGATATTAGATGCCATTTCTTCAGCAGAAACAGAGCCTTCGGCAATGTTCAGCCAGTTTTTTTCGATCAGGACTCCGGTATCGGCCAGTTCTTTTTGAATTGCCCCGCTGGATTTGGTGCGATTCCATTCAGGATGTGTTAATATCATATTGACACCATGCTTTCGTCCCGTTTTGCACAGTAAATAGGCCTCTTTCGTATCAAGATGGCCCGTGGCGAGACAGGCGCCGTATTTCTTTATAATATCAAAGATTTCGAATATCTCTTTTTTCAGCTCTCTGTTCTCATTAAAAATTGAGATACCGGGGCGTTGGAAAAAATCTCCCGGCATATCGCCGAATTTCAGGCAGTTTTCAGAATCTCTGGTGGGCATCCAGATGATGACAGCTCCCATTTTCAGGGAGTTTTCTACGGCATAGGGATTGAGACCGCCGACAGGTTGGTTAAGAGCCAGGCCGCCAAATGCCTTTGCGGCGCTGTTACTGTGCAGATTCACCAGAGCTGCCCTGGCCGCCGTACATCCGTAATGCGCCTTAATCAGGACACCCGCCATGCCCGCCTCTCCGGCCTCACGGACGAGATCAAAATCGTCTAATGCCCGGTGAAAAGCAGAGGGTTCGGTATGTGTGTGGAGATCATAACCCCCTTTAATCAGCTCTTTTGCAATTTGGCGATATGATTCCGAAATAAAGTGCATTTGTTTCATAAAGCCTCCAATAAGAATAAAAATACCGTTTTTGAGATAAGGATATAGTAACACCTTTAAAAGGAATAGTAAATACTGTATTTTCAAAACGGAATAAAAATACTTTTTAAATGGTATTGTTATGCTTTTATTGATTAGGGCGGTAGAATGACGTGGCAAAAGAGCGGGAATAGGAGACAGACGGGGGGGGGATTCCAAGGCGATAAGATGATTGGCCGGGCCGATTCGAACCGAAAAATAAAAGGCCCGTTATTTGGGCCTTTAGTATGGTAGACAAACTATATTTTCTGATTTTTATGGGCTGAAAATCTTTGTAAAATCGTAATTTCCTTCCTCCCTATTAAGACGGCGGCCTGTTCACGCGGCGCACAGCGTGTCGGCCCGTCATGAAAGAGATTACCGCATAAAGACATCGGCTTTATCAAGTTCTGATTCCAGTTCCTCAAGTATTTTCATGGAATCGGGGCCGAGCCGGCGGGCCAGTTCGGCAGTGAGGGCCTCTGCTATAAACATAAGCGGAAGAATACCGCAGCCGCTGTTGACAGAGTTTGTATCGATAACAATATCGGCATAGCGGGCAATCGGATTCAGGGACGTGTTTGTAACTAGAATGATTGGCACGTGGCGATCGCGGCAGATGGCAGATACGTCAATTGTCCGTTTGGTACAGGGCCAGGCCGAAAAAATGATAATAATATCTTCCTCCGCACTCAGGCGGAATATTTTATCATACAAGAATTCGCTTTCGTTGCTGAGCTGCCTGACATGAGGATAGAAGCGGTCGATGGCCGATTCCAGGTACAGGGATACAGTACGCGAGGAGCGAAGTCCCAGCAGATTGATTCGGGATGCCTCCATCATCAGGGTAATAGCCTTGTCAAGCTGCTCGATATTTTTCGGCGTAATGAAATTTTCAACCGTATGAGTGGTGTCATACCAGAGCGCATGCAGGATATCTGAATCAGAGTTGCTGGAAGCTTTCTGAAAACTGTTCTTAATTCCAATGTAAGACGAGGCATTGTTCTTCAGGGATACATTGAGTAAAGCGCGGCGGAAATCGCTGTAGCTGTCATAATGCAGCGTTTTAACAAGACGCATAACGGTAGTTGCTCCGACTCCGGAACGTTCCGCCAGTTCGGCTACGGTCATCATACCGGCTTCCACATAATTCAAAACAATAAAATTACAAAGTGTTCTCTGCTTTTTGGGCAGTACATCTTTTATCTGGGTGATAGTATCGAGAATGTTATTTTCCATAAACAACGTCTCCTTTTCATTCATTAAGTCGTTATAGTTAGATTTTCAGACCGCAATGCGGCTATTGGGCAGCTCGTCATGCCTTAAACAGTAAAGTTATGTTTATTATACGGCAGCCGGAAATCCGTGTCAAATATTATAAAACAAAAAGAAATTAATAGAATTATAAAAAGGCATATTTGAACCTTTTTGTTGTAAAATTGAACAAAAACAGCCGAGTATAATTGGCAAAAAGGATGAAAAAGGAATATTGCGATGATAAAAGGTTGAAATATACCAAAAAAAGATGTATAGTGACATTGCGACAGGGATATAGAGAAAAACAAGGAATAAATTTAGTATTTCAACAAAAAGGAGAGATATGTTATGAAAACAAGGGAAGTAGTATTTTACAGTGAAGGTGACAAGATGGCAGGAACGGTATATCTTCCGGATGATTATAAAGATGGGGAGAAACGGCCGTGTATTATTGCAAACTCTGGATGGACAGGACTTAACATGGTATATCCCGCCTTGTTCTCCAGGGCGATGACTGCGAAAGGGTATGTATGCATGGGTTTTGATTACCGTGGATTTAAGCCCAGCGAGGGAAGAGAAAAATATACCACACTGGAGAGGGAAGTGGAAGATGTGGCGGCAGCGGTGAATTTCATGAAAGCGCAGCCTGAGATTGATCCGCAGAGAATTGGTTTAATCGGCTGGGGCGTAGGCGGAGCCGTATGTGTGGAGGTCACGGCAAGAGAGGATGCGGTAAAGGCGGTTGCCACACTTAATTCCTTTGTTGACGGCGTGCGCTGGATGCGTATGGGAATGGGAAATGATAAGTACCATAAAATGCTGAGAGCTCTGGAGGACGATAAAATTAAACGTGCCACAACAGGCGATCCGGTGCTGAGACATCCCTATGAGTTTTATCCGAATATTGACGAGAGCGGTGATTTCTATGTTGATCAGACGCTGAAGAGAATCGACGGCGGTGTTTCAGAAAAGGCCAATCAGACGACAGGCGAAGAATTCCCGACCCCAATGTCCAGCGTTTACGCAGAGTCTTTCCTCCGGTTTAATATCGAAGCCACGCTTCCGAAACTGGCTCCCAAAGCCGTGTTTGTTGGCCATGGCAGATATAATGAACTCCATGACAAAATAGAGGCGGAGGAGGCATACCGCCTTGCAAAGGAACCGAAAGAGCTTTATTATGTAGAAGGTAAACATAACGAGTGGATGTTCGACGGAGATCCGAAGTTTGAGGCTCTTGCGGATGCAATGGGAGAGTTTTTCAATAAATATCTGTAAGTTCAGGGGGGCAAGTAGCAGTTCATGCTGTCTGAACTGTTACGATTGTAATTTATGCCATCAGACGGGCGGTGAAAAGTCGGTAAACGGGCCATTTTCACCGCCAAACGGGAGTCTTTTTGACAGCAGAAAGGGGATAAGGGTGAGGAAATATAAATTGGGATTAATCCAAATGGATCTCGCTTTTTTAGATAAGGAAACAAATCTCAGGAAGGCGTCTGAGATGGTCAGGGAAGCCGCTGCAAACGGCGCTTCACTGATTTGCCTGCCGGAAGCATTTAATACGGGATATCTGGGAAGTGACATCCCGGCCATGAAGAAAATGGCGGAGCCATTGGACGGCGAATCGGTTACGGTTATGAGGAAACTGGCGGCGGAGCTGTCGGTTTATCTGGCTGCCCCGATTATTTATGCGGCAGCAAACGGTGAGGCTGAAAATACGGCAGTGTTGATTAATGATGAGGGAGAGATAGAAGGAACTTATTCCAAATCCCACCCGGTGGGGGATGAACGGACTTATTTCCAGAGAGGAAACGAGTATCCGGTATGGAATACAAAGCTTGGAAAGATAGGTATTGTAATTTGTTATGACGTATGCTTTCCTGAGACGAGCCGTATTCTGGCGCTTCGCGGCGCCGAGCTGATGCTGGTACCGTCTGCATGGAGGGCGAGCCATTATTTTAAAGAATGGTGGGATTTAAATCTTGCCTGCCGCGCTATTGATAATCTGCTTTATGTGGCGGCGGTTAACCGCTGCGGACAGAGCGGGGAGGAAATTTTTGCGGGCAAAAGTCAGGTTATCAGTCCAATCGGGGAAGTACTGGCAGCTTTTGATGTTGAGGAGGAAGGAATTTTATATCAGGAAATTGACTTGGAGAGAGTTGCAAAGGAACGGGAATTTAATACCGTACTGACCGACCGGCATCCGGAAGATTATAAAATTCTGTCAGATAGATAAATGTTACTGTTCACAGTAACTGAGAAATGGTCAAGACAACAAAGGAGGAGGAAGTTTCATGGAAAAGAATAAGAACGGTAACATGCAGCTGCGGAAAATGACATTTTTCCCGCCGTTTATATTGCTGCTGCTGATTGTTGTTGTCAGCCTTATCAGCAAAGATACATTTTTAAACCTGATCAATAATATCAATAACTGGATTATTGCAAACGTAGGATGGGTCTTCAGTATTATCGCGGTGGGCACAGTTCTCGTAGCTATTGCGGCCGCATTTTCTAAATTTGGAAATGTCAGAATCGGAGGTGAGGATGCAAAACCGGAAATCTCCACATTCTCATGGTTTACGATTGCCCTTACAACGACTATGGCGGCGGGCGTCCTTTTCTGGGGACCTGCGGAGCCAATTGCCCATCTGAGCGCTCCTCCCACGGAGCTGACAGGAATTCTTCCGATGAGCAATGAAGCGCTTAAGTTTTCCATGGAAACGATGTTTTTGCACTGGACGTTTATTCCATACGCAATTTATACGGTTCCGGCGGTTGTCTTCGGTTTTATGTATTATAATGCAAAGAGGCCGTTTTCCATCACCTCCGAAATGGCTCCGGTGCTTGGAAAATATGCGGACAATAAAAACACCTCTAAAATTATCGATGCCATGACCCTGTTCTGCATCGGAGCGGGCATGGCAGGTTCCCTGGGACAGGGAATCATGAATATGTCAGGCGGTATTGCGGAATTGACCGGAATACCAAGCAATGCATCCATGTGGATGATTGTGGCCATTGTTATCGCAGCCATCTTTATTGCTACGGCAGTTTCCGGACTTCAGAAGGGCATTAAATTATGTGCCGACATCAATGTCTACGGCTATGTTGTTTTCCTTCTTTTCCTCCTGTTTTTCGGTGCAACTGCATTTGTATTCAATCTGGGAACAGAGGCTTTCGGCGGATTTGTTGCAAACTTCTTTGAAAAATCCCTGTTGACAGGAGCCTC
The DNA here is from genome assembly GCF_000466485.1 of [Clostridium] symbiosum ATCC 14940. Classification (GTDB taxonomy): domain Bacteria; phylum Bacillota; class Clostridia; order Lachnospirales; family Lachnospiraceae; genus Otoolea; species Otoolea symbiosa. The sequence goes on along the minus strand of NZ_KE992980.1, from coordinate 18,805 downwards.
CGCCGACAGCCAGTGGCCGCAGTGGTGGACCACCTTTTACTGGGCGAGCTGGATGGCGTGGGCGCCGACATCGGGAGCTTTCATGGGACGGATTGCCTATGGAAGAACAGTTAAACAGACGCTGGGATTATATGTGGGCGTATGTGCAATGGTAAGCGCTCTGTGGATGATTCTTGTAGGAGGAAACTCCCTGTTTGCCCAGATTAGCGGAGCGGTTGATCTGGTTGGCGTATATAATAACGTAGGTGTGGAGGCAGTTCCTTATTCAATGCTGAGAAGCATGCCGTTCTCACAGGTGATTATTCCGCTGTTCCTGCTTCTTATCTTTCTGTCGGTTGTCACTGCCTGCAATTCAAATATGACTGCAATGGCCGGTATTTCCACACAGGGAATCACGCCTGACAGCCCGGAAGCCCCTGCCTGGTTAAAAATCGCCTGGGGCGTTATCGTTATGACGCTTGCCTACATTATGATAGCCACGGTTGGCGTTAACGGAGTTAAGATCATTGCCAATTTCGGCGGCATGTTTGCGGGGATCATTATGCTTGGAACGACAATCAGCTGCGCGATTCTGATATTTAATCATAAGAAATATGATAAGACATTAAAGGATGGGGAGGATGTTCTTACTGATTTGCAGTAAAAACAGCAGTCCGGTACATGCCATCTGGTATGCATCGGACTGCTGTTTATATTGGTGGCGGTGACCTGTGCGCAAAGCGTGCAGGTTATCGTTCTGCCATTATGTCCTCCGGCCGTCCCGCCCGCATCCACCTCAATGTTTATAAATAATCAAAAACAAACTGGAGCTATCCGTCTCATCCACCTCATAGCGGCACCCGGATGCCTCTCCCAGGGAGATGAAATCCTGTCTGGAGAAGGTGTCGGCACGGAAGCCGTCCTTGCAGATGATGACGCCGTCCTTTGTTTTTTCTTCATCCACTTCGCCTAGCAGGCCTTTACGGGCCTGTTCCCGGAACCAGTCCAGGCGGGTTTCCCAGATTTTATCACTGTATGTACTGAAGTACGCCGTGCCTCCCGGCTTCAGTGCGTTCAGGCAGCCCCGGATCAGTTCGCCGGGATTCCCCTTAACGGCCGACAGTCCGTTCTGAAGGCAGATTACCACGTCAAACTCACCGTCAAAAGTGAGACTGTGAGCGTCCATTGTCAGCAGACGGCAGTTGGTGCAGCCTTTCAGGTATTCTTTTCCGAGCTGGACGGAATTATCTGAAAGATCAATGCCTGTGACGGCGGCAGCGGCCGGAGAGAGTTCCTTCATGATGCGTCCGTATCCTGCTCCAATTTCAAGGATGTGTTCATTGCCGGTCAGAGCTTTTTTTACGTAGTCAATTTCTGCCTGAAGATATTGCCGGATTCTTGGAAGTTCGGTCTGATATACCTGGTAGAGTCCATTTGCATTTAAATTATCCTGATAATAGCTGCTCATATACCTCCTCCTTTTTTCTATAAAGATAGGTGAAATACTGGCCCTCCGGTTTCTGATTTAATTGTATGTTAGGAGCAGTAGGTAAGTCAAACAAAATATCAAATAATCGCAACAAGCACATTTTTACTTTGTCAAACGCATATCTCATAAACGGGAAGACATCATGCCTGCTGCAGGGTAAGCGTCACAACAAACCGGCTGCCGCCGCCCGGATTATCGTGGACGGCCAGAGTTCCGCCGTGCATCTCTGTCAGCTCTTTTGCAATGCTGAGTCCCAGTCCAAAATGCTTTTTATCTTTTCTTGAGGCATCTCCCCGGTAAAAACGGTCAAAAATTCTCTGCTTCATCTCATCGGGCACCCCTTTTCCGGTGTCGGCAACTTCAATTACGGTTCTGAAATAACCGGCGCTGATCCGCCTGCTGCCTTCTTTTTTATACATTTTCAGCCGTACTTCCTTTCCGGCCGGAGTATAGGAGATGGCATTGTCGAGGAGAATCGTGATTACCTGCTCCAGTCTCTGCCGGTCGGCAAGAAGCGGCGGGAACGGTTCCTTTGGAAGCTCCAGTATGAGGTTTATATTTTTTTCCCTGCAAAGCGGGAGGAAAGCTTCATAGGCTTCAATCAGAAGCGTATCCGGTTCAGTCTGTGTGTAGTGAAGTTCCCAGTTTCCGGCGTCGGAGGACGCCAGAAGCAGCATATCCCCCACTAGTCTCGCCATTCTGCGGCATTCCCTGTCGGAATTTTTTATGAGCTGTCTCAGTGTGACCGTTTGATTCTGATTGCCTGTTTCCCCGGGCAGTTCACTTTCCAGCGCAGAGAGACTGGAGCGGATGACGGCCAGAGGGGAACGCAGTTCATGTGAGGCGGCTGCGACAAATTCATTCTGCTTCCGGATTCCATCCCTTGCAGGCTGAAGCGCCCGCCCGGTCAGAAACCAGCTGATAACCAGGATGCCGAGAATTCCGGCCGCTCCGGTCAGGACAAAGAGTGAAAGACCCTGGCGCAGCAGGACGGATCGCGGTGTAATATAGGAGAGCATCAGAAGGCTTTTAGCGCCCTTCGCTGTGGGCAGCACCATAACACGCCCGTAATACCAATCGCCTTTGCGGCCCTGGATGCGGAGCAGGCTGGTCTGGCTGGCGGAGGACGAGACAGGCGGGCGTGTGGGATCCACACCTTCCTGTCCGGCCGCAGTGACTGCCGCTTTTATAAGCTGTTCTCTCTCAGTCGGAGGCGTCCATGCGCCGGAGAAGAAGAGGGGCGAACTATTCTCTTCTATATAAATAACGGCCTGGTTTGTGACTTCCATCTGCGCCAGATAAGCGTCGCTGATGAAGGAGTAGGACTGCAGGCGGGAGCTGACCGAGAACCAGAGGTTATGGAAGTCAGTCTCCTGCTGCTGCTCCCTGATCGAAATATTGCGGTAAGAAATAAAGGCCAGAAGTATGATAAGTATACTGCCGGTAAGGACAGTGTAGAGTATTGTCAATTGTTTTTGTACCTTCTTAAACATGGTTATCCTTTCATAGAGATTTGATTGAGTCGATGAGGACGCCGCCGGAACGGCCGGCGGACGGGGGATTGGTATCTGAGTCTTTGGTCCCGGCTTGAAGATTGTCGTGAAAGGGGAATCCGGTCAGAATGAATTCCTTCGGGGAGCGCTTGCGCTCTTTGGAGTGCGAAGCAGTGCTAAGCTCGTGAAGGACCTCGCTAAGCACTGTCGGACTCCTATGTCCCCTGCGGAATTGATTCTGCCTCCTTCCCCCCCGGGAAGATGATCGGCGGGACCAAAGACTCAGATCCAGGTTATCGCGCTGTCCGCTGTCCGTTCCGGCGGCTGATTGTCCTCTTGCCTCAAGGGGGTGAGGAACTTGTCGCAGCCACTACGTTCATCCGGTCAGGCCCCAGATTGTCAAGTCAAGTAATATCTGGTGGCCGCGACAAGACCCCCCATCACCACTTAAAGCGTGAGACACTCAGCCGCCGCAGGCCAGCGGACGGGGCCGATATCCTTGGCGGAGTCGTTGGTCCCGCCGATCCTCTTCCCGGGGGAAGGAGGCAGAATCAATTCCGCAGGGGAC